>JBCCGJ010000043.1:0-23978 GCA_039029335.1 Actinomycetota bacterium | reverse complement strand
CTCCCGGACGGCCTGGCGGACCAGGTCGGCCTGAGACGGCGGGACAAGACCCCCGACCGGTTGGTCACGGTCAAGGTCTGTCGGGAACGGGTAACCCTCGGCGGACGCGGCGATGACCCGTTCGATGTCGGCCGGGCCCATACCCGAGGTGATCGCCCGGCGGATGGCCGGGTAGAGCGCCACACACATCGCCCGACGGTTGACGTATTCCAACGCTCGGCCCATTGCCGACGAGATTTGGAGCAGGTTGGCCATCCTCCGGACCGTGGCGGTGACGTTGCTGCCCGCAGCGTGGAACACCGCCGGATTGAAGAAGATCGCATCGCCGTCGGTCAGCGGAAGTTGCTGCCGATGGTGGTCGAAGTAGTCGATGAACTCCGGCCGCCGCCAGGCCAGGTACCCCAGTGGATACCGGTGGGAGTACGGAAGGTAGAGCGTCGGACCGGTCTCGACCGGCATATCGCAGTGGGCGACCGCACCCTGCAGGGTCAGCATCGGGGACAGTTCCTGGGCGGTACGGGGAAATCGGGCCGCCTGTTCGCTTGTCATGAACCCGAGGTGATAGTCCCGGTGCGGTTGCTGGGCCTCTCCACCGGGGTTGACCACGTTGACCTGGGAGGTGACCTGGTAGTCGGGGCCGAGCCAGGCGGCGGAGGCCAGGGCCAACATGTCGTTGCTGTAGTAGTCGACAAATCCGTCGGGATCCCGGAGCGCCAGCTTTTCCAGCGCGTTCCAGACGCGGTCGTTCGCCCCCGGCTTGGCGAAGTGATCGCCCTTGCCGGTGATGGTCTCCCGTTCTTCGGTGATGATCTCTCGAAAGACCTCGGAGATCCGCCCGGTCTGGTCGGTGGTGAACGCACCACGGAACACGGCGATGCCGGGACCGGTCCGGAACACCCGCTCCAGCTCGTCAAGGACCGCCCGGGTCTGTTCAAGAGGATCGGCACCCTGGAGCGTGGTACGCAGGTGGTCGGCGTCGTAGACCACCACGTTGTGCGACACGTCCGACGCAAACGGATAGTCCGCCCGATCGGTGGTCCGTTCGACGATGGTCTCGAAGTCAGCCAGATCCGGTTCCGCGGTTCTGGCCGGCGCCAGCAGTCGGGCGTCGATGGCATCGGGAGTGGCGTCGGTCTCGCCGCCTGCCGATGTGGTCCTCGCCGAGGTGTCAGTCATTGCCGAAGAGTAGCAACCACTCAGTCGTTTCTGGAACGCAGTTTCATCTCGACGTAACCGCCGGCGGTTGCCAGGAGCCCACCACCGATGGCCAGCGCACGCTGCGGCCCGGCGATCGGACTGCGGACGGTGGAGGCCAGTGCGGCGAAGAACGCCTTTGGCAGAACCGACGTTGCGTAGGACCGCTCGGAGGAGAGCCCGTCGTCCGAGCCGACAAGTCCGACGACGTAGGCCTTGGAATTGCCCTCGGCCCGGCAGCGGTCGTAGAAGTACCGCCAGGTTGTCCTTGCTGCCGGCACCCGATGGTGGATCCGGGCCTTCGGCTCCAGAACGATCTTGGCCTCATCGTCGGCCTGTCGGAGCCGGATGCAGAGCTCCGTCTCCTCGCACCCGAGCGGGCGGGACGCCGTTCGGCCGAGGCCGACGTCGAACCCGCCGAGGTCGATGACCGCCTGTCTCCGGAAGGCCATGTTGCAGCCGATCACGTTGCGGACCTCCGCTCGCTCCTCCGGGAGACCACGGTGACTGCAGCCGACAACCCAGTTGTACTCCGGCGGGAACCACGCAGGCGCCGCCGTGTCCCAGTTGGGAATCGCCCAACCCCCGACCGCAACGACCGTCGAGTCTTCAAAGGGGCTGACCAGGTGCTCAAGCCACTCTGGCTCGGCCGTTGCATCGTCGTCCAGGTAGGCGACGATCTCCGAGCTGGCCAGCTCGGTCCCGGTGTTCCTGGCGCCGGAGAGACCCTTCTTGTCGTTGTTGGCCACCACCTTATGGCCAAGGTCGGCCACGGCGTCCATCAACTCCTGGTTGTAGTCGATGACCAGGAGCAGCTCGTCCGGTTGCCGGGTCTGGGCCTCGACGGACGCAACGGCGGCCCGGATGTCATCCAGGCGCTCCATGGTGTGCGCACAGATGATGACCGATGTGGTTGGTCGTTCCATGAGGGGTACTCCGTCCCGCCCGGACGGCGCCGAGCCGGTTAACGAGCCTGCTGATGTTCCCGTCATAGAAGGTAGCGCTGCCGATGGCCTTTTTGGGACCGCCGGGTCATTGCACCCAGACCCCCGGCCCGACGGCACACGCCGATCCGGGCCTGCGTTCAGGTGGGGTTCGCCTCTGTGGTGAGCACAGACCGGGCGGGCAGGAGGAACCGAGCCGCCACCGCCACCGTGAGGAGGGCTCCGAGCGCGATCAGCAGCCCAGGCTGGGGGTCGTCGCCGTTCGCCATCACCGCGATCAGCAGAAACGCCGCCGTGTTGACCACTCCGCCGCCGAACCCTCGAATGCTGGTGACGGTGGCTCGCCGCTCCGGAGAAAGCTGCTCCTGGAGCCGGGCCCCGCTTATCAGCCAGAGGGCCTGCAGCGCGAAGTAGCCGAAACCGATCAGCGCAAGGGCGACGATCGAGTCGGCCAGCAGCCCGGCGAACATGGCGCCGACACCAACGACGAGCATCGCCGACACCGGGGCTCGGCCGAGGTCGGGGCGTCTGGCGACCAGCTCGGACCCGATCAGTCGACCGACCCACACCACGAGCACCAGAAACGGGACGATACTGTCCGCCGCTCCCCGATCTCGACCGAGCAGCGGTACGTACTCGTCGAACACGAACAATCCCTCGACGAACGCACCGAGCACGACCAGTCTGGCCACGACCGCGTTCCCGGCGGCCTCCCGCACGCCGTCGGTCAGGGTGCGCCACCAGTCGGTGACCGCCTGGCCAACGGTCTCCGCGGGACCGTTGGCGCCCCGTCGATCGACTGCCGGCAGCGAGAGCACGAGGGCGATCGTGATGGCGTGCAGAGCGACGGTGAACCAACCGAGCGCCAGAATCGACGCCCCGACCCGGAGTAGACCGAATGCGGCAACGGTCCCGGCTGCGATCCCGAGGTCGGAGAACTGCTCCATCCTGGCCAGGACCGTTGCATAGGTGGACGCCTCACCCAGTTCCTCGAGCTCGTCGTGGATCAGCGCCTCCCAGGTTCCGCTGGCGAGCGCCGAGTGGGTCGCCCACAGCAGCGCACCGACCAGCGCCCCGGCGAAGGTCGGAAAAACCAACCAGATTCCGATGCCGACCGCCCGGAGGACAAATGCGGCGGCCAACAGAACCCGACGGTCCATGAGGTCGGCGACCGCACCGCTCGGTATCTCCAGGACGATGGCCACCGCGGCCCACACCAGGAAGACGATGGAGATCTGAGCGGTCGTTATCCCGTTGTCATTGAACCAGAGCGTGTACAGCGCGTACAGCGGCCCGAACTCGTCGACCCAGGCCATGGCGTACATCCGGGTGCGAACCGCACGGCTGACCCGGCCGGCGGTGTCCGGACTGGTCGACGGGCCGCTCACCGGACCGAGGATACGGAATGCCACTTGCCGGTGTGGCGATTTTCAACCCACCGGCAGCACCGGCAGGGTCTCGGCGGTGCGGCTACCCGGCTGTCCAGCGCTGCATGCCGCCCATGCCGTACTGCTTGAGCAGCAGCGCCCTGGTCGGGGTGATGGCCAGGAAACCGGTGCCCGGTGAGTTGTCCGGCCCACCGGGAGCGAACGCAGAGAGGTCGTAGTCGAAGACGTCGTCCCAGAGGCGACGCTTGGTCTCCACGTCGTCGAACAGCTGGGCCGTCCCCCAGATCTCGACGCCGTCCCCCACCTCGGTCACCTGCCAGTGCAGGGCCACCCGGTTGTTGTGGGCGACGTTTCTGGCCTTGACCGATCCGGTGCCGAGCATGGTCCACAGCACGTCGCCCTCCCAACACGGGTGGACGGGCACAACGTCAGGCTCGTCGTCCGACCCGACCGTGGCCAGATGCGCCCAGGGGCTGAGCGCCGCGCTGAATCGTTTGATCTCGTCAAGGGTGGTCACGTCGCTCATCTGGGTCCTTCCGGTCGCCGGCGGTCCATCGTCGCACCTAGGTGAGAGGCGATGCAACGGGTTTGCGGCCGAACGGATCGGCCCCGCCGGTCACCGGTCCAGGGCGGAGCCGTCAGTCCTCAGCCGTCAGTCGTCAGCGGGGAACAGCACACCACCGAGAACCGTGCCCCACACACCGATGTCCTTGATGGCCATCGGGTCAACGGTGAGCGGGTCGTCGTCCAGAACGGCGAAGTCGGCGAACTTGCCGGCCTCGATGCTGCCGACATCGTGGTCCATCTTGATCTGATGGGCGGCACCGATGGTCGCGGCGTGGAGGGCGTCCGCAACCGCGATCCGCTGGTGGGGCCCGAGGACCTGGCCGGATGCGGTGACGCGGTTCACCGCGCACCACATCGGGTGGAGGTGGCCCAGCGGGGTCACCGGCGCGTCGGAGTGGATGGAGAACGACACCCCCTCCGCCAGCGCGTTTGCGGCGGCATCCATGCCGGCGGCTCGCTCCGGGCCGATCGTCCGGTCCCGATGCAGATCGCCCCAGTAGAAGATGTGGTTGCTGAAGATGTTGGCGCACATACCGAGGGCCGCCATCCGTCGGTATTGGGCCGGGGTGGTCATCTGACAGTGCTGCACCGTGTGGCGGTGATCCCACCGCGGATGGCGTTCCAGGACCGTCTCGATGGCGTCCAGGAAGACCTCGGTGGCCTGGTCGCCGTTGCAGTGGCAATGCACGGTCAGGCCGGCTCGGTGGAACGGCTCGACGATGTCCGCCATCTGGTCCGGCGTGGTCAGCCAGATCCCGTTCTCGTGGCTGTCCGGCGGTGGATCGAAATAGAACGGCCAACTGACGCGGGCGGTGAAGCCCTGGATGGAACCGTCCAGGAACAGCTTGACCACGCCGTATCGCAGCTTGTCCGTCGAGCGCAGTCCTGCCGCAACCGCCGCCAGATCTACCGCGTCCGCAGCCTGGTGGCGGGGCAGTGACGACGCCCGCATCACCCGGGCCGGGAACGCGGGATCCTCGACAACGGAGGACCACAACCGATTCGAATCGTCGTCCAACGGACCACTTGCCAGATCGATCACCGTGGTGTGGCCGGCATTGCGGGCTTCGTACCCGAAGTTCCACAGTCCCTCCGCGGTGTCCCGCATCGCCATGGCCCTGGCGAACGCTTCGGTTGCCAACTGCATTGCGGCTGGTTCCTGAAGTTCACCATTCGGGTGACCGTCGGCCCGCCGGGCCACACCGGGAGTGGTTGCATCCGCGGTGATGTCCTCCCGCTCGAGCAGGGCGGTGTTGACCGTCGCCAAGTGCCCGCTGACGTGGTGGACGTAGATCGGCCTGGTCAGCGACGCCCGGTCCAGGTCGGCGGCGGACATACGAGCGTTGCCGTCACCCGCGCCTTCGAAGTAGAGCGGATCGAGACCCCAGGCGTAAATCAGTTCATCCTCCGGTGCGCCGGCGTCCCGCATCTGCTGGTCGATCCGGCGCAGTCGATCGATTACGGAATCGACGTCCGGACAGCCGTCCCACACCACCCCGTCCGGGGCGCGGCGGGGAAAGAACCCGACATACGGATTGGTCCACACGGCGCCCGTACCGGCGTGGCAGTGCGCCTCGACAAAGCCCGGCAGCAGCACCTTTCCCTCGAAGCTCCGGTCCACCTCGGCCGGACCCCAGCCCCGGAGCTGGTCAACCGGGCCGACCCCGAGTACGCGGCCGTCCCGAACAGCCACCGCTTCGCCGGACGGGTTGGCCGGGTTCATCGTGATGATCCGGTCCGCGGTAAAGATCGTCGTCCGGCCGCCGTCCGAACTGGACCGGGGTGATACGGTCGTCATTGGTTCCCCTCCGTGGTGTGGTCCGGCCGAAACTAGCAGCCGGGCCGGGTGCCGTCCCAGGCTGCGGCCCAAGGAGGGAGCCGGGGAACGGGGTGCACGACGTGGACGTTGACAAGAAGACGGCGGTAACGGTCATCGGCGGGTATCTGGGTGCCGGCAAAACCACGCTGGTCAATTACGTCCTGCGGACCGCGGACAGCCGGGTTGCGGTCCTGGTGAACGACTTCGGGGACGTCAACATCGATGCGGAGCTGATCGCCAGCCAGGACGGGGACACGATGGAGCTGGCAAACGGCTGCATCTGCTGCAGCCTCGTCGACGGACTGGCGGCGGCCATGAACACCATCTCCGAGCTGGAGCAGCAGCCGGAGCGGCTGGTCATCGAGGCCAGCGGCGTGGCCGATCCGGCATCGGTGGCGGCCTATGGGCACGGCCCCGGGTTCTTCCTCGATGCGGTGGTGGTTGTCGTCGACGGGGAGACGGTGCGGACCAGGGCCGGTGACAAGTACGTGGGGGACACGGTCCGCAGTCAGATCGCTGCCGGCCACATCATGGTGGTCAACAAGCTCGACCTGCTCGACGATGACGCCGCGGAGAACGTCACGGCGTGGGTGACCGAGCAGAACCCGGATGCACTGGTGGTCGGTGCGGTGAACGGTGAGGTGTCGCCCGAGATCCTGTTCGGCCGACCGCCTCACGAGTCGCCGGCCCAGCGGTCCGGTGCCCACGAGCACCATGGGCGTCACGACCACGACGTGTTCGACAGCTGGACCTGGGAAGGTTCGTCTCCCCTGTCCCGGGCGCAGATCGAGGCCGTGATGACAGCCCTTCCGGATTCGGTGATGCGAGCAAAAGGCATACTCATGGTGGACGACCGGCCGGACAAGCTGATGCTGCTCCAGCGGGTCGGCCGCCGCTGGAATCTGCTTCTCCACGGTCCCCTGCCTGACGGTGCGGTGTCCCAGCTGGTCCTGATCGGCCTGACCGGGGCGATCGACGACAACTGGCTGACCGAGCACCTCGGGACCGGGTGAGTCGCCGCCCGCCCGCTCAAGGAGAGAAGAGCGAACAGTCAGGCGGCCGCACGGCTACTCGGTGACCTCAACCTCCGCCCACATGCCCTGCACGAAGTGCGGCGGGCCGCCGGGGACGTCCGGCGGGCCATCGGACGTGGCCGCCGCTTCCAGATAGGCATCGGGATCCGCCTCCGTCGGGATCAGACAGAAGAACACGTACCGGCCGGGCTGATCCAATGTGGCAGAGCCGACCACGGCCTGCCCCTCCTCATCCGGTCCGGCCAGAATCACCGCGGTGGGTGGGACAAGAACCGCCTGCAACTCGTCCGGGGGGAGCTGAGCGATCTCGGCCGCGCTTCGCTCCTCATCGTCGGCCAGGCGAACGGCAACGATCTCGTGGGCCTCAACTGCGCTCTCGTTCCGGAGGATGATCGAGCTCCCGGCGGCCATCGTTTCGGGGACTCCCTCGTAGGAGTAGTCCCGGGCAGTGATCTCGACGTCGGTCGGGCCGGTGTCGCGGGAACAGCTTGTTGTGACCAGGGCGACGGCCAGACCGGTGATCAGGACGCAACACAGTCTCCGGACGTGCTTCAGGGGTGCGGGTGTAGTTGTCATGTCCGTCACCGTGACGCACCACCCTTTTGGAAACCTTACGGGTGGCGCGCCAGCGGGGCAGGCTCGGGCCGTTGACGATCCATCCGACGGAGGGTCAGCCGGTGCCGTTGAGCAGACCGAGCAACGTTGTGCCGCACACCGGCGTTGTGAGCAGCTCCGGGGTCAGCTCCGCCGAATCGATATTGGCCACGTCACCCAGATCCCGATAGATGCACTCGGCAAGATCCCGGTTGATGCCGAACGCGGTCATGATGTCCGCAACCGCCGCCTCATCGATCGGGCCGGGTCCGGCGTCCGGGTCGGGCGTGACCAGACCGCAGTCGGAGACCAGGTATGCCTCGATGTTCTCCGTGGCGGCCAGCATCGACGCCTGATCGATCCGCTCGAGGGCCGGGACCAGGGACGGATCGGTCAGGTCATAGTCGAACTCGGCGAAGATGGTGTCGCTCTGGGCGAAACCGGCCCGCAGGTCGACAACGTCGGCCAGGACATCGTCTGGTGCGGTGTCCTCGAGTGCCCCGAGCCGCTGATCGACGTCGGCAAAGAATGTCTCGCTGAAGTTGGAGGCCCTGGTGACGGAGTCATCGAGCAGGAACGCTTCGGCCTCGGTACAGAACGCCTGCCGGTCGGCCTCGGAGTCGGAGTCGCCAGCGGAACACCCGGCCGCCACAAGGCCGAACGCCAGGAGCCCGCCGGTCAGCGCTCGGATCGATGTTCTACTCGACACCGACGAAGTGGCCGGGTTCAACCTCGACCAGTTCCACCCGCTCCGGTGCTTCGCCGGGACCCCACCGGGGGCTGGGGATCTCGCTGGTCAGCAGCGGTCGATCGCGACGCTGCCGGGGATCGGCGATGGGTACGGCGTCCAACAGTCGTTTTGTGTAGGAGTGCTGGGGGTTCTCGAAGATGGCCGAGCGTGGCCCGATTTCGACGACCTGCCCCAGGTACATGACCGCAACCCGGTGGCTGATCCGCTCGACCACCGCCAGGTCGTGGCTGATGAACAGGTAGCTGAGGCCCAGCTCCTCCTGGAGGTCCATCATCAGGTTGATGACCTGGGCCTGGATGGACACGTCGAGCGCCGAGACCGCCTCATCGGCGATCACCAGCCGGGGTTGCAGGGCGAGCGCCCTCGCGATGCAGATCCGCTGGCGCTGACCGCCGGAGAACTGATGGGGGAACTGGGCGGTGTGACTGCGTTCCAGACCGACCCGCTCGAACAGGTCCCCGACTCGGTCATCCAGCTCCGAACCCGAGGAGAGCTTGTGCACCCGGAGTGGTTCGGCAACGGCCTTGCCGACGGTCCGGCGGGGGTCGAGGCTGGCGAACGGGTCCTGGAAGATGATCTGCATCTTCTGCCTGTGGGCCCGCATGGCCCGGCCGGAGAGCTTGGTGATGTCCTCACCGTCAACCTCGATGCGGCCCGCAGTCGGATCGAGCAGCCGGATGATGAGATGGGCGAGCGTCGACTTTCCGCAGCCGCTCTCCCCCACAACCGCCAGGGTCTCCCCTCGCCCCAGCTCGAGCGATACATGCTCGACCGCATGGATCTTGTGCCGGTCGGCCACCGGGAACACCTTGCAGAGGTCGGTCACGGACACCAGCGGGTCGCCGGTGCCGTCGACACCTCCTGTCGCGGTTGCGCTGGTCCGCTGATCGGTCATGCGTCACCGACCAGGTCGAATCTGGCCGGTTCCGACCGGCCGGCCATGGAACCCAGGCGGGGCACCGAGGCCAACAGGGCCTGGGTGTAGGGCTCGGCGGGATTCTCGAAGACGTCGTAGACCGACCCCTGCTCAACCACCTTTGATCGGTTCATGACAACAACGTCGTCGGCCACCTCGGCCACCACCCCCATGTCATGGGTGATGATGATCACCGCGGCGTTTGTCTCGTCCTGCAGTTCGGCCATGAGTCCCTGGATCTGGGCCTGGATGGTGTCGTCGAGGGCGGTGGTCGGTTCGTCGGAGATGAGGATGGTCGGGTCGCAGGACAGGGCCATGGCGATCATCACCCGTTGCCGCATACCCCCGGACATCTGATGGGGGTACTCCTTGAGCCGCCGTTTTCCCTCGGGGATGCGGACAAGGTCGAACATCTCCAGCGCCCGGGCCCACGCCTCCGTTTTGCCCAGTCCCTGGTGGAGCATCACCGCCTCCGCCACCTGGTTGCCCACGGTATAGACCGGGTTCAGACTGGTCAGCGGCTCCTGGAAGATCATGGAGATCCGATTGCCGCGGATCCGCCGCATGGCCTGCTCCGACTCGGTCACCAGGTCCACCACGGACCCGTCGGCCTGGCGGAACAGGATGCTGCCGTTGGTGATCTTGGCCCGGGTACCGAGCTCGACCAGCCGCATGATCGAAAGCGCGGTGACCGACTTGCCGGACCCGGACTCCCCGACGACGGCCAGGGTCTGGCCCTCGTGCAGGTCGAACGAGACCCCGTCGACCGCGGTGAACTCGTCAAAGGTGACCGTGAGATCCTGGACCGACAGCAGCGGGCTGTCGGAGGGTGGTGAACCGACGGCCATCAGCGGCCCCGCAGTTTCGGATTGAACGCGTCCTGCAGGCCGTCGCCGACGAGACTGAGCCCGAGGACCGTGGCGAAGATGGCCAGCCCGGGGAACGTGACCGCCCACCAGTTGATCGTGAAGAAGTCCTTGCTCCGCCCGATCGCCAGGCCCCACGACGCGTTGTTCACATCCGCCAGGCCCAGAAACGCCAGCCCGGCCTCGAACAGGATCGCGGAACCCATGATCAGCGTTGTGGAGACGATCAACGTCGGCATGGCGTTCGGCAGGATGACCCGGGTGATGATGCGGAAATCGCTGGCCCCGATGGCCCTCGCCGCCTTTACGAACTCCAGGTTCTTCAACCGCAGGAACTCCGCCCTGGTGAGTCGGGCGATGCCGGGCCAGGCGATGGAGCCGATGGCGATGGTGATGGTCCAGAAGGACGGGTTGAACAGGGCGACGACCACCACGGCGAACAGCAGCCCGGGTAGCACCTGGAAGAACTCGGTGAAGCGCATCAGCGCGGCGTCCACCCAGCGGCCGTAGTAGCCGGCCAGCGAACCGATGGTCACACCGACGGTGACGATGATCAACGCCGCGCCGGCCGCCACCCGCAGCGTTGTCCGGCCGCCGTAGATGATGATGGCCAGGAGATCCCGGCCCAGGTTGTCGGTGCCGAGGAACGGCGCACCGTCGGACCCGGGCCGCAGATGCGGCCGGGCCACCAGATCACCGGGGTCCTTTACGTACCAGATCGGCACGATGAAGGTCATGACAAAGATGCCGATCAGCAGGATCAGCCCGAACACCGCGGCTCGGTTCCTGACGAACAGTCGCCATGCCTGACCGCCACCGGCGGCCGCCGCCGGCTGGTCAACAAAGACCTCAGCCATTTGTTCCTCCCGAAACGCGGATCCGCGGATCGATGAACCGGTAGACCAGATCGGTCAACAGGTTGGCCACGATGACCGCGATGGACACCAACAGCAGAACGCCGAGCAGTACCGGGGTGTCCCGCCTGGTCACCGCTTCGAACGCCAGACGGCCAAGGCCGGGCCAGGCGAACACGCTCTCCACCAGGATCGCCCCGGACAACACCGCACCGAACTGCAGACCCAGGATGGTCACCACCGGGATGATCCCGTTCCGCAACCCGTGTTTGAAGGTGACGGACCGTTCGCTCAAGCCCTTGGCCCGGGCGGTCCGGACGTAGTCGGATTCCAGCACCTCCAGCATCGAGGCCCGCGACAATCGGCTGTACTGCGCGAGGTAGATGATGCCGAGGGTCAACGCGGGCAGGATCAGGTGCTGACCGGTGTCCAGCCACGCCTGAAGCCAGTTGCCTTCGAAGTCGAGGGAGCGGTAGCCCGACACCGGGAAAAAGTCGAAATTGATGCCGATGAGGATCAGCAGCAACAACCCGGTCCAGAACGCCGGCATGGCAAACCCGACCAGGGCCAGGACCGTCACCGCATGGCTGACGAGGCTCTCCGGACGCCTGGCGGCTATGGTCCCGATGGTCACCCCGAGGATCACCGCAAACGTCAGCGCGGCGGCCGAGAGGAGCACCGTCGGCCAGATCCGTTCCAGCAGCAGGTCGGTCACCGGCTCGTTGAACCAGATCGAGTCCCCCAGGTCACCCTGCAGGACGTTGCCGATGTAGGTGCCGAGCTGCACGATGAACGGCTCATCGAGGCCGTACTGGGCCCGGATTTCCTCAATGACCTCCGGGTCAGACGCCGACTGGTCGCCTGCGATGGCCGTGGCTGCATCCCCGGGGGCGATGTGGATCAGGACGAAGTTCAACACGATGACGGCCAGGATCAGACCCAATGCCTGGGCGATCCTGGCCGCTATCGCTTTCACGTCCTACGACCCTTCACCGAACTCCGGCCGCCTCTTACTCGGACAGCCAGACTTCGTGCCATGGGCTCATGAAGCCCCAGACACCGGTGGGTGGGTTCTGGACCCGAGGGGTCCGGATCTGGTACCAGTCCGGCTTGCCGAGGTAGACCACCGGCACGTCCTGGTTGATCAGCTCCGATGCCTCGAAGTAGGCGGCCTGCCGCTCGTCGTTGTCGAACGTTGAGCCTGCGGTCTCCAGCAGGGCGTCGACGTCCTCGTTGCAGTACCAGCTGTTGTTCGACCAGATCACACCCGGCGGTTCGATCCGGTTGTCACAGTTGTAGCTGCGGTGCACACCGATCACCGGGTCACCCCAGTTCCACACCTGGGTCCAGGTCAGGTCGTAGGTACCACCGGCCACCTCTGCTGCCCAGGTCGGGAAGTCAGGAAGCTGGCGAATGTTGACCGTGACGCCGATGTCCTCCAGGTTCTGTTTCACGTACTCCGACGTCTGCAGCATCTTGCCCGGCGTTGCCGGCATGTCCAGTTCGAATCCACCTTCCAGGCCGACCTCGGTCAGCAGCTCGATGGCCCGATCAACGTCACGCTCGTCGTAGTTGGTGGCGCCGGCATTGTAGAACGGGCTGGCGTTCTGGATGCCGGTGATGTTCGGGCTGCTGGTACCAAGCTCGACGATGTCCCGCCAGCCCTGCTGGTCGATTGCCAGGGCGATCGCCTGGCGGGCCTGCGGCGTCGAGAGCGCTTCGCTGCGGGTGTTGAGGAACAGCCAGTCGATCTGGCCGATGGCCTCGTGACCCTTGGCCTCGACGACGAATCGATCGTCGTTTCGGTACTGCTCCACGTTGGCCGCGGGCAGCGATGCCATGTCGTAGTCGCCGTTCTCCACACCCAGGATCAGCGTGTTGGGATCGGGGACGATGTCGATGATGATCTCGTCCAGGTATGGCCGACCGTCGATGAAGAAGTCGTCGAACTTCTCCAGCCGGATCAGCTCCGCCGCGTCGTACTCGACAACCCGGAACGGGCCGGAACCGATGAAGTCGTCACCGCCGTTGCGGGGATGGGTCTGCATGTCCTGGCCGTCGTTGAAGATGTGCTCTGGAATGATCGGCAGCAGCCCGGGTGACATCGCGGTCAGGATGGCCGGGTGCGGCTCGCTGAGGGTGATGACCGCCGTGAGCGGATCCGAGGAGTCAACCGACTCAACCGGGGCGAACATCGGCTTGAACGGGTGGTTGGCCTGTGAGGTCAGGATGGAGAACGCCACGTCCTCCGACGTGATCGCCTCGCCGTCATGGAACACCGCACCGTCCCGCAGGTTGAGCGTCACCGTCAGCCCGTCGTCGGAGATTTCCCAGCTCTCGGCCAGGTACGGCTGCGGGTTGTAGTCGGTGTCCAGCAGCAGCGGGCTCGCGTTCACCTGGGTGCCCGGCACCGCGGTGGCGTACCCGGACTGGACCGTGCCGTTCAGGTGGCGGATACCGCTGGTGAAGGCGAAGGTGATGGTGCCACCGTCGACCGGCCCGTCGGACGAAGCGGCCGCCTCCTCGTCTCCACCGTCATCGGAGCCGTCGTCGCCTCCGTCGTCACCGGAATCGTCCCCGCCACCGTCGTCGGCCTCGACCGAGTCACCGCCGGTATCCGAGGCGTCGTCATCACCGTCGCTACCGCAAGCCGCAGCGAAGAGGCCGAGCGCGAAAAGCAAGGCCAAGAGTGTGCGCCATCTCTTCATTTTTCTCTCCCTGTTTTCTCGGCCAGTGGTCGGCCGTGATGGTGGCGACACTATCAGTGGTCTCGAAAACCGATCAACAAGCCCTCTGCTCTTTTGTGTTAAATGCATCTACGGCTATTCGCAACGCCACCTGACGGCCCGGTAGCTTGGCGACAGGGCGTCGGCGCTGCGTCGATGCGATGTGGGAGATGGCCAACGCGTGATCAGGAAACAAGTTGCCGAAGAGACCACCGTGTATCGGGCCCGGCGGGTCATCACCATGAACCCGGCAACTCCGACTGCGGAGGCGGTTGCGGTCCGCGGCGATCGGATCCTCGGTGTCGGCACCGTTGAGGAGCTGCTGGCCTGGGGGGATGCCAACGTCGACGACCGGTTCGCCGAGCACGTCCTGACCCCCGGGTTCGTCGAGGCCCACAGCCACGTCATGGCCGGCGGCATGTGGACCATGCCCTACCTCGGATACTTCGACCGTCGAGGGGCCGACGGCAAGCTGTGGACCGGCTGCCAGTCGATTGAGGCGGTGTTGGATCGGCTTGTTGAGGTCGAGACCGCCATGGACGATCCGAACGAGCCACTCCTGGCGTGGGGCCTCGACCCGATCTACTTCCCGGGCGAACGAATGCTCGCCCGGCACCTCGACCGTGTCAGCGAGTCCCGTCCGATCTTCGTCCATCACGCCAGCGGCCATCTGGCGACCGTCAACACCGCCATGCTGCGGCGCTCGGAGATCACCGCCGACGACCCGACGCCCGGCATCTCGCTTGACGAGCACGGCAACCCGGACGGGGAACTTCAGGAACCGGCGGCGATGCGGCTTGCCGGAGATGCGTTCGTGCGCTTGAACCTGGCGATGGGGACCGCGGAGTCCATGTGGAACTACGCCAGGGAGGCCCGTAACACCGGCGCCACCCTGATCACCGACCTCGGCACCAGTCAGCTGTCCGACCCCGCTCAGGTCGAACGGTGGCGGGCCGTGACCGACGACGCCGAGTATCCGACGAGGGTGATGGTCGCCATGTCGTCGATGATGGGCGGGCTGAGCGATCCGGCCGAGCTGGCGGCCATCGCCGCCGAGCTGAAAGGGCAGACCACCGAGAAGTTGTGGTTCGGCATCGTCAAGATCGTGCTCGACGGTTCGATCCAGGGGTTCACCGCCCGGATCAGCTGGCCCCACTACTACGACGCGCCGGACGGGCATCCGGGGAACGGCCTTTGGCTGCTGGCTCCGGACCAGGTGGCGGACGTTGTCGAGGCGTTCCACCTCGCCGGACTTACGGTCCACGCCCACTGCAACGGCGACGAGGCGTCGGAGGTGTTCATCTCCGCCGTCGAGGAGGTACTGGAGCGCCATCCCCGCTGGGATCACCGCCATACCGTGCAGCACTGCCAGCTGACCACCAAAGCGCAGTACAAGCGCATGGCGGCGTTGGGCATGTGCGCCAACATCTTCAGCAACCACATCTTCTACTGGGGCGACCAGCACCACGACATCACGGTCGGTCCGGAGCGGGCCGGCGGCATGGACGCCTGCGGTACCGCCCTTCGTGAGGGTGTGTCGTTCTCCTTCCACTGCGACGCGCCGGTGACACCGATGGGCCACCTCCACACCATGTGGTGCGCGGTCAACCGGCTGACGGCGACCGGTCGGGTGCTCGGCCCTGAGGAGCGGATCAGCGCCGAGGCGGCGCTGCACGGGGCGACCCTCGGCGCGGCCTTCCAGCTCAAGATGGATCAGGAGATCGGCAGCATCGAGGCGGGCAAGCTTGCGGACTTCGCCGTGCTGGAGGACGATCCGCTGACCGTCGCTCCGGAGTCGATCAAGGACATCGGTGTGTGGGGCACGGTGCTGGGTGGTGTGCCCCAACCGGCAGACCCGGTCAGCTGACCTCCCGGGGCCCGGCCGATCGGCGGCTAGCCGAACAGTGCGGTGCCGTCGACGTAGCCCGGCTCCAGCAGATCGGTGTTCGGCAGCGCTGTCTGCAGCGCATCCCGGATGGGGGCCACGTTCGTATCGACCGAGAACCCGGGCAACCAGTTGTCGTGGTGGCCGAGGATGACCCGTTTCGGAGTGAGCAGCTCCGCCTGTCGGACCACAAACTGGGCGAGGGATCCCTGGATGGGTTCCCCGTCGATGTTGCCACGGCCCGCGGCGGCCAGGATGGCCACGTCGACCTCCGGTAGCTGATCCAGAATCCCGGTCCAGTGCCCGGACGTGTCCTGGTAGAACAGCGTGCCGTCGGGCGTCTCGATGATGAACACCAGCGCCCCGCCGTCGCCCCAATCCCCCTGGTCGGACTCTCGAAAGTGGGCCACCGCTTCGGGGCCGAGGCCGCTACCGAGAAACGCAACCAGCTTCTCGAACCGAGCCTGTCGCTCGTGCCACGTCACGCCGAGATCGCCAATGCACTCCCGGTCCGGCTGATCCATCTCGGCGTGGCTCCATACGCAGGAGTGGAGGCTGGGGAACACGCTGACCCGGATCGGCGCTGCGCCCTCGTCGCCGGGGCCACCACCCAGTTCGATGGTTTCCCCGCCGGATACGCAGATCATCTGATCGAGCGGCACCCCGGCCTGAGCCATAACGCGGACGGTTTCATAGCTGCCGACGATGGTCGCCCCGGTGTTGGCGGCGATTCGCTCCGCGCCGTAGAGGTGGTCGAAGTGGGAGTGGCCGACCAGTATCCAATCCGCCTCGGTGATGTCGTCGGCCCGCAGCCCTGGCCCGTCCGCCCCTTCAGCCCGGTCGATGTAGGCGTCGAGGAAGATCGTCTTGCCACCGGTCTGCAACCGGAAGGTGGCACAGCCGTACCAGTCGATCGTTGTCCGCGGGTGCCCGTCCATCACCCGCATCCCTTCATCGATCGCCCCGGTTCGTCACCGCCGGGCCACCGGTTCGAGCTTTGCCGGCACGTGCTTGTGCCACGGGGTACCGGCGATGGGGTCCCGCCAGTCCGTGGTGGTGAGTTCGTTTGGTGCGACGCCGGTCAACTCCGGATCCCCGCCGGCCGGCGAGTAGCCGAGGCCGAGCCCGTTCGGCAGCGCAACGTGACCGTCCATCATCGTCTCATTGACCTCGGCGACCGCCACCGCAGTGCCGCCCGGGGTGGTGATCCTGACCCGGTCACCGTCCTCGACACCCAACGAATCGGCATCGGCCGGGCTGAGCCGCAGCGCACCCTCCGGATCGCGCTTCCGCCAGGCCGGATCCCGCATGATCGTGTTGGCGGTGAAGCTGCGCCGCTCACCTGCGGAGAGGATGAACGGAAACTCGGCGGAGGTGTGGTCGGTGACGGAGTCCGGCAGGTCGGCCATCGCCTGCAGCATCTCCGGGATCGCCAGCTGGATCTTCTGGTCCGACGTCCGAAGCAGATCCCACGAGGCGTCCTGGTCGTGTTTGGTGAACGCAACGCCGTCCGGGTTGTCGATCATGGCCTGGAACAGCGCGTTGCCGAGGGCCGGTCCGTCCCCCTCGTGACCCGCGGCCCGAACCGCATCCGGCATTCGCATGGCGATCTGTTGAGCACTGAACCACAGGGCCGCCGCCCCCTCCATGCCTTCCGGCAGGGTTCGGCCAAGGGTCTCGTACAGGACGACGGCGCCGACGGAGGCGAGCTCCGGTTTGGCCATGGCCGCCTCCATGAACGCGTCGGCAAACGCCTCCATCCCATCGGCCGCCGCGGCCCGGAGCGGCGCGAAGTCCTCGTCGCCGACAACGCCCATGGCCTGAACGAGCCTGCTGTGGATCTCGGCCTCCGGCAGGGTGCCCGCCAGCGGGTCCAGGATCGGCGGCCGGAAGCAGAAGCGGTTCTCCGGGAAGCTCATGTTGAAGAACGTGGTCTCCACTTTTTCGTACTGGGAGGCCGCCGGAAGCACATAGCTGGCCTCCTGGGCGGTCTCGGTCATCGCAACGTCGATGACAACGGAGAAGTCCAGCGCCCGCATGGCCCGGCGGAACTTCTCGGACTCGGCAAGGGAGTGGACCGGGTTTGCGCTTTCGATCAACATGGCCCTGGTACGGTCCGGGGAGTCGCTGAGGATGCCGTCCGCGATCTCGTTGCAGGGGACCAGCCCGGAGATGATGTAGCCACCGGTGACCGGATCGGTCGGTTCGTTTCCGCTTGCCCCGTAGCTGAACAGCGGGGCGAGTGCGCTGTGGGCGCTCATGCCACCCGGCTTGCCATAGCTGCCGAGGAGTACCCAGAGCGCCCGCTGGAGATAGGAGACCAGCGTCGAGTGGGGGGCCATTTCGATCCCCAGATCCTCATACACCGCAACGCTCTCCGCAGCGGCCAGCCGCCGGGCGACCTCCCGGATCCGGTCCTCGTCGATGCCGCAGCGATTGGCGAACTCGGCGATGGGCGAGGCACCGAACGCGGCGACGGTCTCCTCGACGCCTGCTGCGTTCTCGGCCAACCAGCCGTCGGCCACCAGACCCTCCTCGACCATCACCGCACCCATTGCGGCCAGGAGGAACGCGTCCGTGCCCGGCTTCACCGGGAGCCAGTAGTCGGCCAGGTCCGCGGTTTCGCTCCGGCGGGGATCGATGACCACCATCGACCGACGGTCGTCGGCGGCGATGTCCTTCAGCACCCGGCGGGCCTCGTCGAAGCCGTGGGAGTGCCAGGGGTTTTTGCCGAGGAACACCGATACCTCGGCTTCGTGGAACTCCCCGTGGGTGTGGGTGCCGAACATCCGACCCTCAACCCAAGCCTCCCCGGTCTTCTCCTGAGCCAGGGCGTTGGACCGGCGGGTGATGCCCAGGGCCTTCCGGGTGGCGGAGCCGTAGGCCCCGCCGAGGTGGTTCCCCTGACCGCCACCCCCGTAGTACATGAGTCGCTCCGGGCCGTGGGTATCGGCCGCCTGCTGCAGGCCGGCCGCCACCTCGGCGATCGCCGTGTCCCAGTCGACCTCGACGTAGGTGCCGTCATCCAGCCGTTTCATCGGTGCGGTCAGCCGGCTGCGGGCGTTCTGGTAGTGGTCTATGCGCAGCGCCTTTTCACAGGTGTACCCCTTGGACGACACATGGGCCTTGTTGCCCCGGACCCGGGTGATCGTCCGTCCATCAAGGCGAACCTCGATCCCGCAGTTGTTGCTGCACAGCACACACGCGGTCTTGTGCCAGACCTTGGTCGGATCGGTCTCCGGCTCCGCAGCGTCCCCCGCGGATGCCCGATGTGTCCCTCGTCGGCTCAAACCGCCGAGGCGGTCGGTCAGGTCGGTCATGGTTCCCCTCATGCGCTCGACTGGTTGGTCGGTGACCGTCCGGTCACCCTCGAAAACGGTAGTGCGATGCGGTGGAGACCGCCAAGACGCTCGACGGCGCCGAGGTGAAGCTGCAATGGTGAAGAGCCATGACGGTCTGGGAACACTACGACAGGATGGCCGAGACGGTCGTCGAGCGACGGGCGGTTGTCGACCAGCAGGGCACGATGCTGACCCATGGCGAGCTCCGGGAGCAGGCGGCGTCCATCGGGAGCGGTTTTGCCACCATCGGGCTGCAACCGGGCGACATCCTCGGGGTGTTCCTTCCCAACCGGGCGGCGTGGCCCGCCGTTGCGCTCGGAGCAGCGTACAGCGGTATCGGCGTGCTCGGTCTCAACACCCGATTCCGGGAGGCCGAGCTCAACCACCTGCTCGGCGTCGCCGACGTCAACACGGTTGTCGTCGCCGATGAGTTCCTCGGTATCGACGGGCCTGCGCTGATGGCCGGCCTGGATCGACCGGTCCGCTGTGTCGTTGCGGCCTCGACCGCCGATGCGGACCGAGAACCCGGAGATCCGGTACATCTGGCCGACCTGGCGGCCACGGAGCCGACCGGGCCGGTCGGGCGCGCCGATCATCCTCTGATCGGGTTCACGACCTCCGGTACCACCGGATTCCCCAAGATCGCCATGCACGATCAACGCCAGACCCTGAGCCACCTGCTCAACGTTGCGGATTCCTTTGCGCTCGGCGTCGACGCCGTCTCGCTCACACCACTCCCCCTGTGCGGGGCGTTCGGCTACACGGTCGGGCTCGCAACGCTGCTGGCCGGTGGGGCCGTCGTGACCCACGAGACGTGGGATGTCGACGATGCAGCTGCGGCCATCGACGGGCACGGGGTCACGTACTTCAGCGCAAGCGACGACATGCTCCTCGGGGTACTCAACAGCGACGGCTTCGACCCGTCCGGGTCCTGGCGAAGCGGTGGGTTCGCCGACTTCACAAATGCCGGAGTCGATGCGGTGACCACCGCCGAGAAGGTCTCCGATGGCCGCCTCCGGCTCACCGGGCTCTACGGATCGTCCGAGGGGTTTGCGCTGATGTCAAGCTTCGATCCGGCGGCGCCGCTGGACGATAGGAGCAGGAACGGTGGCTACCTCGTCGGCGCCGACATGACGGTGCGGTGCTGTGATCCGGAGACCGGGACGGAGCTTCCCCCCGGCGAACCGGGCGAGCTGCAATTCCGGGGAACCAACCTGATCGCCGCCTACCTCAACAACCCGGAGGCGTCGGCGAAGGCGTTCACCGAGGACGGCTGGTACCGGTCGGGCGACCTCGGCCATGTGGTCGAACCCGACGAGCGTGGGCACCAGGGTTTTGTGTTCCTGGCTCGCCTTGGCGACTCGCTCAGGCTGCGCGGCTTTCTCTGCGATCCGGCGGAGATCGAGAACCATTTGGAACGACACCCCGCAGTGGATCTCGCCCAGGTGGTCGGTGTCTCGCGTCCCGGGGTCGGCGACGTGGCGGTCGGTTTTGTCAGGCTCACCGCGGTGGCCGATAGGCCGGTTCCGGCCGAGGCCGAGTTGCTGGACCACTGCCGGACCGGGCTGGCCAACTACAAACGCCCGGAGCGGGTGGTGATCGTCGAGGAGTTCCCCGTCACCGACGGTCCGAACGGGGTCAAGATTCGCAAGGTGGAGCTTCGGGAACGGGCCACCGAACTGCTGGAAGCCTGACCGGCTCACCGCCCGGGATTCGGTTGGGCCGCCCGGTCGAGTCGTCCAGTTGTCAACGGCCCCCGGAAACCGTTACAACTGGGGCACTATGTCGACAACTCCCCCTGCTATGACCTTTGATGAGGCGTACACCGCGGTGTGTGGGCCCGGGACCATGTTCGAAGTCGGAGACGGCGAGGTCGCCGGCGTCGAGATGCCCGTCTTTGTGCATGCGCCGCCCAACATCCGGGCGCTGTTCCAGCTGGCTGCGGCCCGCGAGGACGACTTCATCGTCTATGAGGACGAGACCTGGAACATGACCAGGCTGCTCGACCTGGCCGGCCGCATCGGGCATCTGCTCGTGAACGACTACGGCGTGTCGGTCGGTGACCGGGTCGGGATCGCCATGCGCAACTTCCCGGAGTGGATCGCCGCGTTCACCGCAATCACCTCGGTCGGTGGGGTTGCCGTGCCGCTCAACGCCTGGTGGCAGGCCGACGAGATGGCCTACGCCATCAACGACTCCGGGCTGACCGTACTGTTCGCCGACGAGGAGCGGCTCGGCCGGTTGGTCAACGCGGAAGGTGCGGGTGCCGAGGCGCTCGCCAAACTCCGGGTACTGGTGGTCCGCGGCGCCGGCACCGGAGCGGACAACGTGACCACCCTGGACGACGTGCTTCCCGAGCAGGCCGACATGCCGGAGGTGGAGATCGGTCCGGAGGACAACATCACCATCCTCTACACGTCTGGCACCACTGGAAACCCGAAGGGGGCGGTCAGCACCCACCGGGCGGTCGTCAGCGCCCTGATGTGTTTCGCGGCGCGGGCGCAGGTCGGCGCCCTCTGCGACCCACCGGACGCCGAGGACATCGAGAACCCTCCGCAGCCGGTCTTCATGCTCTGTGTCCCGCTGTTCCACGTCACCGGACTGGTGCCGGTCATGCTCGGATCGTTCATCAGCGGGGCCAAGCTGGTCATGACCCATCGCTGGGATCCTGACCGGGCGCTCGAGCTGATCGAGCGGGAGGGGGTCACCAACTTCGTCGGGGTGCCCACCATGGCCTGGGATCTCCTCGAGGCCGAGAGTTTTGCCGATCGGGATCTGTCCAGCCTGCGCTCCGTCGGCGGCGGTGGCGCCCCGATGCCGCCGGAACTGGTCCGTCGGATCGAGGACAGCTTCCCCCGTGGCCGACCGGGCCTTGGCTACGGCATGACCGAAACAAACGCCTACGGACCGCAGAACGCCGGGAACGACTTCCTGGAGCGGCCCACGTCAACCGGCAAGACGATCCCGGTCATGCAGATGCGCATCACCGATGCGGATGGCAACGTGCTGCCGAACGGTGAAACCGGAGAGCTGTGGTTCAAGGGCCCGTCGCTGATCAGCGGATACTGGAACCGGCCGGAGGCCACCGCCGAGACGATCGTCGACGGCTGGCTCCGTTCCGGAGACCTCGGCACGATCGACGACGACGGATTTGTCTATGTCAGTGACCGGGCCAAGGACATGGTCCTGCGCGGCGGCGAGAACATCTACTGCATCGAGGTGGAGGCCGCCATCTACGAGCACCCGGCGGTGTACGAGGCAGCGGTCTACGGCGTGCCCCATGATCGCCTCGGTGAGGAGCTGGCGTGCCACGTCATGGTGAAACCGGGGATGACCCTGGAGGTCGGCGAACTGCAGCAGTTCATCGGCGAGCGGCTTGCCAAGTTCAAGGTGCCAACCGTTGTCAACGTCGTTGACGAATCTCTGCCCCGTAACGGGGCAGGCAAGATCCTCAAGCGCGAGCTGCGGGATCAGGTGAGCGGCCAGGGCTGATCGACCGCCGGGGCCTCAGGCTTCCCGTTGAACCGACCACTCCGGTGGTGGGCGCCAATCCGCCCAGGCCGGATCCCACCAGTGGTCACCGCTGTCCAGCCGCGCCATCAGATCACCGGCCAGCGCCCGGATCCAGACAACCAAATCGGCGGTGAACCGGCCTTCGGCAACCCGCTGCTCCATGAACTCGTCGTCCTTGAGCTGCCAACCACCATCCGGTTCGACCACCAGGTCGAGCTCCAGATCCTGGGTGTCGTAGCCGCGTCCGGTCCGGCGAAACGCCGTCTGCAGATTGATGTACCAGTGGGCAAAGCGACGCTCCGGTCCCTCCCAGAAGTGCCAGACCGCATGGTGCTCACCGGGCCTCTGGATCATCAGACAGCCGTGACCGGTCCAGCCGGCCCTGCCGGACCAGGGGTGGACACCGTCCGGGGTCGGCCAGATGCCGTCGGGAAACGTGAACGGGGTGCCGGTGGGAATGAACGTCACCAGGTGGTCGTCGGTGTCCTCGACAACCCGGACGGGCAGCTCAAGCCATGCCCGGCCGTGCCACGGAACGGCGTCGTCGGCCGGTGGGCCCGCCGGGGTCAGCCCGAGGATCTCCCGTCTGATGACCAGATCGCCGGGTCGCCACATCGGGCCGATGATAGAGCGTTGCACCGATCGGCTCGGGTTTCAGTTCAGGGCGATGGACTCGCAGCGCTGCAGGCCCCGCTCCAGGTCCGTCGGGTTGCCGTATCTGGCGTGGTTGAGCCACAGCCCGTTCTGCACGACCAGCACGTCGGTCACGCGGTCGACGATGTCCTCCCGGGTCTCGTCCGGCATGACCGCGGCCAGCAGGTCGGTCAGTCCGTCCGCATACGGCCCGTACAACCGCCGTTCCACGTCTGCAATCTTCTTGTTGACCCGGGCGACGGCCCACAGGGAGATCCGCAGGCCGAGGTAGTCCGAGGCGAGGAACTCATCGATGAACGGACCGCGGATCCACGCCCGGACCCGGGCCTCCGCGTTGTCGACCGAGGCAACGGCCTGGGTGGTGACCTCGAGCAGCCGCATGGCGGCCCGCTCGTACGCAGCGGCGATCAGCGAGTCCTTGTCGTCGAAGTGATAGCTGAGCAACCCGACCGACACGTCCGCCTCTTCGGCAACCGTGCGCATGCTGGCGCCGCTGACGCCCTCACGCATGATGACCGCCATGACCGCTTCCAGTATCTGGTCCTGAGAATCGGAACTCGCCATGTCCTCAGGGACTGTAGCAACCTCGGAGAGTTCAGCGCTCCAGGCGGTCCGGCAGCTGGTCCAGACGCTCGCAGCCCGTCTGGTGCATCGTGTTGATCAACCCGTCGTGGAGGATGTCGAATGCGTGTGAGGCGCCCGGCTCTCCGGCTGCACCGAGACCGAACATGAACGCCCGGCCGCAGAAGACGAAGTCCGCGCCGAGGGCGATGGCCCTCGCCACGTCAAGGCCGGACCGGATGCCGCTGTCGAAGAGGACCGCCACCTCCGAGCCGACCTCGGCAACGATGTCGGCCAGGACGTCGATCGAGGCCGGTACGCCGTCCAGCTGGCGTCCGCCGTGGTTCGACACCTGGACCCCGTCGGCCCCG
>JBCCGJ010000042.1:0-24039 GCA_039029335.1 Actinomycetota bacterium | reverse complement strand
CCGTTCGCCCCGGTGCCGTGGTTTTGGAGCGATCAGTACGACCGCAAGATCCAGCTCGCCGGACTGGTCGCCGATCACGCCGAGGTCGTCCAGGGTTCGTTCGCCGAGCAGCGGTTTGTCCAGCTCTACGCCGATGGCGACGGCCGGTTCACCGGCGCCCTCTGTTGGAACCGGCCTCGCCAGGCCATCATCGCCCGTCAGCTGATCGCAGGCGATGAACCGCTCGAGGTTGCACGCGAACGTCTGGCATAGATGATGGTCGGCGATCAGCGGGAACGTTCGAACCAGGAGGGACACGCCGGTCGCGCCGGCCGTGCGTCCGCCGAGTTGGTCGAGGTGGTGACGATTGACGGGACCGTCATTGATGTGGTCACCCGGGCGGAAATGCGGCATCACAACCTCCGCCACCGGTGCACCTATGTTGCGGTGCTCGTCGGCCCCTCCGACCGTGCCGGAACCGAGCTGACCGCCGACGGGGACACCGAGCTCTGGGTGCACAAGCGGGCATCGTGGAAGGACACCAACCCGTCGTTCTGGGACATCGCCTTCGGTGGTGTGTGCGACGTCGGCGAGGACTGGCACCGCTCGGCGGAGCGGGAACTGGCCGAGGAGGCCGGTATCACCGATGCCCCGCTGCTCGACCTCGGATCGTTCGAGTACGACGATGCGACAACCCGGGTCCTCGGCCAGTGCTTTGTGGCCTGGTGGCCGGAGGAGCCGTCGTGCCCGGACGGTGAGGTGGTTGCCCTCGAGCGACTTCGCCTCGCCGACCTCGACGGGTGGCTCGGCGATCACGACGTCTGTGCGGATTCGGTCGCCGCAATGGTCCCCCGATTGACCAGTGGGATCGACCGGGACACCCCGCGCTGACCCAACGGCTCGTCCAGAGCGCGATCTGAAGAACTTGTGAACCGTGCTCGCCGGGGCATAGAACCGGCCCCTGCCCGGTTGCGGGTGAAAGATCCGTTCTCCCGCCGCCCCGGCGCAGGACGGCCTCACAGGGATGGAGTGGCCATGTCAGGTCCTGCAGGTACAAACGGGCAATCCGGGGTCAACGGTCGATCAGCCGTCGACGATCAATCGAGCGACGAGCGAGTCGGTAGTACCGTTGGATCAATGGAACAAGCTCCGGCCAACGTGCTCATCGTCGACGACGAGCCCCAGGTCCGCGACATCGTGGCCACCTACCTGGAGCGAGACGGTTTTGCCGTCCGGACAGCGGCGGACGGTGAAGAGGCGCTGGCCGCCATCAAGGCCATCCGGCCGGATGCGTTGGTGCTGGACCTCATGCTGCCGAAGATCAACGGCCTGCAGGTTCTGCACACCCTGCGTGAGGGGGGCGACGACGTACCGGTGATCGTGCTCAGCGCCCGGGGCAAGGAACACGAGCGGGTTGCCGGGCTGGAGCTCGGGGCGGACGACTACGTGGCAAAGCCGGCGTCGCCCCGGGAGGTGGCGGCCCGGGTCCGGGCCGTGCTGCGGCGCTCGAAGCCCAGCGGTCCGGAGACGATCACCTTCGGCCGCCATCACATCGACCGGTCCGCCAGGGTGCTGACCTGCGACGGTGAGCCGGTCACCCTGCGGCCGAAGGAGTTCGACCTGCTGGTCCACATGGCCTCCCACCCGGGCGAGGTGATGACCAGGAGCGACCTACTCCGGGACGTGTGGGGGTCCCACCCGGACTGGCAGGACTCCGGGACGGTGACCGTTCACATTCGTCGGCTCCGTAAACTGATCGAGATAAACCCGGCCCAACCGGACCATCTGGTGACCGTGTACGGCGTCGGGTACCGCTTCGAGCCCTAGTTCACCGATGTTGGCCAGATTCTTCGCAACCACCGACCCGGCCGCCACCAAGAGCGGCATGGACATGATGGAGGACGGGCCGTCACTGCTCCTCTTCATCGGCGTTGTCGCGGCGTTCGCCGTGCTGGCCACACTGGCGCTGCCCGTGTTGTTCCGCCGGCTGAGCCTGCGTTCAGCGGTGCCCGGCCTTGCGATGGTCGGCCCCATCCTCGGGCTGATCGGCGCAATCGTCGGCATCGGGGCGATGACGCTGTCCGGTCGGGAGATCTGGTACACGCTGTTCGTTGCCCTGTCCGCCGCGGCGGCGGCGATCTTCGTCGGCCTGAAGCTCGCCAGGCCGGTCGCCCGGGACCTCGAACGTATTGGATCGACGGTCAAGGCGGTTGCCGGCGGGGAACGCAGCGTTCGCACCGACATTTCCCGGCAGGACGAGGTCGGTGCCCTGGCGGCGGCCGTCGACGAATTGAGCGAGTCGCTGACCAACGCGGAGAACGAGCGGGAGATCGCAGACCAGGAGCGGACCGCGGTGGTCAGCGCCCTGAGTCACGACCTGCGGACACCGCTGGCGTCACTGCTTGTCAGCATCGACGCCGTCGAGGACGGCATCGGTGATCCGGAGACCCACCTGCGGGCGATGCGGGGCAACGTGCTTGCCCTCGAGCGTCTTGTGGAGGACCTGTTCCTCCTGGCACGGGCGGACTCCGGCTCGCTCGGCCTGAACTTCGAGCCGCTCGACCTGGCCGAGGTCGTGGACGACGCGGTCGAGGTTGTCGGTCCCGTGGCGGGCAGCCAGTCGGTCACGGTCCATAACACCCTTGACCTTCCGGTGCAGGTACTCGGCGACCACACCGCCCTCAGTCGGGTCCTCCGAAACCTGCTGGAGAACGCCGTCCGGCACTCGCCGGCCGGTGGTGAGGTGTCGGTTGAGTACCGGGTGACCGGAGGTCGGATTCAGCTGGTTGTGGTCGACCACGGCCCCGGTTTTGATCCGGACTTCGTTCCCCGGGCCCTCGATCGGTTCTCCCAGGCCGACGACGCTCGCAGTCGGCAGGGTGCCGCCGGGCTCGGCCTGGCCATCGCCGACACGTTGGTGAAGGCCCACGGCGGCTCGGTCGACATCGCTCCCGGCCCCGGTGGGAAGGTTGCGGTCACGCTGGAAGTCGTACCGGCCGCGACCCAATCCCTGCGGTTCAGCACCATTCACTGATCGTCCGATCCGTTCATCGATGCGGCCGTCGGGACGACGGGCGGGTGGGTGATGTTACGGTTCGGTTGGTTCCCCCGGTCGAGGGGCTTCGTTAACTACTGTCCATCCCGGCGGCTCGGTTCAACTCTCGACAAGAAACGACGTATCTCCATGGCGACTCATCTCAACGCCCGTCCTCCGGTCCCCGAAGACACCGTCCGCGACCGGGGTCATGTGGTCTACGCCCGACACCAGTGGTTCGGGCTTGCCATGTTTGGTGTCCTGTCGTGTGTCGCCGCCCTGGTCTTCTCCCGGTGGGATCCGAGCACAACGTCGAGTCGCTGGTTCTGGATCATCGTCGGGCCGATGGCCGGCGTTGTGGCCATGTTCCGCTCCCAGTCCCTTTTTGGTCACGAAGGCGCGGACCGCGACGCCGGACCGTATATAGGCATGCTGGTCGGGACGACGATCGGCGCGATCGTGATCGGCTCGCTTTCCCTGCAGGGGTGGGTGCTGCCCGGCGTGTTCTTTGTTGTCGCGGGGTTCCTGGCGTTCATGGCGTGGCTGGAGCAGAGCGGAATCGGCATGAGCACCGCGTTGACGGTGACCGTGCTGGCCGCCGCGACCGCGGTGATGGATCTGCCGGGATCGGTCGTGACGCTCTCACTCACCATCGGATTGATGTTCCTGGCCAGCTCGTTTGCGTTGTTGATCTGTCGAGGTCCGGAGATCAACCGCTCCGAGACGTCGGTTCGCCGCACCGACTGAGCTCCTCGCCGTACCGACCGGCCCGCCGTCGGCTACCGAGGCGTCTGCCCGACAGGCTCCGGCCCCGAGCCGATTGTGGCCGGGTTCACGCCAGACGGGCTTTGACCAGATCGGCGACGGTTCGGCCCTCGGCTCGACCGGCCACCTTTTGGTTCACCGCTCTCATCGCCTTGCCCATGTCGGCCTTTTCGGTGAACCCCTCCTCGGCGAGGGTCTGGTCGATCAGGGCGATCAACTCCTCCTCGGTGAGCGCTGCGGGCAGGTAGGCCTCGAGCACCTCCTGCTCGGCCCGCTCGTTCGCCGCTCGGTCCGCAGCCCCACCGGCGTCGAAGGCCTCGGCCGCTTCGACCCGTCGCTTGACCTGGGCGGCGATGACCTTGGTGACCTCGTCATCGGTCAGTGTGACCGCTTCGGTCCCGGCAACCTCGGCCTCCTGCACCGCAGCGATGATTGCCCGGAGCGAACGGAGCCGCACCGCGTCGCGGGCCTTCATGGCCGCGGTCATATCGGTCCGGATGGTGTCAATCAACATCGTGTCTCCTCTGCAGGATCCGATCCCGGTCAGCCTGGTTCTCGGAACGGGCGAATCCACGCCACGTAGAACGATGATGCCATGACCAGGAAGGACAGGATCGCGATTAGGCCGCCCCAGAACCAGTAGGGGAGGAGGAGCACCTCGGCGATCTCCTGTGTGTCGGAGTTGATCACCTCACCGTCCCTGCGGAAGTTCTTGGTGAACATGTAGTCCAGTGTGCCCCAGCTGGCCAGGCAGAACTGGATACCGATCAGCTGAGCGACGAACACCCGCAGCAGCTCCGGCCCGTAGAACGCCAGCGGGCCGAGTGCCGCGGCGATCAACCCGAGAGCCACCCAGCCGAACAGGTTGCGGACAAAGAAGACAAGGGACAGGACCAGTACAATGCTGAGCCCGGCGAGGACCCACCGGGCAGTGCCCTGTCGGGAGCCGAGGATGATGATCAGTCCGCCGGCCAATGCGGGGCCGAGCAGTCCGCCCGCCGCCACAAACGCACGACCGAGCGAGCCGACGCCGCTGGAGTAGGCCGTCCCACCGAGGTTCTGATAGATCACCAGCCGGTTGAAACTCCCGCCGGCGACGATGGCGGCGATGCCGTGGCCCATTTCGTGGACCCAGGTGCCGAGGAGGGCGAACGGGTAGAGGAGGTTCCGGCCGTAAGGGATCCTGGGGAGGATCAGGCTCACCGCCACCGCCGCGCCGAAGAACGCCAACAGTCGATTACTGGCGATCCCGTTGAGCTCTTCGGGAAGGCCGCCGGTCAACCGTTCCGGAAGATCCACCATCGGCCTCACTCTAGTGGTCCGCCGTGAACGGGAGGTGGTCACCGGCGGTCCGGCGGATTTCCATAGTGCACGAACCATCTGTGAAACCGGGTCATGTTGCCGCAACACACAAATAATCCGAATGGCCCTGGTCGGTCTGTGCCAAGTGGTCCACTATGGGTGGGTACAACGACCAGGAAGCCCCGTACTCGCCTCTCCCCACCGGGAGGCAGGAAGGTGATTCATGTCCGTCCGTACACGCCAGAACCGTCGCCGTAAGCCCGGAGTCGCCTCGGTGCACCGACCGGCCCGCTTCGACCGAAGAGTCGAACATCGCCGGGTCCGCCGGGCGGCCCACGTGGAACTCGCCCGGCTTGCCGAACCGGAGGACCATGCCCTGCCGTTGCCGGTGCACACCTCCTTCAAGGCCGATCCGTCCGATCGGCCCGAGGCGACGATCACCAAGCGTCGGTTCAAGGTCTGGAAGACGAAGGACTGGAAGCGTCGGTCGACGGTACGGGCCCAACGGGCCGCCTCATACCAGGCGCTGCTCAAAGCCGAGTAGTCGGCCCGGGACACAGCCGAGTAGTCGGCCCGGTATACAGCTGGAGTAATGGCCGAGTAGTCGGCCCGGCGGATGACCGGGTCGCGTCTCGTCTCGATGCGCAGCGGGGCGGGAACTAGGATGCCGGCATGGAACGGATATGTGCGGACCTTGAGGCGGAACACGACGCACTTGATGCGGTCGTGGCGGACATCACCGAGGACCAGTGGAACACCGACACGCCGGCGGAAGGCTGGGATGTCAAGGACACGATCGTCCATCTGATTCATGCCGATGTCGCGGCCAGGATCGCCGTCACCGAGCCGGACCGGTTCCTGGAACTGAAGACCGGCCTGCTCACGTCGGGGTTCGAGTCGGTCTTCGGGTCCAAGGACGGCAAGACGGGGACCGAGATCCTCGCCTGGTGGCGGGACGAGCGGTCGCAGATGTTGACCGCGTTCGCCGCTCGGGGGCCGAAGGATCGAATCCCCTGGTTCGGTCCGGACATGAGTGCGCTGTCGTTCGCCACCGCCCGGCTCATGGAGACCTGGTCCCACGGTCAGGACGTGGCGGACACCATCGGCGTGGCATGGCCGCCAACCGATCGCCTTCGCCACGTGGCCCACATCGGCGTGAGCACCCGGGGGTGGAGCTATGTGAACCGTGGGCTCGACGCGCCGGACGGTCCGGTCCACGTTGCGCTGACGTCTCCCTCGGGGGAGACCTGGCACTGGGGTGCGGACGATGCGACCGATCGGATTTCCGGTCCTGCGGAGGAGTTCTGCCTGGTCGTCACCCAACGTCGGCGGCCAGAAGAGACTTCTCTTGTTGCGGAGGGGCCGCTCGCCGAAGAGTGGATTGAGATCGCCCAGGCCTTTGCCGGCCCGCCGACCATCACTCCTGCCGATCGCGTGGTCGAAACCGCAGCAGAATCCTAGGTTCTTCCACTCACTGTTGCCCTGTTCCGAGGTGATAGCGGCCTCGAATGTGTACCGTTGGACCGGGGCTGTTCCAGCCAGCCCGGCATTGGTAGCGGACCGATTGAGGCGGACGCTTGCGGGTGCCGATTCTCCCGATACATACCGCCCATGTTGATGAGAGCCAAGAGATGACCGAGGTCCAGTGGCCACCGGAAAATGAATCCAGGCCCGATCTGCCGGTGTGGACGCGCGCCCTCGTCGGCGACATGCTGCCCGAGGTGGTCAGCCCGCTCGGCTGGAGCCTGGTGTGGGAGACCTGTGGGGCGCTCGGTTGGCGCGATGCGATGGTGCGTCGCATGGGGTTCGACCAGGAAGAGTTCAGCGATGACAACCCGGAGACCATCGGTCTCATCGGCGGTTACGGCTACCTGAACGCCAGCCACCTGCGGGTCTGGGCCGATCGTGCCCCGGACCTCACGGTCGACCACATCGACCGGATCCTGGTGAACAACGGTTCGCCGCTCCCCGGTCACGACCGCGTCAGCTGGCACAACCCGGACGCCGTTGCCGAGGCGATGCTCGGCCAGTGGTACCGCTGGGTGATGGAGAGCAGGAACCAGGTCGAACTGGACCGAGGCCATGAGGAGTCGCTCGCCTGCCGAAACAGCAGGCCGGACTTCACCGAACTGACCGACCTCGATCTGGTCGAGCGGGCGACCAGCCTGCAGCCGCTGTGCCGCACGCTGTTCGAGCAGCACGCCAATCAGACACTTGCCGCCACGATCGGGCCGTGGGTTGTCACCGAGATCTGTATCGACATCGGCCAGCCGGCCCATGCGCTGCGGTTGCTCAGCGGGCTCGGCATGATCGACTCCGTCTCGCCCACCCACGCGCTGTGGGATCTTTCGCGGCTGGTCCACTCCTCGCCGAGCCTCACCCGGTTCTTCGAGAAGGGCGTTGAGGGGCTTGACCGCCTTCTCCGACTGTCGAATCAGCCGGAGAGCACCGCGCTGATGGCCGGGGTCGACGCCATGATGCTCGAGGTCGGCTTCCGGGGCCCGAACGAGTGGGACCTTTCGTCACCGACGTGGGACGTCGCACCTGACATCGTCTTTGCCGTACTCGACCGGCTTCGACACTGCGACGACGACCAGAACCCGCGCGTCAGGCGGGCCCACCTCGAAGCCGATCGGGCCCGGCTGGTCACCGAGATCTCCGGAGCCCTCTCCGGCGCAACCCAGCAGCGGTTCCTCCAGGGCATCGGCGCCTCGACCGCCTTCATCCGGGGCCGGGAGCTCTCCAGGACAAATCTGATGCGGGTCATCCACGAGATGCGGCTGGCGCTTCGCGAGCTGGCGGACCGCGGTGTCCGCCGATACGACTTCGAGGCGGCGGACAATCTCTGGATGCTGACCGCAAAGGAGCTTGCCTACTACGCGGACGGCGGCCTCGCCGAGGTGGCGGAGATCAGCTCGAAGCGGCGGATCCAGTACGAGAATCTGATGGACCACACCGCACCCGACAGCATGATCGGGTCGGAGGAGGGCTGGATTCCCGCACCGGGCCAGACAACCCCGGGTGGCCTCGACCGGCGTCCGATGGAGCCGGGCGATGTGATGCTCGGGTCCCCGGGCAGCCCCGGTATGGCCCAGGGCCGGGCCAAGGTCATCGAAACCGATGCCGACCTGGCAACGGTGGAACCGGGCGATGTGCTGGTGCTGGCCAGGCCGAACCTGGCGGCGACCCCGCTCTTTGTCCCGGCGGGGGCTGTTGTCACCGACGACGGCGGCAGCTTCACCCATGCGGTCGTTGTGGCCCGAGAGCTCGGCACGCCGATGGTCGTCGGTGCGACCAGGGCCAGTGAGCGGATCCAGGCCGGCAGCATCGTGAACGTCGACGGCCTGACCGGTGTGGTGTCCGTCGCCGAAGAGGACTGACCGGTCGGCAGCCCGGCGTTCGGCCGGAGACGGTAACCGTCCCGCAGCCGCCCCAACCTTACGGTCGATCGGCGCACAGCGGTTCGCGAAACCGGGCCGCTGCTCAGTTGATCAGGCTGTGATGCTGGGCCCAGCTGTGTGAGAAGCAGCGCTGGTTCGGCTTGCCCGGGGACCACATGCCCCAGAGTCCGTTGAGCGCCTGTCTGCTGTATTCGGCCCAGGCGATGGCCGCCGGTGCCGCGACGCGTCGCACGACCTGACGGATTCCGCCCTCATGGACCGCATACCCGGCCCAGACACACGGCCAGTCCTTCGTCGAGGCGACCTCGCTGATCAGCACGCCGTCCCGGATCCGCATGCGGTTGCGGTGGGTGTGTCCGGAGCTGATCATCACCGAACGATCCAGTCTTGACAGCCGACCGAGCAGTGCGACGGACTCCACACTGCCGATCCCGACCGGCCAGTAGAGCGGGATCCTCGTCGCCTGTAGCTGGTGGTGCAGCCCGACAAACGACGGACCGGGCGCATCGGCGACCGAGTCGAGAAGCGCCGTCTCTGTTCTGACTAGGGAACCGCGGCCTCGGCGGGCGATCGTGGTGTCCGCAACGGTGACCCGCACCCCGGGCAGATCCACCGAATCAACCCCACGGACGAACGGAAGCGCCCGATGGCCAACGGTCGGCGGGATGGTGCCGCCGCGCCCGTCCACGTCGTGGTTGCCGGGTATCAGCAGCATCGGTAGGTCCGGATACGCATCGACCAACCGGCCGACCTCGGCGAAGTCGGCATCGGTTTCGTGCTGGGCGGCATCGCCCTTGATGACCAGCAACTCGGCGCCCCAAGCCGCCGCCTCGTCGATGGCCGCCACGGCACACCGGTACGGATAGGGCACCGGGTGGCCACTCTGATCGGTCATCGACCGCAACGCCCCCCAGGGCCCGGCCCCCAGGTGCATGTCGCTGATGGTGGCGAACCGGCTGATCAGCTCGCCGGGCGGCGACGGCAGCGTCGTCACCGAGAAACCTGTGGTCCCACCGTCCCAGCTCAGTTCCACGGTCTGCCGACGCTGTGGTGTCAGTCCGTCCAGGTCGACGGCGCCGGGACCTCCACCGTGTTCGACGAAGGCCTCTCGATCACCGCCGCGGACCGTGACGGTCCCGGGCGGCAGGTTGCCCCATGCCAGCTGGACAGAGGTGTCCTCGACCGCCCACACCTGAGGCGGGGAGAACTCCGGACCGAAGCGCGCAGCCAACGGGTCAGCCGATCACGAGGTGAGGAATCGGGCGAACGTTTCCGCCTCACGCTCCCGGAGCGATGCGGCGATCCGCTGTTTCTCCAGAATCTGCTGGAGCGTCTGGGTCCCGCTCGGCACGGTGTGTTCTGCGAAGAACTCGGCGACGGCGGCGACCTCCCCCGCGGTGTCGAGATTGACAACACCCTCTGCCATACGCACCATCAACCCGGAGGCGAACAGGTCCCGCAGCGTGTCCCAGTTCTCCGAGATGAACGCCCACGTTGGCCGTGCGGCTTCCCGGTTGAACATCGCCCGACGGAGCAGCAGCGGCGCGTTCTGGCCGCGAACCCGGCCGTCGAGGATCATCGGATAGGTCCGGGCCACCAGTTCCGGATCCGGGAACTCCATGAGGGCGCCAAGATACCGGAGCTCCTCCTGTGGTGTTTCGGCTCCCTTCCAGGCCACGACGAAGTCGTCGAAGTCGGTCTCGTCGCCATTGGCCGCCACGACCTCGACCGAGGCGGCCAGCAGGGACGCGTCGATGAGCTGCGGATCGCGTCGTCCCGTGGCAAGTCCTCGCTTGGCCTCCTCCTGGATCTCGGGATCGTTGGCCACAATGCCGAGACCTCGGACCAGGTCCCCCCGGAGTTGGCGGATCGGTTCGCTGTCATCTGGGGACGGGGTGAGTCCGAGGTTTGCCAGGGCCGGGGCGAACGCATCGTGGGCCACCTCCTCCAACCGCTCCTTCGCCTCCCCGTCCACCAGCCGCTTCAGCTGGCGGAAACCGCCGATGATCCTGACCCACACCGACCGGTTCACTTCGGCGGTCATCGCCTCCAGCAGGTTCAGGAACGCCATCGTGTTCGATCGTCCGGCCAGCACGGCCGCCCAGCCGTCGTCGATCAGGCCGTAGCGCTCGACGGGACTGAGCACCTCGGTCGGCAGCGCCGTGAGGATGTCCAGCATGTCCGCCGGGTAGGTGTTTCGGAAGAAGCCCGTCCCATGGGCGTTGGCGACCAGCCACTCCGGCTGCCCCTCCAGCGCAAGGGTGGTGGCCTCGCCCGGTTCGATGAGCGTCCGGGCGGTGCGGGGCTCGTCCGCGTCCTCCGGCTGCCACCGATAGCGGACAGGAACGACCCAGTCGGTGTCCGGGGCCTCTCCGCCACCCGTCAGGCGCATACGTTCCTGGGTGAGCGACACACCGTTGCCGTCCGCCGTCACCGAGACGAGCGGGAACCCACCCTGGAAGATCCAGCTGTCCATGATTCGCCGGACCGGCTCGCCGGTCTCCACTTCGAGCGCATCCCACAGATCGGTCGTCTCGGCATTGCCGAACTGATGCTGGGCCATGTACCGGCGGATGCCGGCCCGGAACGGGTCCTCGCCGAGGTACTGCTCCAGCATGCGAACGACCGCCGCACCCTTTTCGTAGGTCAGCACGTCGAACATCGCCTCGGCGTCTTCGGGGCTGACCACCTCGAACTCGATGGGACGGGTGGTCGACAGGCTGTCCGTGCCGAACGCCTCGGTTCGGGAAAGGCCGAAGTCGGTCCAGCGGTCCCACTCCGGACGAAATGCGTCCGTGCAGCGCATCTCCATGAACGTGGCGAACGCTTCGTTCAGCCACAGCCCGTTCCACCACTTCATCGTGACGAGGTCGCCGAACCACATGTGGGCGATCTCATGGTTGACCACATCTGCGGTCCGCTGGAGTTCGGGCTGGGTGGCCCGTTCCGGATCGATCAGCAGGATCACCTCACGGAAGGTGACACAGCCGAGGTTCTCCATGGCACCGAACGCGAAGTCCGGGATGGCGACAAGGTCCAGTTTCTGATCGGGGTAGGGGAGCCCGAAGTAGTCGGTGAAATACCGCAGGGCAAAGGCCCCGGCCTCGATGGCGAAGTCGGTCAGGTTTCCCTTGCCGGGCACGTGCACGACCCGGAGCGGTACGCCGTCCACATCGACCGGGTCGGTGATCTCCAGCGGGCCGACCACAAACGCCACCAGGTAGGTGCTCATGATCATCGTCGGGGCGAAGTCGAAGCGGGTGCGGCCGTCGTCGGTCGGGGTCCGAGCGGTCTCCGGGCCGTTTGCCACCGCAACGTGGCCCGGGCCGACCAGCAGGCTGAGGGCGAACCGGGCTTTGAACTCCGGTTCGTCCCAGCACGGGAAGCACCACCGGGCATGGGTGGCCTCGAACTGGGTGGTGGCCAGTTTGTGCTGGCTGCCGTCCTCGCCGGTGAAGCTGCTGCTGTACAGGCCGACCAGCTTGTCGTTGAATTTTCCGCTGAAGGAAATGCGGATGGTGAACGCACCGGGATGGAGGGTCTGGCCGGGGTCGAGGAACAGCCGCTCGTGTTCCTGGTCGATCCGGTGACCACAGTTGACCGCCGAGCCGTCCGCCGGTGTGATTGAGGCGTCGGTGATCACCAGCGAGTCGCTGTTGAGCACCACCTCCTCGACGGGTTCCTCCACCACCGCGTCGATGACGACGGAACCGGTGAAGGTTTCCGCCTCGATATCGGGATCGATGGTGATGTGGTAGTCGGTCGGTCGAACCGACTTCGGGAGTCGATAGGGATCGATGGACACCGCCTGATCGTACCCGTGGGGTACTCCGAGCTGGCGATAATCTCGGGATTGCGACGGGTCGTCGTCAAATGGGTGGCGTGGCTCTTCAGTTCATATCCCGATGAACCACGAAGGTGCTGACTGTTTGGCAGTGCATGGCCAAGAATCGTTGGATCGTCGCCATGGCATCAGACGAGTGTGAATACTATCGCTGATCAGGCAAAACAGGCCTCGTTTGGGTCCCGAGGCCGCTGTAGTCGCAGGAGCTGCAGGGTCCTTGGTCGGCAGGTCATTCCCTGTAAAGGGCAATATTGCCCCCATCCATAAACGGCAAATCGGCAATCTCTATATTTCTGGACATGACGAGTCCTTCCGCCGCACAGGGCCCCGACGTCAGCGACCCCGAGGATCAAGATCGGTCCGAGCCGTCCGGTGAGGCCGCCGAGGATCTTGCGTCGGTCGACGAAGGTGTTGCGCTGCTGGCCCGCTACGACGCGATGGTGGACGAGTTGCTGGCAGGGCTGGGAGACCTCAGGATGCCGGGCCGCTAGGGGGGTTGTAGCCGCGGGGCCGTCTGCGAACCACGATCTCGGCCAGTGGCCAGAGCTGTGGTTGCCGATCCGGCAACCAGAGCTGTGGCAACCGGCCGCCACCCTCCGGAGAGACCGTTGGCGCTCGGAGGTCCGTGGATACCCGGCACGCCTGGGTTACTGCGATGCAACCGGTCGTCGGTGGCCGGCACCCATGGGGACCGGTCACCATCGTCGGGCCGATCGCCCCGCGGTAAGGTCGGCGAACCCTGCAACGGTAGGGGAGTCGGTGCGGCGGTACCGGCCGATCATCGGTCGGCCGGCGGTCGCCCGGTCAGTGCAAACAGAGCAGAGGGTCGAGGTGGTGACCAAAGACGCGAGAACCGTTGCTCGCTTCGCAACAACACAGGTGAACGCATGAGGGAAACAACACCACCGATGCGCCGGACCGGCGGCTCGCCCCGACTCCGGATCATGGGGGAGATCGACGTCTCGGGGACGGTACAGCCCCTGAGCGATCAACAGACGGCGGTCATAGCGGTGCTGCAGTGCTGTGGGCCGATCGGACGGTCCGGTTTGATCAATGCGCTGTGGGACGGCGTAGCCATCTCCGACCAGCGGGTTGCCAACCTGATGGCCGAGGTACGGGCCAAGATCGGCCGGGAGCACCTCCCGGACCCGGTGGACGGTCGGTATCGGTTGGTCGGCATTCAAACGGACCTCCACCGGTTCGTGGACGAGATCCACTCGTTGACCGCTGCGCCGCAGCCGCTCGACGCTGTTGGGCTCACCCGTCTCCGCCGGGTGACCGCGTTGGTCCGAGGGGTTCCGCTGTCCGGCCGGCAGGGCAGGAACTGGGCCTGGCTGGATCATCGGCCCGGCCTGGTGAGTTACGCCGAGGCCACGATCGCTGACGGGGCGCAGCAGCTGTCCGCCCTGGCCCAGGGTTCAGGAGACACGGCCACGGCGACCGCCGCAGTGGAGGCCGGCCTGCTCGGGTGCCCCTTCGACGAAGCGCTGATCGGGCGCCTTGTCGAGCTCTACATCAACCAGCGTCGGCCCGGTACGGCCGCGCGGGCCGTCGACGCCTGGGAGCGGGGGATCAGACGGCTTGACTGCGGGGAGCCGTCACCGGGGCCCCGGAAGCGGCTCCGGGCCGCCGCACGGTCCCTGTCAGACGATCAGGCCGTGGCGATCGGTTCGGCGGTGACCACCAGGTTGCCGAGGTAGGACCGCTCGGTGCTGTCGAACGCCCCGCCGCAGGTGATCAGCTGCAGGGTGGATGCCCCGTCCTTGCGGAACAGCTCCTCCGCCGGCAGTGCTTCCTTGTCGTAGAGGATGGACTCCGTTACCTCGTATTCGATGATCGAACCATCGGCCAGCTCCACCTCAAGCGTGTCACCCGGCTGAAGGTCCTCAAGGTTGAAGAACGCCCCCTCCCGGCCCGCGTAATCGACATGGGCGGCCAGCACCGTGGAACCGAGCGAGCCAGGGGCCGAGCTGTACCGGTACCAACCGACGGTGTCGGCGGCCGGTACGTCAAAATCGTTCCGGTCGTCGACACCGACCGAGATGACCGGGGCCTCCAAGCCGATCCGGCTTATACGAACCGCAACGGGGAACGCCTCATCGTCGGCCGAGGATGCCGAGTTCGGGTCGAGGAATCCGGACCGAAGTGGGACCTGGGCGATGGCCCGTCCAACCGGAGCCTGCAGCGAGACCACGTTGGAGGCAAGCTCCGCGGACTCCCCGTCGGCCGGGATTTTGTGAGCGGTGACCACCGCACCGAGTAAGGCCAGCGAGATGGCCAGTACAAAGATGCCAGAGGTCAGCCGCTTGTTCACAGAACCTGACGGCTGCGGCGAACCATGACCAGGCCGCCGGCAAGCGCCATCAGCGAAGTCAGGAAACCAAGGAGGTACAGAGCGGTCGGATCCTCACCCTCGGCCAGCAGGTTGCTGTTGCCGGTGGGCACACCCGCCGGAGCGGTGGACAAGCCGGTGTACCGCTGAACCACAACCGCAAGGCTGTCGTCCGCTGCGGAACCGATGATCGAGATGCTGGCCACCTCGCCGTCGGCCAGGTCAATGGTGGCCGACTTGACCGGGGTGCCGTCCGCCGTGGTCGTCTCGATGGTGTGCTCACCCGCATCCAGCGTGACGGTGGCACCACTGCCGGAATCCACCAGCCCGCCGGCACTGACGCCGTCGATGGTGGCCGAGACCGGGGGAGCGGCTGCGAGATGGCGGAGCTGGACCCGACCCGTACCGGGATCCAGGGTGTCCAGGTTCTCCTCGAATGCGGACAGGACCGGCTCTCCCGCCTCGTTGAGATGGGCGACCAGGGTGGCCGGTTCTGCGCCAACGGTCATGGTCTCGCTGAGGATTGGATCGTCGGTGCGATCCGCCGCCGATGCCGGAGCGGAATCGCTGGCGGCGTAGAGATCGATGTCGTAGGACCCGGGATCGAGGTTCGCCGGCCCGGCGATGGTGCCGGCGGTGAATCCGGGGGCAAGCGCCTCACCGTTCACATAGACGTCCACGTCGACACCGGGGATGCCGTGCAGCACCTGGACCGCGGCGTCCTCGGCCGAGATCGGTCCGTCAACGGTTGCCGCCGCAGCGGCCGGTCCGGAGTCCTCCGACGGAGCCTCCGTTGTGGTTGTCGCCTCGGTGGTCGTGGTTGTGGCCTCGGTCGTGGTTGTTGTCGCCTCGGTGGTGGTGGTCGTCTCGGGTTCCGGCTCCGACGTGGACGGTGCCGCAGCCTCCGAGTCCCCGCCGTCCTCATCCTCGGCCGTGGCGTCATCCTCCATGGCATCTTCGTCTTCCATGGCGTCTTCGTCGTCGCCTGCGCTGGTGCCCTCGTCACCGGCGGCGCCGTTTCCGTCCTCGGCATCGTCCTCGGAGGACACCTCGGTGGCGGTACCCGAATCGGCGACCTCGTTCGAGTCGTCTGAGCTCAGCAGACCGTAGGCCACAACACCAAGGCCGGCGGCCAGGATCGCCCCGACCAGAATGCCGGCCCGGTTGCCTTTGCGTTCCGGCTCGAACGCCATGTCGAGGTCAACGGTCTGTGCGGCCGCCGGAACCTCGTAGTCGTCATCGTCGGCGAGCACCTGCTCCTCGATCTCCTCGCCGTACTGGCGGGAGTCGAAGACGGTGTCCTCGTCATCGTCGGCTCCTTCGAGTGCCGACTCGTCGAGGTCGGTGGTGGCCGCAGCGGCCTCCTCGATGGAGAAGCCGGGGTCGAGGTCGACGTCTTCACCCTCGGCGGGCAGTTCGCCGGTTTCGACGGCGTCAGCCAGCACGTCGGCCTCGTCCGCCGCGTCTTCGGCGACGTCCTCTGCCGCGTCCTCGGCGATGTCGCCGGGAAGGTCGTTGGTGTCGACGGCGTCGGAGAGAACCTCTTCCGCATCATCGCCCTGGCCGGCCAGGCCAAGGGCCGCGGCACCCGCCACGGCGGCGGCACCGGCACCGGCGACTGCCGCACCGGTGGAGAACGACGAACGCTCACCGGGAACGAAGGCGGCGACGGACTCCGAGGCGGTGGACGCCAGGTCGTTCACCTCTGCGGTGGCGATGAACGCCGGACTGTAGGTCTTGCGGTCCTCGCCCATCGCTTCGGCCAGGATGCTGGCGAACTCCAGTGCGGAGGGCGGGCGGGCCTCCGGGGTGTCTGAGCTGGACCACATGATGAGGCGTCGAACCGAGCGCGGCACATCCTCGATCGAGTTGCCGAGCGACGCTTCGAGGATCTTGCCGAGCGAATAGACGTCGGACCGCTCGGTTGCGTCGCCGCCGTCCATGACTTCGGGGGCGATCCATTCGGCGTAGGCGTCGGAGGGGACACCGCCGAGGCCGAGACCGATGCCGCCAACCGCGACGTCGTCATCGATGACAAAGATCTGATCCGGGGACAGCGCCCCGTGGAACAGGCCACGGAGGTGCGCTTCGTGGGTTGCCCGGGCGGCGGCCTCGGTGATGGCGGCGCACTCCAGCCACTCCGATCCGGTCGGGGGGATGCGGCTGCCGAGGGTGCGGGCGTCGATGACCGGGGTGACGGCAAACGGCTTGCCATCACTGGCGAAGTCACTGTCGATGACGGGGACAAGCCCCGGGAGATCGGCGGACTGACGCAGACGACGAAGATGGGCCTTGTCCCAGCGGTCAGACGAGCCGATGGTGACGTTCACCGTGCCGGAATCATCGCTGAGCCGGAGCTGGTCAAAGCCTCTCCAGTTCGGCTCGGACACGGAATTACCCGCCATCTCGTCTTGCGTGTTCACATCCACCTCCGCCGGCACCGCGCGTCTGTCACGCCCCGCCGAAAACTACCAGCTCATACCACCGTTTGCTGTGGTCATCGCCACAAATGTCTTTTGGGTGACACCCGTCACGATTTCACGCTGGGCTGCCCGCTTGCCGAGGGTAGCAAAGCATCGCTCCCGTAGCGAGACTTCCCCTGGATTCAGGGCGTTGTCCAACAGGTTTCCCCAGCGCCGTCTGGGTCGACGGGCACGGTCACCGGCTGGTACGTGAGGTCAATTCACCATGCCGGGCGGTGATCCCCCGGATCGGCTGGGTTGATCGCCGTACTTGATTGTTGAGCCGGAACCGGTCACCGTTACAGCTGGTCGCAAAGGTTGCGGCCGAAGGGACCAGGGGGAAGCGCAGTGGTGGACAAGTGGATCGTCGAGACCGCGCTCAGTGATGACTACCCGTTCTACACGCGGGCCAACGTCGGGGAGGTCTTCCCCGATCCGGTCGTCCCACTGACGTTCTCGTTCGGATTCCAGGACGAGAACAAGCTCGGTGGCTCCGAGATCGGCTTCCGACGGGCGTACGCCCGTATCGGGGTCATGGAGGAGTCGGAGTTTCCCCCCGACGAGTGCCTGTTCCTCGGTGTGGCCGGCGGGTACGCCTACCTGAATGCCTCCGCGCTGCGCATGCTCGGTCACCGGGCGCCCGGCATGACCTACAAGGACATCGACGACGCCTTCTTCGGTGACGCCCCGGGCGTACCGGAGTTCGTGGCCGGTGAGGGGGCGGACCGGCCGGATCTGACCGAGAAGATCGGCGAGACGTTCCAGTGGGCGCTGACCACACCGAACCTGCCCGACGTGGCGGCATTCGAGGAGACGGTCAACGGGCTCCGGGCCGCTCGGCCGGATCACACTGCCATGTCCGACCGGGAGCTGGTTGACCGGACCTGGGAGCTGCTCGACACGCACTTTGAAGACCTGTTCACCGAGCACATCTATATATCGTTCCTCGCCACGCTCCCGATCGGGATCATCACCAAGGTCTGTGAGGCGGTCGGTCAGCCGGAGGCCACGCTGAAACTGCTGGCCGGGCTCGGAGATGTCGAATCCGCAGCACCATCGATGGCGATGTGGGACCTCGGCCGCAAGGTGGCCGCCTCGACCGTCCTCGGGGAGCTGTTCGACGCGGGCACCAATGGACTGGACACCAGACTGCGGGCGTCGGAAGACGCTGCCGCCGTGGACTTCTGCACCAACTTCGACCTGTTCCTGTTCGCCTACGGCTCCCGCGGTCCGAACGAGTGGGAGGTCAAGTCGCCGACTTGGGAGACCGAGCCGGACCTCGCGCTCGCCGCCATCGACCGGATGCGGTTGGCCGACGAGGCTGCCGCTCCCAACCTCAGCAACATGGCCAGGGCGTCGGAGCGGGAGGCCATCGGATCGGCCATCGTCGAGGCCCTGGCCGCCGATCCCGAGACCCAGGGGCAGTTCCAGGCCGCGCTTTCGTCCGCGAAAGTGATGATGCCCGGCCGGGAACGGACAAAGACCAACTGCATCAAGCTCATCCAGGAGTGCCGGATGGCCAGCCGGGAGTTCGGGCGGCGGCAGGTGGCGGCCGGTCACCTCCCGACCGAAACGGCCACCGCGTTCATGACCCGAGACGAGCAGTATCGGTACCTCGACGACCCCGCCGGCTGGCGGGAGACGGTCGAGGCCCGCATGGCCCACTACGAGCAGGTGGCCGAGATCCAGGAGCCCTTCCTGTTCGTCGGGGAACCGGAGCCGATCGGCGACTACCCCCGGCGGGACGCGGTCGTCGTCGAACAGACTGCACCGGGAGATGTCCTGCAGGGCGTCCCCGGGTGCCCCGGTTCGGCCGTCGGCCGGGCCAGGGTCATAACCGACTCCCACAATCCCACTGCGCTGCAGCCGGGGGATGTCCTCGTCGCCCCGATCACCGATCCGTCCTGGACACCGCTCTTCGTCCCGGCCGGAGCCGTGGTGGTCGACGTCGGTGCACCGTTGAGCCACGCGATCATCGTCAGCCGTGAGCTCGGCATCCCGTGTGTCGTGTCGGCCACCGACGCGACGAAGCGGATCGTTGACGGTTCACTCATCGAGGTGAACGGCGACACCGGTGCGGTGACCGTGCTCGAGGGCCCCTGAGGCGGGCCGCAGACCAATCCTGATCCTGGGCGGTTCGGTCAGCCCTGCCGAGTCCAGCGGTACACGTAGCCCGCCCTCGACCGGTCGGTCACCTCGATGCGCTCCAGCGCCCGTAGACAGTACGCCAGCTTCTGGGCCGCGTCCCGACCAATGGAGCCGGCGTCGGCGATGTCCGCCGTGGTGAATCGGTCGGGAAGATCGGCCGGCATCAACGCCACCAGGTCGTCTGTCGTGGTGAACAGGTGTCGGGATTCCACTTCCCGGAGGCGTCGGTCGACGGTACGCCATCCACCGCGGCCCCGCCGGGCGGTCGGGTCGTGCTCCTGGAACTTGTCGACCGTAACCAGCCAGACCTCGAGCGTCAGGTTTGGATGGTCCAGCAGGGTCGGAATGCTGACCAACTCGTCCAGGACGGTGTGGATCGAGCCTTTCCGTGGCGATCGGCGGGGTTTGGCTTTTGGTCGTTGGAGGTAGGTGGCGGTCGGGATCGGATGAACCAGCCTGATCCGATAGTCGGTGAGCAACCGGTCCAGCTTGCGGCCCATGGCGCCGAACGAGCCGGTTTGTACCTCGATCAGGAGGTCGCCGCGGCGGATGTCGATGACAAACCCGTCGAGCTCGACCTCCACCTCGTCCCCACGCTCGACGAGGAGGTGTTTGAGGCCCCGGTGGAGCGAGCTCTCGTTCAGCGTGCCGATGTCAGCGATCCCGCCACCTTATATCCGGTGCTCGACACGGCGGGTCATGGCGTCGGCGGCCGGCCGGGTTCGCGCCGTCCTGTCCGGTGTTCATGCAGGTGTTTGTTCAGGTGTTCGTCCCGGTGTCTGTTGTGGCGTCGGTCGGGTGGCGGTGGAGCAGCCGGGCAAGGGACACTAGGTTACGGACCGTTATGTTCGAGCCTTCCATTACCCTGCCCGCCCACCTCACCGAGACCTCCGGTCGGTGGTTCCTGTTCGACGAACGTCGTCAGCTCCTGCTGGTCGACGGCGTACCGCCCGTCGGTGATCAGGAGCTGCCGGGGGTCATCGATCGGCATGTGCTTGGCAGCGATGCGTCGGGCCCGGCATTCGCCGGCATGATCGGGCCGGATTTCGACTTCCCGCCCGACGGCCACTTCGCCGACCTTCGCCAGGCGTTTGCGGTCCTGCCCGAGACCGAGTGGATGTTGGCCGGCCGGGCGGCCCAGGTCCTCAACTGGGATCGGGACCATCAGTTCTGCAGCCGATGCGGGACGGCCACCGAAACCCACGGTTCCGAGCGGGCCAGGATCTGCCCGTCGTGCGGGCTGATGGCCTTCCCCCGGTTGACGCCTGCGGTGATCATGCTCGTCGAGCGCGACGATGGGAAGGCCTTACTGGCCTGGGGCCGCCAGTTCCCCGGGAGGTTTTTCAGCGCACTCGCCGGATTTGTCGAGCCCGGCGAAACGCTCGAGCAGACCGTCGAACGGGAGGTCATGGAGGAGGCCGGTGTCCGGGTGGACGACGTGCGGTACTTCGGTTCGCAGCCGTGGCCGTTTCCCCACTCGTTGATGATCGGATTTAATGCGACCTACGCCGGTGGCGACCTGCAGATCCAGGAGAGCGAGATCGTTGAAGCGGGCTGGTTCGACCACAACCAGCTGCCGCCCGTGCCGAAGGGCCGGATGTCGATCGCCGGCTGGCTGATCGAGGACTGGGTCAAACGGATGCACGGCGGTTGACGCGGTCGGCGGGCCGGCTGCGGCTCCGGGTGAGCCGGCGGTGTGCGTGATCCCGCCCTCGGTTGTGTCCGGCGAGCCGGTCCTGTCGTCCGGTGGTGCGTCCCGGCCCACCGCTGGGCACAGCGGTCCGACCGATCCGTTCAGTCCTTCGTGGCCACTGCGTTCGGGGTGACGTTCATCTTCGGCTCGTACTCCGGCGCCTCGACGTCGTTTGTTGTCTGCTGGTAGGCGGCCTGCAACTGCCGGGAGCAGGTGGGGCACGGACCGTAGAACCTGGCTTCGGCGGCGGTACCGCACCGCGGGCAGGTGAACGACAGGACCTCCGGCGCCGGGTCGTTCGCGGACAGGGGCGGTCTCGGGATCGTCTCGGAGGTCATGCGGCCCAGTATGTCAGACCACCGCAACGGCATCAGCGGGCCGGCGGGTTTGTGACCGGGTCGATTGCGATCCGGGATGGCACGTCGGGGCGGATCGCAGCGGAAGGCAGGCCGGCACTCGGCTCCGCGCCTATGATGAGGTACGGTTGTGAACCGACATCGTTGGGGACTGATTCACGAGCAGGGGAGTACAGATGGCAGAGGTTGCACTCAAGGACGTCAGCAAGGTCTACCCGAACGGGTTCAAGGCCATTGAGGGTCTGAACCTGGAGATCGAGGACGGCGAGTTCCTCGTTCTCGTCGGGCCGTCCGGCTGCGGCAAGTCGACCGCGTTGCGGATGGTTGCCGGCCTGGAGGAGATCAGCGGCGGTGAGTTGACAATCGACGATCGGGTCGTGAATGACGTCCATCCGAAGGACCGGGATATCGCCATGGTGTTCCAGAACTATGCGCTGTATCCCCATATGACGGTGGCCAACAACATCGGGTTTGCCCTCAAGCTGGCCAACATGCCGAAGGCCGAAATTGCCGACCGGGTCGCAAAGGCGGCCCAGACCCTTGACCTCACCGAGCAGCTGGACAAGAAGCCCGGCCAACTCTCCGGTGGTCAGCGCCAGCGCGTGGCAATGGGGCGGGCGATCGTCCGCCAGCCAAAGGCCTTCCTTATGGATGAGCCGCTCTCCAACCTCGACGCAAAGCTCCGGGTCCAGATGCGGGCCGAGATCGCCGGCCTCCAGCGGGACCTCGGCGTGACCACCATCTACGTCACCCACGACCAGGTCGAGGCCATGACCATGGGTGATCGGGTCGCCGTCCTCAAGCGGGGCCTCCTCCAGCAGGTCGACACACCGCAGAACCTCTACGACTCACCGGACAATGTGTTTGTCGCCGGCTTCATCGGTTCACCGTCGATGAACCTGATGCAGGCCACACTCAAGCGGAACGACGGCGGTTGGGCAGTTGCCCTTGGCGATCAGACCGTGGCCATCCCGGACGCAACCGTCGCCGAACGGCCCGCGCTGGAGTCGTTTGCGGACAAGACCATTGTCGTCGGCGTTCGTCCGGAGGACATCGAGGACGCCTCCCTGGCATCGGACGCCCCGGCCGACCGTCGCATCACCACCACGGTCTCCCTGGTTGAGGCGCTCGGGTCCGAGATCATCGTGCACTTCCCGCTCGGGGTTGAGCCGTTCGAGATCATGGACCAGGAGTTCGAGGGTGAGGACGCGGTCGCCCCGGTCACCGACGACTCCGGCAAGTTCATCTACGTCGCCAGGGTCAACCCGCGGTCGCCGGCCAAGATCGGTGACCAGATCGAGCTTGCAGTGGACACCGCCCGCTTCCACTTCTTCGATCCGACCGACGGTTCCGCCATCAAGCGGTAGGCCGTGGCTTCGACATAGTTTTAAAGCTTTTGCAACACGGCTTGGGGCAAATGGACTGAGTCTCCCGGCCCACATGAACCCGGTTTGCCGCAGAAAACAGCGGCTCCTGGGTTCGGTTATCGACGGCTTTCCGACACGGATTGTTCCAGATCGGGCTAGGTTGCAAGTCGGCGATCTGGACCAGGTATTCTTTGCCTGAGGTTGGGTTGCTGGTTGGCGACGGCAAAGGAGGCCCAGGTGGGTGACGTGGTGACAGGGGGGATACTGGGGTTTGTTCTCTCGGTCCTTGTCATGTGCGTCCTCTGGTTCCTCGCCACGCGGCGGATGCGGGAGCAACACCGCCGTGAGGTCGCCCGCTACGACGAGTCCATCATCGACCTGCGCCAGGAGCGGGCCGAGGACAAGGAGACGAACCGTCGGCTCCGTCACGAGCTTGCAGCCAACACTCCGGATCGGCTGCTGGAAACCGCAACCAGGGCAGAGATCGACCGTGACAGTGCCCTTGTCGAGCGGGATCAGGCCCTGGAACAGCTTGATCTGGTTCGGAAGGATCTGGCCTCGGCCAACCATCGCCTCACCGACCGGGAGGCCAAGCTTCGCGAGTACCGGGAGGCGCTGAAGGAGATCCGGATGTCGCTGGAGGCCCAGGGCCGGAGCACAACCGCGGACCCTGCGGAGGGCCTGATCGACACCGACACCGGCGAGGTCCCATCGGAGGCCCTGGCCGCCGCGGATCAGGCCGAAGCCGCCGCCGACTGAGCCGCCCCCATGGGGCCCGTCGCTTTCCAACGGATCTCCACCGGTCTTGATCGGCCGGCGCTGCTCGCTGCGGCCAGGCGGCTCACCGAGGCCGGTATCCCGGTGCAGGCGGTGAATCCCGGTCAGGGCATCCTGATTCGGTCGGAGCACGTGAAGCGGGCCACCGCACTTCTCGCACCGGACAACGATGACGTCGAATAACGCGCCGCAACCGCAGGGTCGTCGTGGCACCCTGGAGCGGTGAGTTCCCCACGGGCGGTCCTGCCGCTGCAACGACCACCGGATGTGGTGGTGGACATTCCCGGCTCGAAGAGCCACACCAATCGGGCGCTGATCTGCGCCGCCCTCGGCGATGGACGATCGCAGCTCGGTCGGGTCCTGTTCGCCGATGACACCGAGGCGATGCTCGGCGCGCTTGGTGCGCTGGGGGTCCAGCTCTCGATCGACACCGAGCGGGCGACGGTTTCGGTGAACGGTGGTCTGAACCCCGTCGGCGATCGGCCGATCGAGGTCGATGCACGGCAATCCGGGACAACCAGCAGGTTCCTCCTGCCGCTCCTCGCCGCGACACCCGGCCGGTTCGTTCTCGACGGCCAT
>JBCCGJ010000041.1:0-24221 GCA_039029335.1 Actinomycetota bacterium | reverse complement strand
GGTACGTCCGAGTTCGTCACGGCGCTGCAGCTGGACACCAAGATCGACGGCATCCCCGCCGACGTGCTGGCCAATGCGCTGAACCAGGCCAAGGACGCCCGGCTGCAGATCCTCGAGGTTATGGCGGGTGCGATCGCCGCTCCCCGTGAGGACGTTCGTGAGGGCGCCCCGAAGATCATCAGCTTCGAGATCCCGGTCGACAAGATCGGCGAGGTCATCGGCCCGAAGGGCAAGGTCATCAACGCCATTCAGCAGGAGACCGGGGCCGACATCTCGGTCGACGACGACGGTGTTGTCGGTGTGGTGTCCATCTCCGCAACCGACAAGGACATCGTTGACGAGGCCGAGCGTCAGATCCGCCTCATCCTCGATCCGCCAACCGCCGACGTCGGTGAGACCTACCCCGGTCGGGTGGTCAACATCACCAAGTTCGGTGCGTTCGTCAACATCCTTCCCGGCCGTGACGGCCTGCTCCACATCTCCAAGATCGGGCAGGGCAAGCGGATCGACCGGGTCGAGGATGTGCTGGAGCTCGGCCAGGAGGTCGAGGTCATGGTTGAGGACATCGACCCGAACGGCAAGATCTCGCTGAAGATCGCCGGTGACGAGAACGACTACACCAACGGCAGCGGTGGCGGCGGTCGAGACCGCGGTGGCCGTGATCGTGGTGGTCGGGGCCGTGATCGTGACTCCGGTCGTGGTGGTACCGCCACCAAGGAGCGTGAGGACACCGTGTCCATGTCGTTCGAGGACGAGTTCGAAGCCGACGGCTTCGGGGACCTCGGTCCCGAGGGTGCACCGGTCGTCCCCGATGACGACCGTGGCGGTCGTGGACGCGGCGGTGGCCGTGGTCGCGGTCGTGGACGCCGTCGGGACTAGGTGCCGTTCGCGTCGTTCGCTTCGCTCGCCACCCTCTTTCTGGCCCTGGGGGCCAAAGAGGCGGCGTTTGAAGGACGGTAAACCGAAACGCTGAAGCGGGGGGCCTTCGGGCCTCCCGCTTCGCGTTTAACCACCTACGCTGAGATCGGCACTTGTTTCGATCGATCATCCAGGGAGAGATCAATGGCTACACGGGTAGGTGTGTTCGGAGTCGGCGGGCGGATGGGGATCGCCGTGGCCCATGCGGTCTGTGCCGAGCCGGATCTCGACTTCGTGGCCGCCATCGACCCGTCGTACGAGGGCATCGACGTCGGTGAGGTCACCGGGGTTGCCGGCTGCCAGTTTCCGGTCTCCTCGAACACGGACACCATCACGCCGGGCAGCGTCGACGTCATGGTCGACTTCACCCACGTCGAGGCGGCCAGGGCCAACCTGGAGTTCTGTGCCAAGAACGGGATCCACGCCGTCATCGGCACCTCCGGGTTCACCGAGGCGGACCACGTGGAGATCGCCTCGCTCTTCACCGACTCGAACTGCCTGATCGCCCCGAACTTCGCCATCGGTGCGGTGCTCATGATGCGGTTTGCCGAGATGGCGGCCCCCTACTTCGACACCGGCGAGATCATCGAGCTCCACCACGACAGCAAGGTGGATGCGCCAAGCGGTACAGCGGTGGCCACCGCGGAACGGATGGCGTCGGCCAGCGAGGCCTGGCTGGCCGATCCGACCGAGGCCTACACCATCGAGGGGGCACGGGGGGCGAAGGGACCGGCCGGTATCCCGATCCACTCCGTCAGAATGCGGGGGATGACCGCTCACCAGGAGGTGGTGCTCGGCACGATGGGCCAGACACTCAGCATCCGCCACGACTCCCTCGACCGGTCGTCGTTCATGCCGGGCGTGGTGATGGCGGTGCGCAACATCGCCGATCATCCCGGCCTGACCGTCGGTCTGGACAAGTTCCTGACCTGACAGGGGTTCCCACCACACAAAATTTGGGCGCTCAGCCCACAATTCTTGTGGCCTACGTGCCCAAATTCGGAGGGGTTTGGGCGGAGTCTTGCGCATCTGGGCCGTCCTGGCCACCACCGCCGGCATCCGACCCGTCACCGTTCTCCGAGTTCTCGTCATCGCCGGCCAGGCCGGTCAGGGTCTTGAATTCCGAGTTGTCACCCCGGAACTCCCCGAAGATCGTCCAGCCGACCGCGATGGCGGAAATGATCAGCACCGGTACCCGGTACTCGGCGATGAAGTCGACCACCGACTGCAGCGGTGATTCGAAGACACCACCCACCCGGCGGATGATCACCAACCGGGTCACCGTCCCCGCCAGGTTGAGGGCGATGAAGGTCCGCAGCCGAACGCCGGTGGCGGCGGACAGCGCACAGATCACGTTGTTCGGAGCGGCGAAGATCAGCGGATACGACGCCTTGCGGAAGAACGTCTCGCCCTCCCGGACGAACGGACCGTAGGTTCGGCTCCGCCGCTCGACCCACCGCAGCGCCCGGTCTCCGTACCAGAACCCAAGGAGGTAATAGAGCGGGTCCGAGGCGACCAGCCGAAAGAAGCCGACCAGATAGAAGGTGACGGCGTCCAGCTGGTTGGTGGCCAGAACCAGGTTCCGGTTCCGGGGGTTGAGGGCGATGAGCAGCGCCGGGTACCGATCGACGAACTCCGCAAGCGCCAGATCGCCGAGCAGCGCCAGTCCCTGGGACAGGATCACCAGCCCGACAACGATGCGAACGATGAACTTTCTCGGGGGTTTTCCCCGTTCCAGCTTCACCGTTCGAGTCTTGCAGCAAACGAGATGGAAACGTTGGCGCAGGGCGAAAAACCGTCTCGGAAATGCAGCGCCGGTCCGGCCGGGACCGGTGGTGTTGGCGTACAGCTCGATCAGCAGCCGTTCGATCCCGGCACGGTCCGAACGATCCGATACCGTTTTGGCCGTGGCCGCCAAGACCGCACCATCCTCGCAGACCGCCGACCGGTCCCCGGACGGCGATACCGGCCCGGACTGGAGCTTCGCCCGTCGACCGTTCTGGATCTTCTCCCACTTTTTCGCTCTGTCCGTCGTCAGCCTGTTCCTGGTACTCGGGCTGTGGTAGCTGAGTCGGCTGGGGGAGCGGCAGGACCTGAACGCTCTGATCGAAGCGAGAACCGCTGAGGTGACCGAACTGACCGCCGCGCCCGACGGTGGCCCGGACGGTGCGGACCTGGACTACCGGCTGGTCGCCGCGACCGTCACCTACGTCGACCCGGACTTCGTCCAAATCGCGAACCGATCCCAGGGTGGCGTGGCCGGCCGCCACGTCGTGGCCATCGCCGAGTTGGCCGACGGTTCGGCCATCGCCGTGAACCGCGGTTTTGTGCCGAGTAATGCGGAGGTCGCACTCGAACCGGTCCCGTCCGGTGAGACGACGGTCTCCGGGTGGCTGCGGGCCACCGTTCCGCAGGGACGATTCGGCGCTACCGACACCGGCGAGGGTGACGTCCTCCCTCGGTTGGACACCCAGCGGATCGCCGACCGCCTCGATCGTCCGCTGCCAGCGGTGTGGCTGCAGCTCGCCCCGGCGGAGACCGAAGGTCTTGCCACGTTCCCGGACCCGGTGGCCCTCCCGCCTCTCGATGAGGGGCCGCACCGCAGCTATGCGGTGCAATGGTTCATCTTCGCCACCCTCGGTGTGCTGTTTTACGGTGCCCTGGTGTGGCGCCGGGCCTCGGGGGCCAAATCGGTGTTCGCCACGCCGGTGGCTCCGGACTTCGACGAGGACTGAGTTCCCCGACGAGCGGTCCCGAGACCGGCCTGGCCACACGACGCCTGAGTTCACGGACCGCTGGTCGAACCGGCCGCTGCTGAGGGGCCTGGTAGGCTGAATTTCCTATGCCGCGATCAACCACCGAGTTGCTGGCCCTCCACGGCCTTCGGCTGATGGGTTTTGCCGCGGCCACCGACGTGGCGCAGCGCTTCGGACTGGCCGAGCGGGATGTCACCGCGGACCTTGAGCGGGCCGCCGAAGCCGGGTTCGCCCGTCGGCGTACCGGGGAACGCCCTGGGTGGGCACTGACCGCTGAGGGTCGTAAAGAGAACGAACGGCTGCTCGCCGTCGAACTGGACCGGGCCGGGCACCGCACCGCCGTCCGCACCATCTATCGGGACTTCCTCGCACTCAATCCCCGTCTGCTGTCGGCCTGTACCAGCTGGCAGATCCTCGACCTTGACGCCCAGGTGCTGAACGATCATCAGGATCCGGACTATGACGCATCCGTGATCGCCGACCTCCACGAAATTCATCTCGACGCACTGCCGATCTGTGCTGATCTTGAGTCGCTGCTCGATCGGTTCGGGTCGTACCGGCCTCGGCTGGTAACCGCCATGGCCAACATCGGAAACGGTCGGACGGAATGGTTCACCAAACCAACGATCGACTCGTACCACACCGTGTGGTTCGAACTTCACGAGGATCTACTGGCTACGCTCGGCCTCGATCGAGCGGCGGAACAGAACTAGCCGAACTCGACAAGCCGGGGAACACAGGATCCGGACCGCACGACGGCAAGAAGAACAAGTAACCACCCGACCCAGACAAGGACACCGAAGCAATGCCACGATTTGGTTCAGTACTCACCGCCATGGTCACGCCGTTCAACGCCGACGGCTCGCTCGATCTTGACGGGGCGAAGAAGCTGGCCAAGTACCTGGTGGCGAACGGCAACGACGGGGTCGTTGTCGCCGGGACAACCGGGGAGTCGCCCACCATCACCTACGAGGAGCAGCGGGAACTTTTTGTCGCCGTTCGAGAGGCCGTTCCGGACGCCGTCATGATCGCCGGGGCGGGCAGCAACGACACCGCAACCTCGATCAAGAACACAAAGATGGCCACCGAGACCGGAGCCGACGCGATCCTCAGCGTCACGCCGTACTACAACCGGCCGTCCCAGGCCGGTCTGCTGGAGCACTTCAAAGCGTCGGCGGCCGCCACCGACCTGCCGGTGATGCTCTACGACGTGCCGCCCCGCTCGGCCCGCAAGATAGACACGGCCACCATCGTCGAGCTGTCGAAGGTCGACAACATCGTGGCCCTGAAGGATGCGGCGGGAGACCCGTCCGAGACGGCGTCCCTGATCGCCCAGGTGGACGATGACTTCGAGGTGTACTCCGGAGACGACAGCCTGACACTGCCGTTCCTGTCCGTCGGTGCCGTCGGCGTTGTCGGCGTGGTGACCCACTATGTCGGCCGGGAGATGGCGGAAATGATCCGGGCCTTCGGCGACGGCAAGGTGACCGAGGCCATGGAGCTCAACCAGAAGATGATGACCGCCTATGCCCACTTCGGCTACGACGACGCCCCCAGCCCCGTGCCGACCAAGTCGATGATGAACGTCCTCGGTCAGCCGGTCGGCCAGTGCAGGCTCCCGATGGGGCCGGCCCCGGCAGACATGGACGACCGCTCCCGTCAGGTGCTCACCGCCCTCGGACGGGCTGAGGGCTGATGGCGGCACCCGTACGGATTTCCTTCCTCGGCGGACTCGGGGAAATCGGCCGCAACTGCGCGGCCATCGAGGTGGATGGCAAGATCATGCTGATCGACTGCGGCCTCATGTTCCCCGACAACGACACCGCCGGTGTCGACCTCGTGCTCCCGGACTTCACCTACCTACGGGAGAACGCCCACCGGGTGGAAGGGGTTGTCGCAACCCACGGGCACGAGGATCACATCGGGGCACTCAGCCACCTGCTGGAGGAGATGCCGCTGAAGATCATCGGGTCACCGTTGACCATCGGTATGGCAAAGAACCGGATCGGGGAGCGTGGTGTCACCGACCAGGCAACGTTCATCGAGGTCAGCGACAACGACCGTGTCGAGGTCGGCCCGTTTGACATGGAGTTCTTTCCGGTCACCCACTCCGTGCCCCACGGGTTCGCCACCGCGTTCCACACCCCCCAGGGTGTGGTGTTGCACAGCGGGGATTTCAAGCTGGACATGACCCCGGTCGACTCCCGTCTCACCGACCTGGCCGGCCTCGGTCACCTGGCGAAGGAGGACGGGGTCCGGTTGTTCCTCTGCGACTCCACAAATGCGGAGGAGCCCGGGTTCTCCGCATCGGAGACGTCCATCGGCCAGTCCATCCAGGACCTGTTCCGCGCCAGGGACGGCCGCCGGATCATCATCGCCTGCTTTGCCAGCCACATCCATCGGGTTCAGCAGATCGCCGACGCGGCAATCGCCAGCGGCCGGACCATCGCCACCCTCGGGCGGTCGATGAACAACAACGTGTCACTGGCCCGGCAGATGGGTCTCCTCCACATCCCCGACAGCAAGCTCCGGGACATCGAGGACGTGGACGACATTCCGGACGGTGAACTGTGTGTGATCTCCACCGGCTCCCAGGGCGAGCCGCTCTCCGCCTTGGCCAGGATGGCCAGCGGGGACAGCAAGTGGCTTTCCATCCGGGAGGGTGACTGTGTGATCCTCTCGTCCCACCCCATTCCCGGCAACGAGATGGGGGTGACCCGGGTGATCGACGGCCTGGTCAGGCGTGGTGCCGAGGTGGTGCACTCCGCAACCGCCAAGGTTCACGCCACCGGTCACGCAAAGGCCGAGGAGCTGCGGGTCATGCACTCCATCGTCCAGCCGGAGTGGTTCATCCCGGTCCACGGGGAGTACCGCCACATGGCCGAACACGCCAGGATCGCCACCAGGATGGGACTGGCGGCGGACAAGGTCATGATCTGCGGGGACGGTGACTCGGTCCTGCTCACCGACGAGGGCCTGAGCCGAGGTGAGGACATCCCGGCGGACTTCATCTACATCGCCGGCACGGTCGGGGCGCTCGATGAGAACGTCCTGCTGGAGCGGCGGATCCTCGGCCAGGACGGATTCGTCTCGGTTGTCATTGCAATGTCCATCGTCGGTGCGGACGCCGAGCTGATCCGTGATCCGGAGGTCATCAGCCGGGGCTGGGTCGACGGTGAGGAGGGGGATCAGCTCCGCAAGGACGCCACGCTGGCCGTCCGGGAGGCGATCGAGGACACCCTTGCTGCCGGTAAGCGGGAGCGGCAGGACTTCGAGCGGGCCGCCCGCCGAGCCCTCGGGCGCTTCATCAACAAACGAACCAGAATGCGGCCCATGGTGGTGCCGGTTGTCCTCGGGGCCCACGAAGCGGCCGACGCCGACTCCGAGTGACGGCGCTCGACCCGACTCGACCTGTCCGGCGCTGATCGGCGCGTCGGGTCCGGTGGGGGAGGTGACGATCAAACCATGGCGCTGCTGCGGTACATCAGCCACCCGGAGGTGGTGATCGACGGAGCTGTCCCGGTCGCCCGGTGGTCACTGACCGCCCATGGCCGGAGTCGGGCCGAGGCTGCCGCCACCCGGCCGTGGGTCCGATCGCTGACCCGGCTGATCTGCAGCGACGAGACAAAGGCCGTCGAGGCCGCCACCGCGATTGCCGCCCGGAACGGGCTGATCCCCGAGGTCCGCCCGGGGACGGGCGAGATCGACCGATCCGCCACCGGCTTTGTGCCGGAGCCGGCCTACAGCGACGTGTCCGCCGCGTTCTTCGCCAACCCCGAGCGGTCGCCACACGGTTGGGAACGGGCCGTGGACGGCCAGACCAGGATCCGTTCCGCGCTGGCCGATGTGCTGGTTGACGGTGCCGGTGACGTTGCCGTTGTCGGACATGGTGGGGTCGGCACGCTGCTGTGGTGCCACCTGGCGGGCCTGGAGATCGCCGAACGGTACGACCAGCCCTTTGCCGGGCATGTCTGGACCTACGATCGAGCGACGGCCACCGTTGTCCACCCCTGGTTGCCCCTCGACGGGCCGGATCTGCCGTCGGTGGCGTGACCTCGGCGATGATCTGACGCCGGCGGTGGCGAGCACCGACCGGTGGTTTGTGCGGTCCGTTGGCGTCCCGAACCTGGTCACCGGGCCCTGAATGTGCTGGGCACTGCCCCCAATGTGCCGGGTAGTGCCCCAAATGTGCCGGGTAGTGCCCTGAATATGCGGTCAAGCCCCTGAATTCAGGGGGTTTCGGGCCATGTCCCTCCCCGCCGGGGCGGAACCGGCTACCCTGTACCACACTGTGGCAACATCAACTCGGAACTCATCAGGTTCCGGTGGAGGGGCTACGGGCGGACGGAAACCGGCACGCAAGAAGAGCGCAAAACGTCGCGCCCAGGAAGATCGTAGAGATATTGCCGCCCTCGCCCTTGCGGGCTTCGGTGTCATCCTCGGTCTCGGTCTCTACACCGGCAGCACCGGCATCATCGGCCGCGCCCTCAATGCGGCGAGCGGTGCACTGTTCGGTTTGGCCCGCTTCCTCGTCCCCGTGGCCATGTTGGTCGGGGCGTGGCTGATCCTCCGCGGCAAGAAGCGCAAACGACGCAAGGCCCGACCCCTGGGGGATCAGGTCATGGCCTACCTGCCGTGGGCGGCGCTGGCCATCGCCGCGTTCTGTTTCCTTGACCTGATCGGCGGCCGCCCGTACTGGTCGTCGCCGAACGACGAGCTCAGCCGGGCCGGCGGCTGGGTCGGCATCTTCTTCGGCGGCACGATCGAGCGGTATCTCGGCCTGGTTGGTGAGATCGCCGTGACCATCGTCCTGATCATCGGCGCCGGTGTCCTGCTCACGTCGATGTCGCTCGGCTCGGTCGCCGATGCGGTGGCGGATCGCTTGGGACCGGGTTTCGCCGGGCTCCGGGGCCGACTGTCCGGCATGTCACTGCGCGGTCGGGGCGACGACCCGGAGGACTCGGCCGCCGACGCCAGGACCCAGCGGCCCAAGGGTCTGGCGTCCATGTTCGAGGACGACCCCGCTGCGGACCCACCGCAGGAAGAGGACCTCTACATCGATCTCCGTCGGCCGGAGGACATCGAAGAGGACATGGCGGCCGAGTTGCTGTCGCCGGACCCGACGGACGACGGTCTGCCCCCGGTTGAACCGATGGGGTGGGACACCGCACCGCCCGCACCGCTCATCGAGGTGCCACAGACGTCGGTCGTCGAGGGTATGGCCCTCGCCGCCCCGCAGCCGCCGGACGGGATCTGGCACCTGCCGACGCTCGACCTGCTCGACCGGACCGAGGCGCAGGACGTTGACCGCGCCTCGGTGGAGAAGACCGGTCGGCAGCTGGAGCACGCCCTTGCCGAGCACGGCGTTGAGACCAGGCTGATCGGTGTGGTCGTCGGCCCGACCGTCAGCCGCTTCGAGCTTGAACTCGGCCCCGGCGTGAAGGTCAGCCGGGTCACCACCCTGCACAAGGACATCGCGTACGCCATGGCCACCCCGGACGTCCGGATTCTGGCTCCGATCCCCGGCAAACAGGCCATCGGCGTCGAAGTGCCGAACGTTCGCCGTCAGGTGATCACCGTCGGCGACCTGCTGGTCTCCGAGGAGGCGTCGCAGGCCAGCCATCCGCTGGAGGTGACCCTGGGCCGGGACATCACCGGCAAGACGATCATGGCCAACCTGGCGGCGATGCCCCACCTCCTGGTTGCCGGCCAGACCGGCTCGGGCAAGTCCAGCTGCATCAACTCGATGCTGACCTCGATGCTGATGCGGTCCACCCCGGACCAGGTTCGGCTCATCCTGGTGGACCCGAAGCGGGTCGAGCTGACCCAGTACGAACGGCTTCCTCACCTGCTGACCGAGGTGGTCACGGATCCGAAGAAGGCGGCGAACGCGCTGGCCTGGGCCGTCCGGGAGATGGAACGCCGTTATGACCTGTTGAGCGAGGTCGGCGTCCGGGACCTCACGGGCTACAACAACGCCGTCGACGAGGGACGGTTCGACCCGAAGGTCGGGCCGGACGGGTCCACCAGTGAGTATCAGCGCCTCAGCTACATCGTGGTGGTCCTCGACGAGCTTGCCGACCTGATGATGGTGGCCGCCCGCGACGTCGAGGAGTCGATCTGTCGGATCGCCCAGAAGGCCAGGGCGGTCGGCATTCACCTGGTGATCGCCACCCAGCGCCCCTCGACCAACGTGATTACCGGTCTCATCAAGGCCAACGTGCCGGCCCGTCTGGCCTTTGCGGTCTCCAGCCTCACCGACAGCCGGGTGATCCTCGATCAGCCCGGCGCCGAGCGTCTGGTCGGTCGCGGTGACGGGCTCCTCAACGACGGGACAACCAGCACCCCCACCCGGTTCCAGGGGGCCTGGGTCACCGAGGACGAGGTGTCGGCCATCGTCGACCACTGGATCCAGCAGGCCCCGGAGGTCCACTACGACAGCCGAGTCCTCGGCGAGGAGCCGGGCGGAGACGCCGGCGCCATGTTGCCGGGCGGCTCCACCGGTGACGAAGGGGACGACGATCTGCTGCTCCAGGCGATGGAGTTGATCGTCCGGTCCCAGCTGGGGTCGACCTCCATGCTGCAGCGCAAACTCCGGGTCGGGTTCGCTCGGGCAGGCCGGCTCATGGACCTGCTGGAAGAGCGGGGTGTTGTCGGACCGTCCATCGGGTCGAAGGCCCGGGACGTGTTGATGACCCCGGAGGACCTCGACGCCGGCCGTTGGCCGGGCGCAAGCCCGCCGGGAGCGGCTCCGTCCCCCGGTGCGCTCGGTGGTCCCGGCGTCCCCAACGTTGCGCCCGGTTCGCCTGCCGGGCCGCCATCGTCAGCCGCCTACCAGTCACCGGCGCTGCCGACCCGCCAGGATCCACCCGCCGCCACCCCCGATGGTCGGTCCGGTTCGCCGTCGCAGTCCCCGTCGCAGTCCCCGTCCCCCGAGCAGCCGCACGGTGGCGGGCCGTCGGCGTCGCTCGACGCGCAGCCGGTGGTCCCCAAGGACCGGCCGCGGCGCAAGACGTTGGCCGACATCCCCAACCCCGAGCCGACGGTCATTCCGGAGAGCAGGCCGCGACGGGCCGCACCACCCGACGCGTCGAAACCCGAGTCGGACGGCCTCGCCCCCCGCCGGCCGATCCTCGACGAGCCGACGGCCAAGCCACCCACTGCCTCCGGTTCGGGCGCGCCCGCCGGGGGCGCCTCCGGCACGGCGCCGCCCGGACGGGGCAGCGCGTCCGCGACCGGCGGTCCCGGACGCAGCAGGGCCACTGCCGCCCCCGGTGATGCTTCAGTTACGCCCGGTGGCGCATCGGCCGGAACCGGTGGGGCCTCTACGGCTCCCGGTGGTGGGTCTGCGAAACCCGGTGGCGCATCGGCGCGGCCCGGCGGCAGCGCCGGGACCGCAGGTACCGACCAGGCGGGCAAAGCCTCTCGCTCGGCGTCACCATCTGCGACCGGGCGCACCGCGTCGCGTGGTAGCGGGCGTGCGTCCTCAAGCGCTGCCCCGACCGGTGGCGGATCCGCTCCGGCCTCGGCTGGTGGCGGGCGTGCGTCCTCGAGCGCCGCTCCGGCTTCCGGTCAGTCTGCGACCGGGCGCACCGCGTCGCCTGGTGGCGGGCGTGGGTCCTCAAGCGCTGCCCCGACCGGTGGCGGATCCGCTCCGGCCTCGGCTGGTGGCGGGCGTGCGTCCTCGAGCGCCACCTCAACTGCCGGCGCCACCCGGCGAGCGGGCACGCCACCAACAACGGGCACCGCCCCGACCTCGGGCACCGGTGGACGGTCCGCTCCACCCGCAACGAAGGGCACCCCCGCAGGAACCGGCACGCCATCGGCGCAAGGCCCGGCGGCCGGCAACCGGGCCGCGTCGGGAAACCGGGCGGGTTCGGCCACCGCCGGGACCCCGGCAGCGTCGACCGCATCCGCCCGACCGGCATCAACCGCCCCGGCAGTGGCCAGGGGCGGCGTCCCGGTGACCGGCGTGGACCCGTCGAAGTTGGACCCGAACCTGGGCCCGGACCCCGATCTGGGGATCGAGAAGCCGTCGCCGTCCGCTCGCCGGACCGTGGTTTCGGCCGCCACCGCCGAGGCGGTTGCGGCGGAGGTGAAGAGCCAGGAGGAGCCGGACGACCCGACTCCGTCGGTGCCGGCGCTGCGGGTGGTCGAGGACCTCGACCCGGATTCGTTCGAGCCGGAACCCGCCCCGTTCGACATCGACGAGGAGGAGACCGACACCTTCGGCGAACGGCCGCTCGGGGGACCGGCCGATGCCATTTCAACCGGTGTTGGTGCAGTCGACGACGAGTTCGAGGACGATGACGACTCGTTCGACGACGATGATTTTGACGGCGGTTTTGACCCCGCGCTCGCCCCGCCCCCTGGATATAGGGCCCCTGAGTAGACCGGTCGGGAAGCGTCCGTCACGCCGCTGATCCGGGCCGTTTGGCCCGGTGAATCCCCCTGTAGCCTCCGAGCGTGGAGTTTCTCACCGAGCCGACGATCGTCGTCGCCATCATCGAGGTGGTCGTCGGGATCGCCCTCCTCACGAGAGCTGCCGACGAGTTTGTTGAAGGGGCCGCAAACGTGGCCGGCGTGCTGCGGGTGTCGCCCGTGGTCATCGGTGCGGTCATCGTCGGATTCGGGACCAGTGCTCCGGAGTTGCTCGTTTCCGGCATCGCGGCGTCGAACGGCGACCTCGAACTCGGGGTTGGCAACGTGGTCGGCAGCAACGTTGCAAACCTCACGCTGGTCCTCGGTGCCGCCGCGCTCATCGTGCCGCTGGTGGTCAGTACGAAGGTCCTGGCCAGGGAGGCGCCGCTGTCGCTTCTGGCCGTTCTGCTGTTTGCGTTCTTCACCATGGGCGGCCTTGCCCGCTGGGAGGGAATCGTCCTCCTGGTCTGCCTCGTCTTCGCCCTGTCGTGGATCATGCTCGGCGGTCGGGCCGAGGACGTTGCCCCGGTCGACATCGACGCCGGGGCCACACTGGGGAGCCAGCTGGTAAGAACCCTCATCGGCCTGGTCGGCACCGTCCTGGGGGCCCAGCTCCTGGTCTGGGGTGCCACGGCCATCGCCGATGCGCTTGGCATCACCGGTGGCATGGTCGGCTTCACACTGGTGGCGGTCGGCACGTCCCTGCCGGAATTGGTCACGGCGGTGGTTGCGGCCAGGAAGGGCGAGACGGACCTGATCCTCGGCAACCTCTTGGGCAGCAACCTGTTCAACAGCCTGGCGGTCGGCGGCGTGATCTCGGTCATCGCCAACGGACCGATCGAGGATCGAGGCCTCGCCACCTACGGCGTGATCGGCATGGCGCTGGTTGCGTTCTTCGCCTGGGTATTTATGGTCTCCAAGCGCCGGGTCCACAAGGTCGAGGCGATCGTACTCCTGAGCGCGTGGGTCGGCTCCGTTCTTCTCATGGCGGGAGAGTCCACCGGCATCGAAGGGGCGCTGTCATGGTTGTGAGCCGCAGTGGCAGGGGGTGGCTCGACTTTCCGTGGTCGAGGGTCCATTATCGCTATGTGCGGAAAGGCGTTTGATGGAAACGACAGTGCTGGCAAGCAATTTGAGGTTCCCGGAGGGTCCCGTCTGGTTCTCCGACGGATCTGTCGTGCTGGTCGAAATCGAGCGAGGAACGCTGACCAGGGTCTCCGCCGAGGGCGATGTGGACGTCGTTGCGGAGCTCAAAGGCGGCCCGAACGGTGCCGCCGTGGGGCCGGACGGCAAGATCTACGTCTGCAACAACGGCGGGTTCGTCTGGCACGAGGTCAACGGCATGACCGTGCCCGGCAACCAGGCCGAGGATTACACCGGTGGCAAGATTCAGCGGGTTGACATCGAAACCGGCGAGGTCGAGGTGCTGTACGACGAGGTCAACGGCATCATGCTCCGCGGCCCGAACGACCTGGTTTTCGACTCCTCCGGCGGGTTCTGGTTCACCGATCACGGCAAGATCCGGGCTCGTCAGCGTGACCGGGGCGGGCTGTACTACGCCAAGGCCGACGGCTCGGAGATCCACGAGGTCGTGTTTCCGCTGGATGCCCCGAACGGCGTCGGCCTCTCGCCCGACGAGGACATGCTGTACGTGGCCGAGACCCACCAGGGTCGGCTGTACCAGTGGCCGTTGAGTGGCCCGGGAGAGATCGCCGGCTATTTCGGGCCGGAGCACCGGGGGACGGTGCTGGCCGATCCGGAAGGCGGCCCGCTGTTCGACTCGCTGGCGGTCGACTCCCTCGGCAATGTCTGCGTTGCCACCATCCGAAACGGTGGCATAACCATCGTCACGCCCGACGGGGCGTACCGTCACGTCCCGTTCGACGATCCGATCACCACCAACATCTGCTTCGGCGGCGAGGACCTGCAGACCGCCTTTGTCACCCTGTCGGGGTCCGGTCGGCTGGTGTCGTGTCGCTGGGAGGTCAGCGGATTGCCGCTTGCCTTCGATCGACCCTGGCCGACATGACGCTCCGGAGGTTGCTGCCGCTTGTCACCGCGCTTCTGGCCCTGGTGATCCTGCCGACCACAGCGGCCTCCGCCCACACCGACCTTCTCCGGGGTTCGCCCGGCCCGGCCCAGCGAGCCGGTGGCACCGTCGACTTCATCGACCTGGTGTTTCTGGAGGTCGTCACCGAGTTCGACGTTATTGTCGAGGATCCGAACGGTGCGCCGCTGTCCGGAACTCTCAGCGGCACGGAGGGCCAGCTCTTCCGATACCAACTGGACGAGCCGCTCACCGAGACCGGCCGATACATCGTCCGGTACACGATGATCTCGGCCGACGGTGACGACACCGCCACCGGGTACTTCTTCACGTTCGAGGAGTCCGCCCCGCAGCCCCTCCCGCTGGGCGAGATCGACATCCCGGATAACGGCACGCCGTGGCTGGCGATCGTCGCCGCGGTGGTGTTCTGTCTCTGCCTCATCGGGCTGGCGATGATCTTCCTCACCCGGCTGGAGCAGAAACGGGCCGCAACGGGTGCCGAATCCACACCGGAGGAGACACCGGTCGGGGATCAGGCGGAGTAACCCCCGCTCAACGAGTTCGACCCAAACGCTCGGTACCCTGGTCCCGATGGCTGAGCTGTACTGGATCGAGACCCTTGGGTGTCCCAAGAATCAGGTCGACTCAGACAAGCTCGTCGGGACGATGCAGGCCGACGGGATGACCGCAGCCGCCCGCATCGAGGATGCGGACCTGGTTGTGGTCAACACCTGCGCCTTTGTCGAGGAGGCCCGCCAGGAGTCCATCGACACCATCCTCGATCTTGAGCAGTCGCGCCGGCCGGACGCCGAGTTGGTGGTCACCGGCTGTCTGGCCGAGCGCTATGGCAACGACCTCTCTGACGCCCTGCCCGAGGTTGATCGGGTGGCCCCGTTCGGTGTCCCGGTCACACTGAGCCCGACCCGGCGGGGCGACGTTGAGGAGGCCCCGCGGTCCCGGTTCGATCTGCTCGAGTTGCCCCGGCCTGCCGGCGGTGCACCCTGGGCGTACGTCAAGGTGGCCGAAGGGTGTGACCGGAACTGTGGGTTCTGCGCCATCCCCAGCTTCCGCGGCAAACAGCGGTCCCGGACCGTCGAGTCGATTCTGTCCGAGGTCGACCTGCTCGGGGCGGAGGAGATCGTCCTGGTCGCCCAGGACCTGGCCGCCTTCGGCCGGGATCAGGGGCAGGGCACCAGGCAGATCGTGCCGCTGGTCAGGGCGGTATCGGAACGGGTGCCGTGGGTCCGACTGCTGTATCTCTACCCGTCCGATCTCACCGACGAGCTGATCGACGCGGTCTGTGACACCGGCGTCCCCTACTTCGATCTGTCCCTGCAGCACGTCTCTCGGCCGCTGATGCGCCGCATGCGGCGTTGGGGGGACAGCCGGCGGTTCGTCGAACGGATCCGGGCCATCAGGGACCGGGAGCCGACCGCCACGTTCCGTTCCAACTTCATCGTCGGGTATCCGGGGGAGACCGAAGCGGACCACGACGCCCTGCTGGACTTTGTCACCGAGGTCCGGTTGGATTGGTGTGGATTCTTCGCCTATTCCGAAGAGGAGGGGACCTACGGCGCGGGGCTGGACGGCAAGGTGCCCACGTCGCTTCGGGACGAACGGTTGAGCGAGCTACGGGAACTGCAGGACCGGATCACCGCCGAGAAGCGCGATCTGATGATCGGGTCGGAGGTCACCGTGCTGGTCGACGCCCCCGGGGTCGCCCGGTCCGTCGCCGAGGCACCCGAGATCGACGGGATCGTGCAGGTCCCGGATTACCTTCCCGCCGGACGGTTCGAGACCGTGCAGATCATCAGCGCCGAGGGGCCGGACCTCATCGCAAAGCCGGTGGCATCGTGAGTTCAACCGCCGAGATCAGCTTCATCGGCACCTCCCGCTGGTCCCGAGCGGCGAACGGTCTCACCGTGTTCCGGTTCGGGGCGGCACCGGTGCTGGCCGGAATGGTCGTCAGCCAGAACCCGTGGTGGCTGACCTTCTGGTTCGGCTGGTTCCTGGGGGCAACCGACGCCCTCGACGGTCGGTTGGCCCGTCGGGCCGCACCAACCAGGGTTGGGGCGTTCCTGGACCCCCTGGCGGACAAGGTGGTTGTGCTGCTGGTCGGGTATGCCCTGGTGTCGGTCGGCCGGTTCCACTGGTTGCCGATCACGCTGATCGCCGCCAGGGAAGTGTTGATCATGGTCTACCGGAGCTACTGGGGTCGTCGGGGATTGGCGATCCCCGCCCGACGGTCTGCGAAATACAAGACGTTTGTGCAGGGTGTGGCGTTGGCTGCGGCGATGTGCCCGCCGCTCGACCCGTATCCCTGGGTTGCGGACACCCTGCTGTGGGCCAGCGTGGTCTTCACCATCTACAGCGGCCTGCAGTACGCCATAGACGGTCGGGATTCGCTCCGCACCACCGGACAGCGATAGCGGCCGGAAGTGGGGAGGGCAGCGTGAAGGTCGAGGTGGTGGCCATCGGGTCCGAGCTGTTGCTCGGCCAGATCGTCGACACGAACTCGTCGTGGATAGGTGAGCAACTGGCTCTTGCTGGCATCGACTCCCACTACCAGACCAAGGTCGGTGACAACCCCGCCCGGTTGGAAGCGGTGTTGAACCTGGCGTTGGCCAGGAGCGACGCGGTCATCTGTTGCGGTGGGCTCGGCCCGACCCAGGATGATTTGACCCGGGATGTCATCGGCACGGTCATGGGTGCGGAGCTTGAGCTCGATGAGGCCATCGCCGCCCGGATTCGGAAGATGTTCACCAGCCGGGGTCGCACCATGCCGGACAACAACCTCCGCCAGGCGATGGTGCCGGTCGGAGCGACGGCGATGGCCCAGCAACCCGGTACGGCCCCCGGTCTGGTTTGCCCGATCCCGCCGGCGGTGGACGGCGGCGCGGAGAAGGTCATCTACGCGGTCCCCGGTGTGCCGTACGAGATGAAGGAGATGATGACCGGAACCGTGATCCCCGATCTGACCGCTCGGTCCGGTCAGAGTGCGGTGATCCGGTCACGGGTGCTGCGGACCTGGGGCATGTCGGAGTCCGGCCTGTCCGAGCTGCTGGCCGACCGCATCACCGAGCTGGATGAGGTCGGCAACCCGACCATCGCGTTCCTGGCCAGCGGGGTGGAGGGGCTGAAGGTGCGGGTCACCGCCAAGGCGCCTTCCGAGGAGGCGGCCGTTGCGGAACTGGATCGTGAAGAAGCGGTCCTTCGGCCGATCCTGGGTGACATCGTGTTCGGTCTTGACGACCAGAACATGGAGGCCGTGGTCATGGGGCTGCTGGCCGAACGGGAGCTCACCGTTGCCGTTGCGGAGTCCCTGACCGGCGGATACGTGGCAGGGCGGCTGTGCGCCATTCCCGGTGCGAGCAAGGTGTTCCAGGGCGGCGTGGTGGCCTATCAGTCCCGGATCAAGTTCGAGCTACTCGGCCTTGCCGAGGGGCCGGTGGTCACCGAGGGGGCTGCGCTGGCCATGGCCCACGGGGTGCGACGGTTGCTCGGGGCCGACATCGGCCTTGCCACAACCGGTGTTGCCGGTCCGGACGAGGCCGAGGGGAAACCCGTGGGGACCGTGTGTCTCGCCGTTGCCGGTTCCGAGGCCGAGCGGGCGGCGACGGTCCGACTTCCCGGGGACCGGGAACGGATACGACAGTTCTCCACGATCACCCTGCTCGATCTGCTCCGCCGTGAGCTGTTGGACGGCGACCTCGCCTGACCCGGTCCGTCGGACCAACCCGAAATTTGGGCTCACAGCCCACAAATCTTGTGGGTCGGACGCCCCAATTTCGAGGAGAGGGTGGCGCCGGGCGGCTGAGGCCCGCGTGCGCGTGACCTACCTGTGGGTGGGTTCCGGTCAGGGAGCGGGGAGAACGGCGGTGAGCCAGCCGTGCGGATCCTCGGCCTTGCCCAGCTGGATGGCGGTGAGCGCCTCGCGGAGCCGGAGCGTGTTCTCGCCCGGCTGCCCGTCCCGGAACTGGATTCGTTCGCCGTGGGTGGTGACCGTGCCCACCGGGGCCAGCACCGCGGCGGTCCCGGACAGGAACGCCTCCCCGTGTTCGGCCCACGCCATGAGTTCCGCAACGGGGACCGACCGCTCCTCTATCTCGTAACCAAGGTCTGCGGCGAGCGTGAGCACGGACGCCCGGGTGACGCCGTGCAGGAACGACTCGTCCAGGTTGCGGGTGATGAGCCGCTTGTCGTCGACGAGGAAGAAGTTGGACGCCCCGGTTTCGGTGACGTCGCCCCCGGTGGCGAACAGGACCTGATCGGCCGCATGGTCCCGCTTGGCGTCGAGCGTCGGCCCGAGGGCCATGACGTAGTTTGCGCCGGACTTGACCATGCCGAATTGCGGCGTGGTCCGGGGGATCTCCGTTTCGATGTGGATGGTGAGCGGCCGGATACCACCGGCGAAGTAATCCCCGACCGGCGAGTTCAGCACGTAGAGAATGGCGGAGTCGCTGGGGGAGGCGGCCGCCCCGATGTTGAGCAGGGTCCCGATGAGTGTTGGCCGGATGTACAACGAACCGGGAGGATCCGGCGTGTGGGCCGCGTTGGCCCGGACCGCATCAACAATCATCATGGCGACGAGTTCCTCCGACGGCGGTTTCATGTGCAGCCGGCTGACGCTCTGCACCATACGCTTTGCGTGGTCGTCAAGTCGGAAGATCGCCAGACTGCCGTCCACCTGACGGTGAGCTTTCAGCCCCTCGAAGCATGTGCTGCCGTAATGCAGGGCGTGGGTGCCCGGGTGCAGCGAGAAGTTCTCGAGTGGTGTTGCCTGACCCGAATACACGTAGTCCCCGCCGGCTTCCAGGTGGGCGATGGTGATGTTGTCTGCGAACAGGGTGCCGAACGGTGCGCTGAACGGGTCTTGCGTGTCACTCATCCCCTAGTTCTACTGCCAAACCGGGCGACCCGCTCAACTTTCGGGTGGTTCTCTTTTGGTGTTCCTGATCAGCCGTTGTCAGGGTCGGGGGCTGTGGTGGTGGGACCCGCCCCGGAGGCGCTGGTGGTGGAGCTCTCCGGTTCCGTTTTTGATGTGCCGAGGGTGACCCCGGTTGACTCACTCCCGTCTTCTTCGGCCTCGGCACCGTCTGCCGATGGCCGGCCGGCCGGCGCAGTTGTGGTGGCACCGTCAGCGACCGACGGTGCGGTGGTGGTTGTCCGAATCGGTGGTGTTGTGCTGGTCACCACACCTGAGTTCTCCGCTTCCTCGGTGACGTATCGCCCGGTCAGCCCGGCGTAGAAGATGCTTCGATCGGGGCAGATGTGGGCGAAGATGAAGTCCTGGAATGCCATCTGATCCTCGGAGAGGCGGCGCCACACCGCATCGAGGACCGGGTCGTCCATGGCGCAGATGGCCGATGCGGTGTTCAGCCGGGCCGCGACCTCTCCGGCGGTCAGGGCCCGCCCTTCCAGTTCCTCAAGCCGATCCTCGAGTGTGAGTTCTGGTACCTCGTCCCCGCCACAGGCCGCGGCCAGCATCACAACCCCGATCATCAGGGCCACCAGACGGATCGGTGAGCCGGACGGCCGGCTGTGGCCCCCGGCCGGTCGCCCGGCTCGGTGCAGCAACAACCGGGCGCGGCGCATCGGCCAAGGCCGCCGGGCGGCGTCTTGTACCCTGCCCGCCGCGGGGGCTGTGCCGTGCACGCTCACCGTGCCATCGTACTGGTCAAGCCGATGGGCTCGTAGACGATCATCGGGGAAGGGTCCCTCAACCGGTGGCCTGTCGGGAAAAAGGCGAGAGCCCCACCGATCGGGTGGGGCTCTCAGCCTCTCGCTTGCCGTGCTCGAGTGGCGTAGGTGTTCCCGGTCCGGGAGCCGGCTCTGGGGACTAGTCCAGGGTTATCGGCTCATCGTCCGACGAGGCCTTCTTGGATTTCGACCCCTTCTTCGGGTCCGGTGGGTCGATCAGATCGAGTACATCGTCGGTCTCGGCTGCCTCATCAGCCTCAGCCTCTTCACCTTCGATCAGGCCGACCTCTTTCAGCACCCGGTCCTGGATCTCCATCACCAGGTCCGGATTCTCGATCAGGAAGTTCTTGACGTTCTCCCGCCCCTGACCGATCTGCTCACCTTCGTACGTGTACCAGGCGCCGGACTTCTTGACGATGTCCCGATCGACGGCGATGTCCAGCAGTGAACCTTCACGGCTGATGCCCTTGCCGTACATGATGTCGAACTCGGCCTGGCGGAACGGTGGGGCCACCTTGTTCTTTACGATCTTGACCCTGGTCCGGTTGCCGACAACCTCAGCCCCGTCCTTGAGCGACTCAATCCGGCGGATGTCCAACCGCACCGAGCTGTAGAACTTCAGCGCCCGACCGCCGGGGGTGGTCTCCGGCGAGCCGAACATCACACCGATCTTCTCCCGGAGCTGGTTGATGAAGATGCAGATGGTGTCCGTCCGGTTCAGGTTGCCGGTGATCTTGCGCAGCGCCTGGGACATCAGCCGTGCCTGAAGGCCGACGTGGGTGTCTCCCATGTCCCCCTCGATCTCCGCCCGGGGGGTCAATGCGGCGACCGAGTCGACCACGATCACATCGATGGAGCCGGAACGGAGGAGGATGTCGGCGATTTCCAATGCCTGCTCACCGGTGTCCGGCTGGGAGATCAGCAGCTCATCGACGTCAACGCCGATGTTGTTGGCGTAGACGGGGTCCATCGCATGCTCGGCGTCGATGTAGGCGCAGATGCCGCCGTTGCGTTGGGCCTCCGCCACCACGTGCATGGCCAGCGTTGACTTACCGGACGACTCCGGACCGTAGATCTCCACAACACGGCCCCGGGGAAGACCACCGACCCCGAGGGCGAGGTCAAGGGCGAGCGCACCGGTGGGAACCGTGCCGATCTCCATGTCCGACTTCTCGCCCATTTTCATGACCGAGCCCTTGCCGAACTGCTTCTCGATGTTCCCGAGCGCCATCTCCAGCGCCTTGTTCTTCTCCACGGAATTCTCTCCTGTTGTGTTCAGGGCCTGTCATCAGGACTGGTGCCTGATGTAGTCGGGGGATTGGTAGCTGCGAACCTAGAGACGGCCTGTGACAGTTTCCGGAATCCTGCAAATTTCTGAGATCCTGCGGGACTTCTGAGGTCCTGCAATATTCTGCGGGACTTCTGAGGTCCTGTGTCATCCGGGGACTACATCTCTGTAATTACGGTCACCCTAGCCCCGAACGGATGTTCGTTCAACCCTCCGAACGGTGAAATCCGACAGGGCCGACCACCACCATTACAATCACGTCGGGCATCGAGCGGGACAGGGGGAGGCCGGTGGCGAACGAGCGGAACGAACAGCTGATCAGCGCGACCGATGAGCGGAACCTGGCCGTCGGTGACGAGTTGTGCGCAGCCGGCGATCGGCTCGACGCCGTGTACCAGGTCAGAACCGGTTTGCTCGGGGTGATCGTCGACGGGGACGACGGCGAACTGCGGATCGGGGAACTCGGTACGGCGGCCTTTGTCGGGGAGATCACGGCGCTCACCGGTGGCGCCGCAACCGCAACCATCCGAGCCGAGGAGCCAACGGTTCTGTCGGTGATCCCGTTCCCGGACTATGCAGCCTGGCTGGCGGAGCATCCGGACGCCGCCGAGCAGGTTGCCGCGACGGCCCGCGATCGTTCCAACCGCAGCAGGACCGCCGCGCTCGTTGCCGAGCTGACCGGCATCAGCGACGGCGCGGCCATCGACAAGATCATCGATCTCATGACCTGGGAGGTGGTCCAGGCCGACGAACTCGTCTTCCGGCGCGGCGATACGGCTGACGCGGCCTACATCGTGGTCAACGGCCGGGTCAAGGTCGTCATCGAGGAGACGGAGGATCATCTCGCGGCCGAGATCGAGCTCGGCCGCGGTGCGTTGATCGGAGAACTGGGCATCATCGAGGACGCGCCCCGCAACGCGACGGTGATGGCGGTCCGGGACACCACACTGGCCAGGATCTCCCGGGACCGGTTCGAGATGCTGGCCGCCAGCCACCCGGCGGCCCTCGTCCGTATCGTGCGGACCATACTGCTCGAGGCCAGGGACGGCGTTGCGCCCCTCGGTCGGTGTCGCTCGGTCGCCGTGGCGGTCACCGACCCCCGGGGCTACCGTCCCGACTTCCTGGAGACGTACGTGACCGAGGTCGAGCGGTTCGGCGGCATCGTCCGGTTCTCGGCGGAGCTGATCGAGTCCGTGCTCGGCCGGTCGGGGGCGGCCCTGGCCACCGCCGGCACGCTGGAGCAGCAGCGCCTGACCGAGCTGCTGCACGAGGCCGAGACCGGGGCCGACTATCTCCTCTTCGAGGTCAGCGACGACCTGGACGCCTGGTCGACCAGGGCGCTGCGCTACACCGACCGTCTGCTGATCATGACCTCGGCCACCCCGGACCGCCGGGAACGGGCCCGTATCGAGCAACTGGTCGCCGCGGCGGACGCCATCCCCGGCATCCTCGTCTGGATCGTCAGGGACTACGAGGAGGGGAGCAAACCCTTCGGCGCCGCCGAGATCCTGGTCGACGACCGCATTCATGACGTGGTCCACATCCGGGGTGGGCGCACCGCCGACGTGCAGCGCCTGGCCAGGCTCAGCACCGGCAACGGGTACGGCGTGGTGTTCGGCGGCGGCGGCGCCCGAGGGTTCGCCCACATCGGGGTCATCCAGGCGTTCGCCGAACTCGGTGTCCCCGTCGATCTGGTCAGCGGGGCAAGTATCGGCGCGGTGCTGGCCGGCGGCCAGGCCATCGACCTGGCGCCGGAGGACCAGCCGGCCGTCGCCCAGCGGCTGTTCCACAAGCTCATGGACTACACCATCCCGATCGTCTCGCTGATCCGGGCCAGGAAGGGAACGGCGAACATCGAGGAGATGTTCGGGGAGTGGCGCATAGAGGACTGTTGGCTCCCGATGAGCTGCGTCAGCACAAACCTGACCGCATCGCGGGTTGAGGTGCATCGCTCCGGTTCGATGAGCGAGGCAATCCGGGCGTCGGTCTCGCTCCCCGGGGTGCTGCCACCGGTGACCAGGGACGGCCAGATGCTGGTCGACGGTGGGGTCCTGGACAATATTCCCGTCGACCTGGTGGCCGACGACGACCGGGTGGGCACCGTCATCGCCCTCGACACCTCATCGGGCGAGGACGACTACTACGGCCTCACCGACTTCCCGCCGACCGTCTCCGGGTTCCGGGCGCTGTTCGCACTGGCGAATCCCCGCAAGGAGAAGTATCCCAGCCTCTTCTCCACCGTCATCCGTTCGCTGCTTGTCGCCGCCTCCGGCCGCCGAGAGGAGGTGCTGGCCTCCGGCAAGATAGACCTCTACCTGGCCTACGACCTGCCCGGTGTCGGCCTGCTGGACTTCGAGACGCTTGCGTCGACCGCCGCCGCCGGTTACGAGGCGGCAAAACCCCGTATCGAGGCGTGGCTGGCGGAGACCAAGAACCGCTCGGCCTGACTCGGCGCGTCCCCATCGGCCGGGCGTGCTAGAACCAACTGGTGGTGCTGAGGCTGCTGTTGGAGATCGCCCGTCGCAGTTTCCGACGGGCGTCGACCTACCGGTTGGCGACCGCCTCCGGGGTTTTTGTCAACACGGTCTTCGGGTACATCCGGGCCGCCGTGTTGGTCGTCGTCGTCACGACCGCGGGCGGCTCGGTGCGTGGCATGGACGCCTCGGAGCTGGTGACCTTCGCCTTCGTTTCCCAGGGGTTCATCATGGTCACCGGGGTCTTCGGCGAGTCCGAGCTGGCCGACCGGATCAGAACCGGTGACATCGTCATCGACCTGTACCGCCCGGCGGACCTGCAGCTGTGGTGGTTGGCGACCTGGCTCGGACGCTCGGCGTTCATGGTCTTTGCCAGGGGCGTGCCGCCGGTGCTGCTGGGCGCGCTGCTGTTCGACGTCCGGTGGCCGCAGCCCGTCTGGCACTGGATCCCGTTCGTCCTGTCGATCGTGTTGGCGGCGGTGGTCGGGTTCGGCGTGCGGTTCCTGTCCAACCTGTCCACGTTCTGGCTGCTGGACAACCGGGGAACCGATCAGCTGGTCACATTCGTCGCCATGTTCTTCGGGGGGCTACTGCTCCCGATCAACCTGTTCCCCGGC
>JBCCGJ010000040.1:0-24584 GCA_039029335.1 Actinomycetota bacterium | reverse complement strand
CCAGAGCCTCGACGATCCGCCGACCGCAACCGACCACAGCCTGCGCTCGTCCGTCGACAAGCTGATGCCGGTCTTCACCGACCTCTTCAGAACCCACCTCGAGGTCACGGTCGCCGCCAGCACCCTGGTCTCGGTGCTGTCAAACCTCTGCGAACAGCAGCTGGACGACCCGAACCTGACGGTGACGCTGCTGGCCGGACTCGGCGACGTCGACTCCGCCGCCCCGTCGGAGATGCTGTGGGACCTGGGCCGACTGGCCAACAGCAACGCAGCGGTGACGGCCCAGTTCGACCAGGGGGTCGACGGCCTCCTCGAACGGCTGACCGCCACACCGGAGGCCGCCCCGTTCAACGCGGAGTTCGAGCGGTTCATAGAACGGTTCGGCTCCCGGGGCCCAAACGAGTGGGACACCGCGTTCGACACCTGGGAGACCAATCCGACGCTGGCCCTCACCCTGGTGGACCGGATGCGGGGCGCGGAGGACGATCACGACCCTCGGCGGCAGCAGGCCCGGTTGGCCGCCGAGGCAAAGGCGGCGGAGCGGGATGCCCTGGCAAAGATCTCCCGGCCGGTCCGTGGCATGTTCCGCCGGGTCCTGGCCGCGGCCAAGCTCTACAGCCGCAGCCGGGAACGGACAAAAACCACGGTCATCCGGGCCATTCACGGCGCCCGACTGCAAAGCATGGAGCTGGACCGGCGGCTGGTGGAACGATCAGGCGGTCAGCGCGGCGACCTGTGGTTCATCGTGTCCTCCGAGCTGGACGACTACGTGGCCGACCCCGGCCGGTTCCAGGGCATCATCGCCGAACGCCGGGAGCAGCATCAGCGCATCTCGGAGCGGGTCCCGCCGTTCTTCTTCTCCGGTTCGCAGCCACCGCTGGACGAGTGGGAGTTGCGGACCGCCGGTCGGGCGGTGCTGCCGCCCGGCGAGCAGTTGGACGGGCTGCCCGGATGCCCCGGCACGGCGGTCGGTCGAGCCCGGGTCATCACCGACCCGGCCGACCCCGGAGCGCTCGGCCCCGGCGATGTGCTGGTTGCGCCGCTCACCGATCCGGCCTGGACGCCGCTCTTTGTCCCGGCGGCTGCGGTGGTGGTCGACGTCGGCGCAATCATGAGCCACGCGGTGATCGTCAGCCGGGAGCTGGGCATCCCGTGCGTCGTGTCCGCCACGGACGCAACGAAACGGATTCCAGACGGCGCCCTGATCGAGGTGGACGGCTCCGCCGGGACGGTAAAGGTTCTCGAGGGTCCCGCATCGGACGGGTCGGACGACTCCGACGCCCCTAGCGGGCGGGAGGCGTAATCACATGCTGACCGACGACGAGCTTGCGGCCATCCGCACACTCGACATCACCACCTACGGCCGCCGCAGTGGCCAACCACGGCGGATCGAAATTTGGTGGTTCCGGATCGACGGCCGATTCATCATCACCGGCACGCCCGGCCCGCGGGACTGGTTCGCAAACCTGGTGGCCGACCCCCGGATCATCATTCACGCCGGCGGTGTTGACCACCCGGGAACGGCGGTGCCGGTGACCGATGAAGCGTTCCGGCGGGCCGTCTTCACCGACGAGCAGACCGGTTGGTACAACGACCAGAGTGAGCTGGACACGCTGGTGGCCACGGCACCGATGGTGGAGATCACCCTCGACCGAGGCTGACGGCCCCGGCGGCTGACAACGACCGCGCCGGTCGCTGTTGCTGCGTGCGTTACCATCAACCGGGTGCTCGGAGGACTCGGCGAGAGGTTGATCGGCGAACGGCTCGTCGGCCCGAAGCTCGTCGGAGCAGTCGTGGTTGCCGGGGCGGCGATCCTCGCCGTGTTTGTCGGCCTCGACCGTCCCCCGCCGACCGTTGGCACCACGACGGAGTCCGTGGCCGCCGGCGACACCGGGGCCGACAACGGTGATGCTGTCGACCAGGGTTCGAATCCGGCCGGGGCGTCGGCTCGCGACGCAGCACCGGCCCTTGCGGTGAAGGTGGACGATCAGGACGGCACCGATCCTGCTGCGACCGGCCAGGGCACCGACAGCGGCGGCACCACAGCCGTGCCCGATTCGACCGTCCCCACCGACGGCTCGACAACAACCGCCGGTCCGACCGGCGGTGACAAACCGGTGATCCACCTGACCTTCGACGATGGGCCGTCGGAGTTGACGCCCCGGGTCCTCGACCTCGTCGAGCGGTACAACGGTCGGGCCACGTTTTTTGTGATGGGCTCGGCCGTTGAGGACCATCCGGACATCGCCAGGGAGATCGTCGAGCGGGGCCATGCCATCGCCAACCACAGCTACGACCACATGGATTGGCGCCAGCCGGGGGCCCGGGAGGACGCCATCCGGACCCAGGAGATCATCACCGACACCACCGGGGTCGTCCCGTCGTGTGCCCGGCCGCCGTTCGGAGCCCAGGACGAGAACCTGCTGTCGATCCTGTCCAGTCTCGGCATGACCAGCTGGCGGTGGGACCTGTCGGCCGAGGACCACACCGACGCCCGCTACCGGGTCGAGGAGACCCTCAACACCATCGACGACATCCCGAACATCCGGGGCGCGGAGGGCAAGATCTTCCTCCAGCATGACTCCGACCTGCTGGTCAGTCCCACCATCGACGGGTTGGAGGACTGGTTGGCCAAGAACGGCGACCGGTACGAGTTCAAGGTCATCGACGGCTGCCTGGACTATCAATAGACCAATAGACAGCGAACCACAGCAATGGGAGAGAACGTCGACGGGAAACGTAACGTCAGCGGTTCCGGTAGCGCCGAGATCATGAACAGCCGGTGAACCAGTCATCGCGGCGGAACGCTCGCCTATGGTCGCCAGTTAATAAGTCTGTCCGCACGTCACAAGACGACAAAAGCCCCGTGAAGACCGGGCAGAGGGAAAGACCCAACAGATCATGACCACAGCACAAGACACACCCGCCAAGTCCAACCGCAAACCGCTGCTCATCGGCGGTGGTGTCGTTCTGGCCGCCGTTCTCGCATGGCTCGCCTTCGGATTCTTCGGCATTCAGTCAGCCTTCATCGACGACGAGGTCGACGAGGCCGGACCGGTCTTCGCCTCCGGCGCCGCCGTCAGCGAGGACGCCGTCACCGAGGAGCCGGAAGACATCGAGGAGGTCGTGACCTCTGAGGAGTTCACCGACGCCATGGAGGAAGCCGAGGAGAACCCCACCGAGGCAGATGAGGACACGATGCCCGGCGAGATCGTCACCGTGGCCACCGGCAGCTTCAGCGGGGAGAGCCGCTACACCGTGACCGGCACCGCCAACGTACTGAACGACGGAACCGAGCAGCGATTCCTCCGCTTCGAGGGCTTCGAATCCAACAACGGTCCCGACCTCAAGGTCTACCTCCGGGCCGACAACGGCGACTTTGTCAGCCTCGGTGAGCTGAAGGGCAACATCGGCGACCAGAACTACGAGATCCCGGCGGACGTCGACCTGAGTGTCTTCAACACCGTGCAGATCTGGTGCGAGCGCTTCGGGGTCAACTTCGGCTTCGCCGAGCTGGCCTAACAAGCCGCCGACAAGGCACTACAGTCCAGAAGGGAGCGGGGCCGGGAGATTTTCTCTCGGCCCCTGTTTCCTGATTTGCTCCGGTTCTCCCGGTCTTCACCCAGTGTTTCAGCTGGTTTTTGGCCGGTTGTGACCTCGGGGCAAAAGAAATCACAAGAAAATCCTCGGCGGATGTAACACCACCCGGTTTGGCGCAGACAACCAAGGTGTATGACCCCCGATCCCGCCCAACACACTCCCGGCAAGAGCCAGGACCGAGCCGCGGCCCCGTCCGCTCAGGCTTCGGAAATCGCCCTCTTGTGGCGGCGGTATCTGGGCTTCCGTGACGACCGGTCCCACGATCAGCTCCTCCGAGCGGTCGACCGGCTGGTCCGCCACGAGGCCCGGCGGATGCTGGCGGGTCAGTCCTACCTGGCGGAGGAGACGGCCCAGGAGGCGCTGCTCGGCATAGAGCGCAAGATCGGCAGCCTGGAGATGCCGGATCAACCGGTGGCGTTCATTCGCAAGGTGGTCAGCAACAAGGTGGCGACGACCCTCCAGCGGGAGTCGAGGCGGCGGGCCAGGGAGGAACGGAACTGGAGCCCGGACGTCTCCGATCCGGACATCACATCGAGCACGGAGTACCACGACTTCCTGGGGATACTCCGGGAGTCGGTCAGCGATGACGAGTTCTGGACACTGGTCCTCCGCTATCACTTCGACTTCTCCTACGACGAAATCGGCGAACTCCTGGAGAAGGAGACCGGAGCGATCCGCCAGATCGCCCTTCGGGGCAGGCAGAAGTGTCGCCAGCGTCTGTCCCGGCTGGAGGGCCGGGCAATGCCGATGTGGGTCGGGCTCCCGATCGAGGACGAGCAGTGGCAGCTGCTGGAACCTGACGAGTCCGCGGCGCGAACGACCGAGCTACCGGCGACACCGGACGGGCAGACACCCGACCAGTGGTCCTTCCTCGAACACGGACCAGACGACCGGACGGCACATCAGCAATCGGTCCTCGAACAAACACCTCATGAACACCCGCCCCGTGAACACACAGCTCATGAGGTCGCACCCCAGGCGGAGGCTTTTGACCAGCCTTCGGAGATCGCCGCCAGACAGGCCGGCGAGTGGGGTCAAGATATATCGGATTCGGCCGGTGGTCTGCGGCGAACATCGCTCGGATCCGATTCTTCTGCACCAAGAGAGCCCAAAACGACACGGCGTCGTTTCGGGCAACTGACGGTGCATGCCGGTACCGCGACGAGCCGACTGGGGTTCGCAGGACGACGATGGTTGTACACGGCCCCATCGTCGATCCTGCCCCTGGTTGTGCTCGTGGCGGTACCGGCGTTGGCGTTCTCACCGGACGTCGACGCGTTGGCCCTTGTACGGCCGACGATAAGCAGCGAACCCATTGGGCCGACGTTCTCCGCAACGGAGAACGCGGGCGGGGGATCTGCGGGAGCCGACCGGGCCGGTCGGCAGGGTGAGGTTGAACGCCCGATCAACCAGCCCCCGACCGGCCCGGCTCAATCCAACGAACAGACCGGAACCGGGGACACGGCGTCGATACCGTCGACGACCGCCCCGGCGTCATCACCATCGACGGCGGGCGCGGAACCGCCGACCGCCACAACCCAGGTTGTGTCCGCAGGCGAACCAACCGATCCGGCTGGCCCTGAACCATCGCCGGAACCGACGGCGCTCTTCGATCTTGCCATTCCCCCCAGTGGTCCGGGGCTGCCGGTCCCGGAGGTGACAACCACGGTGCCGGTCACCTCAACGACCGTCCAACCGGCCGCCACCACAACCGCACCGACAACCATCCCGACCACGTCGACCTCAACAACAACGGCGCCGACGACCACAACGACCGCGCCGACCACAACGACCCAATCGACCACGACCACCGCGGCGCCAACGACAACAACAACCCAGCCGACAACCACGACAACGACCGCGGCGACCACAACCACCACCCAGCCGACGACCACCACAACGACCACGCCGACCACCACCACCATCACAACGACAACAACAACCACAACAACGGCGCCGACGACCACAACGACCGCCCCGACCACCACAACAACCCAGCCGACGACCACCACATCGACCGCCCCGACCACAACCACCACCGACCCGTCGACCACCACCACCGACCCGTCGACCACCACCACCGAGCCGTCGACCACCACCACCGAGCCACCGATCATCGACCTGGGGATCGGCTTCGGACTGGCGATCAGGCGGGCGGCACCCGCCTGAGGGTGGTGATGGCATGGGCCGCCATCGTGTCGTCCTGCCAGAACTTGGCGGAAACCAGGCTGGTCCGGCCCCTGGTGTTGACCACCTCGCCAAGCACTCTGAACGTGGGACCGAAGATCGGCTCGAAGTAGTCACACCGCATGTTGATGGTGGTCAGCCAGTCTTTCGGCGAGGTTGGATCTCGGCCGGGATCCAGCGAGTGCACCGTGTGCAGGGACACGAAGTCCACGTAGGTGGTGGTGAACCCACCGAACAGCTGCCCCTGCGGATTCTTGAGCCCCTCCGGCAGGTGGGCCTCCACCTCGAGCAGGCCGACGTCGCGCCGGAGCACCCGCCACCGCCATGCCTCGAGCACGTCCCCGGCGCCATGGCCCTTGCGGACCAGCCGATCCGGATCGTCGGTCACCCACGGCCGGTCACCGCTGGTGTCCGCGGCATCCTGCTCCGCAGGCCCCTCGGTTGTCGGCTGGTCTCCATCCACCGCTCCCACCGTAGAGAGTCGGCGGGCGGACGACGAATCAGCGCCGGCCCGGGCCCCACGGCAGGCCGGGTAGCGGACCGGCCGAAGCCGCTCAGGGTCGGAGGTGGAGGGAGAATCGGGTCCCCCGCCCGTCGGCAACCGGTGTCTCGACGGTCAGGCTGCCGCCGTGGGCCTGGGCGATCTGCCTGGCGATGGAGAGCCCCAGCCCCGTGCCGTCCCGGTCGCCGGTCCAGAATCGTTCGAAGATGCGATCGTGCTCCTCGACCGGGATGCCACCACCGTCGTCGATGACCGAGATCACCACGTCACCGGCGACGGGGCCGGTCGAGTCACCACGTCCGCCCGTGCCGGGGCGAACGCGGCCCGGTCGCCGGGAGGGACCAGTGACCCGGACCACCACGGTGCTCCCGCCGGAATGATTGATGGCGTTGTGCACCAGGTTGGTCACCGCCCGGCCGACCGAGGCCTGATCGACGGCAGCGGACACCGGACCATCCGCCTCGACGATCAGCGTCATGTCGGCGGCATCCGCATCACCGCCCAGGTGCTCAACCACCCCTCGACACAGGCCCACCAGATCGGTTGGGGCCCGGTCGATGGTTCTGGCTCGACCCCGGGCGTCCACCAGCAGCGCATCGATCGTCTCGCTCATCCTGACCGCCGCCGTACCCGATCGTTCGATCCCCTCCCGAAAGGTGGCCAGATCGGGATCCGGATGGGAGAGGAGCACTTCGGCGTTGTTGGTGAGCACAGCAAGCGGGGTCCGCAGCTCGTGGCTGGCCTCCTCGACCAGTCGGCGCTGAACGGCGATCGCCGCGGTGATGGGCCGAATCGCCAGGCCGGACAACCACCAGGCGAACAGCGCGGCGACAGGCAGGAGGGCCAGGGTCGTGACCAGCACCTCGGTCGACGGACCGGTGGTGATGTCCACGCTCTCGATCCTGACGTCGCCGTCGATCTCGACCGAGGCGTCCTGAGCCTGCACCACCAGGAACAGCACCGCCACCGGAAGGTAGATGGCAACAAAGGTGAGCAGGGCGAACCGGACCCGGAGCGAGCGCAGAGCCGCAACCATCAGCTCCGTGTCTCCTGTACGGCCGGCTGGTCGGCTCGGGCCATCAGCGGGATCCGATTCGGTAGCCGCTGTTGACCACCGTTTCGATGACCGGCGGCGTACCAAGCTTGCGCCGCAGCCGGCTCATCAGCACTCGAACCGACGTGGTGAACGGATCGGCGTTGCGGTCCCAGACGTGCTCCAGCAATCGCTCGGCGGAGACGACCTCGCCCTGGTGATGGAGCAGGTAGCGCAGGATCGAGAACTCCCGGGCCGTGAGGTCGATGGTCTGCCCGGCCCGGGTGACGGTCAGGGCTGCGACGTCAACGGTTATGTCCCCGTGGCGAAGTGTCGGCCCGTTGCTGTCCTGTCGTCTGGTGACCGCCCGGAGCCGAGCGGTCAGCTCGGCGAAGGCGAATGGCTTCACCAGATAGTCGTCCGCCCCGGCGTCCAATCCGGCGACACGCTGTTCGACCGCATCGCGGGCGGTGATCACGATGATCCGGTTCGGCCGGAAATGGTCGTCGGACCGGGGCAGCAGGCGGATCAGCTCAAGGCCGTCGCCGTCCGGGAGTCCCAGGTCGACACAGGCGGCGTCGTACTCGGTGACCCGGCAGGCCTCCAGGGCGTCGCCGAGGCCCCCAACCCGATCCACGGCGTAGGCCTCGTTGCGCAGTCCCATGGCCAGCACGTCACCGAGTTCGACGTCGTCCTCGACAAGCAGTACCCGCATCGATCTACCCGGTCCGTGTGGCCGTTTCGGTGGTGCCGTTGTTGTGGACCTCCAGCTGCATGTCCTCAACGGTAATTCGGATCCCGAGGTCGACGCTCACCTGGTCGATCGGGGCAAGCGATCCGTCGTCCCGGGGCAGGAACCGGAGGGAGGGAAACGGGGCACCGACCTCGGCGGCGGCGATCCCCCCGGCTCCGTCCAGGGCCAGCCACAGTCTGGTCTGTTCGGACTCGAACCCGACGTCCAGCAGGGTCCGGTACTCGAACTCGGCGAACCAGGTGCCGAGGACGTCGATCGACTGGATCGGTCCGTTTGCCTCCTCGAGCAGCCGCCGTTCGTTGCGACCTTCCTCGGTCGCGCCGTCGATCACATCCAGAACAAGCTGCTCGTGAGCGGCCGCGTCCTCGGTGTTCGGCACCGGCAGCAGCAGCTCCATCGCCGGGCCGTCCAGCGGGGTGACCCGGACCGCATCGGTGTCGGCCGCCACCTCGAACCGGGCGCCGTTGCCGAACTCCCACTCCCCAACCAGACCGCTTGCCAGTTCGGGGTCGACGCCCTCGGCAACCGCGGGTCCGGTCGGCGGTTGGCCGGCCACCAGCGATCCGATCATCTGCTGCAGGACCTCCTCGGCCCTCACGGCCGGATCGTTGGAGGCGAAGACAAAGACCCGGTCGCTGTCCGGCAGATAGGCGACGGTCATCTCGTGCCCGATGTCGCTGCCGCCACCGGAGGTGCCAAGCACCGGTTCACCGAACGCGTCCGCACTGACCGAGACCCAGCCGGGAACCTCGGCGGTTCCGTCACCCTGATCGAAGCGGAGATCCAGCAGGGCGTCGACCGCATCGGTGTCGATGATCCGACCGTTGAAGAAAGCCCGGGTCCAGTCGGCCAGTTCGGGAGTGGTCATGGCCACACCACCGCTGCCGTCCAGCCCCCAGTGTGGCCCGGCGAAGGTGCCGTCACCGCCGACAGCACCGCCGTCGGTGATCCCCACCGCCCGCGGCTCGGGTGCCGCGGGTTCACCGTTCCAGAACCCACCGATGCGGTTGCCGTCCCCGTCGACCAGGATGTGCTCCCGCAGGTGGTCGCGGTACCCCCCGGTCAGCTCGTCGATCACCAGGGCAAGCAGACCGTACCCGGCGTTGGAGTACAGGAATTCCTCTCCCGGTGCGGCCGCCCGGTCCAGCGCACCGATGGCGTCGATCGCCGCGGTCCTGGTCAGGGGCTGATCGTCCCGACCGTGGGAGCCGGTGAGACCGCCGGTGTGGAGCAGCAGCTGTTTGATGGTCACCTCGGCCGCCGGGCCGGTCGCGTTCGGCAGGTGAGCCGAAACCGGTTCGTCGAAGTCAAGCAGACCGTCACCGGCCAGCCCGCCGATGGCCGCCGCGGTCACCGCCTTGGTGATACTGCCGATGCTGAAGGTGGTGTCGGCCGTCATGTCGGTTCCCTCGGCCCGGTCGGCAAAGCCGTACCCGCCCCGGCAGTGCTGGTCGGCATATGGTTCTCCGCCGTCAATGGCCACGGTCCCCGAGAACCCCGCCGACTCCCAACGGGTCATCGCCTGATGGATGTCGGGATTGCAGGTCTTTCCTGCGGTGTCTTCGTCAGTGGATCCGCCGGCGGTGTCGTCGGCGGATTCATTCACGGTGATCGGGCCGGTGTCAACGTCTCTGGTGCAGGCCGCCAGGATCAGTAGGAAGGCGAACAGCGCGGGCAGTCGGAACGGGTTTTGCAGCATGAGCCGGACACTACGGAAGGCGAGGTGAACCCGATGTGAACCGCTGCTGTAGCCGTGTACGACAGCGGTTGGTCTGGCCAATCGGGGACCTATCGAGTACAACAATGAGCCATGAGCGACCAAAAGCTTGACGCACTTGCGGCGACACCCCTCTTTGCGTCATGCAACAAAAAGCAGCTGAAGCTGATCGGTTCCGTCACCGACCGGGTCGATCTACCGGCCGGCCATGTACTGGTTCGCCACGGGACCATCCCATCGGAGATGTACATGTTGATCACCGGCTCGGCCACGGTCGAGGTTGACGGCAAGGAGGTCGCCACGATCGGCGCCGGCGAGGTGGTTGCGGAGCTCTCCATGGTCGACGGCGGCCAGGCGTCCGCGACGGTCACGATGACCGAGGCCGGGGAAGCCTGGGTGATCAGGCGCAGCGGGTTCATTCCGGTCTGGGAGCAGAATCCGGACATCTCCACCGCACTGCTGTTGGCGGTTGTTGCCCGGCTCAAGGCCCGAAACGAGCTGATTCTGTAGGCGGAGACGGCCCGTCACCGGTCGGGCTGTCACAGAGACGGCCTAGGATCAGGTAAGTGAGTGAACGGGACCGGCAGACGCGAACGTCCTCCTTCGGCGTCGGCAGGCGGGAAGGACATGATTCGTCGTCCTTCTACCGGCGGTTCTCCCCGCCTCAGATCAGCGATGATGAGACGGTCAACCGGCCGGAGGAGCTGATCACGGAACTCGGCTCAGGCAGGCTGTACCACGGGTCGATCGATCAGCTGCAGGTCCTGCCGGAGAACAGCGTGGCCCTGGTCGTCACCTCACCGCCGTACTTCGTCGGGAAGGAGTATGAGCTGGCGGTCACCGGTTCGAACGACATTCCGGAGACCTACTTCGAGTTTTTGGAGATGCTCCGCGGCGTTTTTGCCGAGTGCTATCGAATCCTGGAGCCGGGCGGTCGGATCGCGGTCAACGTCGCCAACCTCGGCCGCAAGCCGTACCGCAGCCTCAGCGCGGACATCATCAACCTGCTACAGGATGATCTCGGCATGCTGCTCCGGGGTGAGGTCATCTGGGAGAAGGCGTCGGTGTCCTCCGGCTCGTGCGCCTGGGGTTCGTTCGCCAAGGCCTCAAATCCGGTGCTGCGGGACATGACGGAACGGGTCATCATCGCATCGAAGGGCCGGTTCTCCCGGGCGCTGACCCTGAAGAAACGGCGGGCCCTCGGCCTCCCCCATGAGTCGTCGCTGGCCAACGATGAGTTTGTCGACGTCACCCGGGACGTGTGGCGGATCGACCCGGAGTCCGCAACCCGGATTGGGCATCCAGCGCCGTTCCCCATTGAGCTTCCCCGCCGCCTGATAGACCTCTACACCTACCGGGGAGATCTGGTCGTTGACCCGTTCGTCGGATCGGGGACCACTCTGGTGGCCGCGGCCCGGACGGGTCGGATCGGCATCGGGTTCGACACCGACAAGCGCTACCTGGATCTCTCTGAGCAGCGCCTGAACGATGAACTGGCCCGGGCGTCGGAGCGGGAGGAGCTCCTCGGCACGTTCGGCGGGGCGTCGCCGGTGGTCCAATCCGAGGTTGTTGACGGACTCTCGTTCGAGGATCGGCAGGAGCACTTCCAGACCATGGCCGTCGCCGAAGGTCGGAAGGTCCAGGACATCGCCAAACGCATCCTGGAGGAGGCCGGTTTCACCAAGATCAAGGAAAAACCGAAACACCCCGGCGGCGTGATCGACTTCAGCTTCCAAGCCACCCATCCCGGTGACGGCTCCCGGTGGTGGATCGACGTGCCGGGAGCGTTCACCACCAACCGGCCGGGTCTACAACGGATCGATGCGGTCTGGAAACTGCTCGGCAGGCTCAGCGTGCTCGGCCTGTCCACCACCGGCGATCAAGCGGAGGGATCGCAGACGGACCGGGTGCTGGTACTGACCGCCAGCCTCCCGAAACCGGGCTCTCCCGGGGACAAGGCCCTTCGGGCCGTCGGGCCGGGGGTCATCTTCGATGCCGTCGAGGTTTACGATCCGGCCGCCGTTGCCCGGCTCACCACCTACGCCGGAACAAACCAGCCGGAACCGGAACCGGGTTTCTGGACCAAAAAACAGCTGAACCCGTAGCCCCCGGGGCGCCCGACTCCATCGGTCGAACGCACCCGAGGGCGCCAACGGGCCCTGGACCTGTCAGCCGCCGAGGGAACCGAGGTCGATCTCGCAGGCACCCATCGCGGCAAAGACCGCGCTGAACATCTCCTCGCCCGCCGACTCGGCGAGGGCATCCCCTTCCGGCCCCATGAACTCTGCAGCCAGGCTGGTCTTGAAGATGTCCGTGTCCAGGTTGTCGACCAGGCAGCCGGCGTCCTCCTCGGACATACTGCCGTCCTCGGTCATGCCCGCAACCATGACCGCAGCCATGTCACCGCAATCCCAGAACCCGTCCACGAACGATTCGGCGTCGGCCTGGCTCAGTTCGGCGTCGAAGTTCGGGTTGGCCTCAACGCTGGCCACGGTGATGCCGTATTTGGATTCTGCCTCTTCGGCCCCACCCACCGCATCAACAAGACTCTCCGCCGCACACTTTGCGTCCATGTCGATGCCGTCGAAAGCGTCGGAGTCCGCATTGATTGAAGCCTCCAGCGCGGCGACCAGGTCGGCGTCGGCGTCGCCCCCTCCACATGCGGCGGCAACCAGGCAGGCGGCGCACGCCAGCGCGCCGATTCGCAGGATCGTAGTCATCTGTTCCCTCTCTTTTGATTCCCTCTTCAGGCTCGCACCGCCGATGAGACCGGCCGACTGCGAACGGGCGAGACGGTAACAGACAACCGGCGGTGAAGGTTGGCATCGTGACCGATGCGACAGTGCCCCGGCGACCGGGGGATTTCCCCTTTGCGGTTCCGGTGTGCGTCCGCCACACTCGGCCGGTGGCTGCGCTCTTCGGGCTCCTTGGTGCTCTGGCAATCGGCATCTCCGACATCTACGGACGTCGGATGGTGGCGGTGTCGTCGGCGCTGACGGCTGGGGCCTCGTTGCAGCTGTTTGCCGCACTCTTTCTGCTGATCGTGGCGACCGTCACGACAAGCCCGTTCGACGGTGCGGACTTCGGGTGGGGTGGTCTGTCCGGCATCGGGCTGGGGATCGGTATCACCTGCTACTACAGCGGCCTTGTCCGAGCCAGCTCCACGATCGTGGCCCCAACGGTCGCTGCGCTGAGCGCCCTGCTGCCGTTTGCCTACACCGCGGTTCGGGGCGCAGACGTCGGCCCGATTCAGGTGTTGGGTGCGCTCACCGTGGTTGCCGGGCTGATCCTGGTCACCGGAGGATCGGTGGCCGGTGAGGATCTCCGCGGCGGCATCACGTGGGGCATCCTGTCCGGGCTCGGGTATTCGCTGGGGGCCGTCGGGTTCGTCGAAGTCGGCGAGTCGGAGGGTTGGTGGCCAACCGTCGGTCAACGGGGCGCGGCGATGCTGTTGCTGTTCGGATTTGCGTTGATCAAAGGGGTCCGACCGCTGCCACCCAAGGGGCATCTTCGCAACGCACTCGGCGCCGGCCTGACGACCGGTGTCACTTCACTGCTGTACCTGGCGGCGATCGAGGCCGACCCGACAATAGGCGTGGTTGCCATCTCGGCGTTCCCCGCCTTCTCGGTGCTGATCGGCAGGACGTTCTTCGGTGACACGGTGCGAGCGCCGCAGGCCGCCGGTATCGCCCTGGTCATCGCGGGCGTCGCCGCGGTCAGCGTGGGCTGACCCGCCCCGCACCCGCCCCGCCCGCTGCCAAATTTGGGCTCCCCGGCCACAAAATTTGTGGGCCGGACGCCCAAATTTCGCCGGGCTCAGGCCCGGTGTGGGGCGTGGGCGACGTTTGCGACCTTGTGTGGGTTCTGCGTGTGGTGGTCAGGGGGCGGACGTCACGGTCACCGTCACCGTCGCCGTATCCGCATCACCATTGTCATTCGTCAACCGATACACAAACTCAAACGTCCCCGGAGTCGACGGCGTCCCCTGCAACGTCTGATACACACCACCAACCGGCGGGAACGACACCGCCATCCCCGGCGGCACATCACCAGACACAAACTGCACAGACCCAACCTGCGTCACCGCCGTGTCATTCGACGTCAAATCAACATCAACAAACACACCCGCCACAAACTCAAACACATCATCAACCGCATCAACCAACACAATCCCGCCATCCAACGTCTGATCAGCCGTCACCGACCCACCAGCCACAACAGACACCGGCACATTCGCCCACGGCGACCCCGTCGAAACAAAATTCTCACCAGCAGGCGCAATAAACGTCAACACATACGCACCCGGATCAACCGAAAACGAATACACACCAGACCCATCCGTCACCGCCGAATCCAGATACGCCCCACGAGACCCATCCACATTCGCAACAAACCGATCAACCACAACACCCTCAGCCGGCGAGTTAATCGGAAAACCACGATCAACCGTCCCCGAAACCGTGCCCTGTCTCCTGCGCCGTCGCCGTTGCGGGGACCAGCCCCAAACCAATGACGGATAGAACCGCCGTGATCACCAGCAGGCGCCGGCATCGTGCCATCACGTTCATGTCGTTCTCCCTCACCTGACGAGCAGAGGACAACCATAGTCGTATTCTCAACTTGACAAAATGGGAGGAATTCTGAGGTATCTGACGGATTTCTTCCGGCGTCCATTTCCGGCCGGATGATGAACGCGGGCCCCGATTATCGGGTTCGGCCGACGGATCCGTGGTCGGTACTAGGCGACCGTGACGCCGGCTGCCCGCATCTCCTCAAGGGCGGCGGCGGTCGTGGCGGGGGCGACCCCGGCGCACAGGTCGGTCAGGAGCGTCACCCGGTAGCCGTTACGGATACCGTCCAGCGCCGTGGCCCGATCGCAGTGATCGGTGGCCAACCCGACGATGTCCAGGGCAACGATCCCGTTGGCCTGCAACAGGTCGTGGAGGGTGCGCCCGTCCTCGGTCTTCCCCTCGAACCCGCTGTACGCCGCATCGAACTCCCCCTTGGAGACCACGGCATCCGCGGCGCCCAGGAAGTCGGTGCGATTGTTGAGATTCGGGTGGAAGTCCGACCCTGCGGTGCCGACCACACAATGCGGCGGCCAACTGTCCACAAAGTCCGGCTCCGCCGAGAAGTGGTCACCGGGGTCGATGTGCCAATCCCGGGTGGCGACGATCATGTCGTAGCCGTCTCCCCGCTCGGCGACAAAGGCCGAGATCCGGTCCGCCACGTCCGCCCCGCCGTCAACCGCGAGGGACCCGCCTTCGCAAAAGTCGTTCTGGACGTCAACAACGATCAATGCGGTTTTGTCCACCATGGAAGTACCTCCAACCGGCCCTCCACGCCAGTGTGTCGGATCGGCAGGCCGCTCCACCGGTGACATCCATAACACCGAGGCACACCGTTCAACTACATCCGACCAGGGAATACGTATCAAACCCGGCGCTCGAGACTCTGTGGTGTAACGGGGAGGGAACCGGATGGCCAAAAGCAAGAAGGACTCTGGCAAGAAGCTCAGCTACCGAGGCGAGGATCTGCTGAAGGGGGCCGATGTGACGTTCGATGGGACCAGCCGCCGCAAAGCCGAAGCCCGGATCGACCGGTTCATCACCGACAAGAAGCTGGACCTCGCCCGTCACCAGGTCGACGCTCTGGTCTCGTTCTACAACAACGTGGGTAACGCCGGCCTGGTCAAGCTGACACCGGCCATTACATCAGACCGCCCCGAGGAGGTGGCATCGATCATGACAACCGTAGCGAACGAGGCCGGTTCGTCGACCGAACGAACGGCCGCCGAGGTCGACCTGTGGAACGGTGGCAACGCACAGCTGTTGTCACCGAAGCTGCGAATGATCGCCAACGGTGACGACGAGGTCAACGGGTATCGAGCACTGTTCGCCAGCAGCGTGTCGAGCACGGAACAAAAGCCGACCACTGACCTGAACGAGGCGATGGTTCACGACCTGGAGGAACCCGACGCCGACGATGCACCCGTTGGAGCCGCGGCCAACGGAGCGGTCGAAGCGTCGGACGAGGGCGACCGCGGCCTGCGGCTCGCTCGAAAGGCCACCGTGAGCTGCTTTGTGCATCTCGAACCCGGAGCCGGCGGGGCAAACGGCTCGGCAACCTCGACCCCGGACGGGACGATCGAGGTCCATCAACTGGCGATCACCGATCTCGAGAAGATCCGTCACGGCCAGGCGAACAAGATCAAGGAGGACGGCAAAGTCAAGATCGACGGCAAGATCGCCTACGTGGAGACCGGCAGCCCGATCGCTGCGCCGAAGCCTCGGATCGGGGCAAGTCTGTCGAAGCCGCCAAAGGGGTCCACCGCGGTTGCCGCCCAGGGGCCAACGGGCTCGGCGGCTCAGAACGGAACGCCGCCCGCCGTCATCGTCGGGATCATCGACGTCGGTGGTTTCGACTTCGCCCATCAAGACTTCCAAGCCGACCATCGTCGGCGCAGCTCAAGTCGGTTCCTGGCCCTCTGGGACCAGGGCCTTGTCGACGAAACCGAGCCCGGGGAAGCGGACATCCACCCGTGGAATCGGGAGCTGGCCGTGCCGAACCTGGAGGCGGTGGACGATCTGGAGGAGCTCTTCGGCATCGGCCCCGAGACAAAGAAGAAGCTGGCTGAGGAGGGCGTGCGTTCGCAGGCCGAGTTGTCGCTGGTATGCGACGCAGACCTGGAGGCCATGGCCGACCGACACGGCCTCGCCGCTGACGAACTGCAGGAGTGGTCGGAGAAGGCCGCTCGCAACGCCAACAAACTGACGGTGCCGTTCGGCGCACTGTTTGCTCATCAGGAATTCGACCAGGCAATCCGCAACGCAGAGGCGTTCGGACTGGAGGCATCGGACTTCCTGACCCAGACCATCGAACAGCCCGGGGCCCACGCCACCCACGTGGCGGGCATCGCCGCGGGCAACACCGGCATCTGCCCGGAAGCCTGGATCGTCGGGGTGACCATCGCCATGGGCGACGAAGACGTCGAGCGGCGAGCGTCGTTCTATGACTCAACCAGACTTGGACAGGCCGTCGACTTCATCACGCAGGTGGCGAAGGCGGCAGGACTTCCGGTTTCGATCAACATCAGCCTTGGGACCAATGGCCATGCCCACGACGGGACCAGCCCCATCAACAAGTGGATCGAGACGACGCTGCGGGAACAGGGCCGGGTGATCTGCGTCGCCGCCGGCAATTCCGGGAAGGAGACCGCTTCATACGAGGGGGACATTGGTTTCATGTCCGGCCGGATCCACTCCAGTGGTCAGATCACGGCGAAGGATCTGGTTGTCGAGCTCGGCTGGCAGGTCGTCGGCAACGGCATCGTCGACGTCTCCGAGAACGAGATGGAGATCTGGTACAACCCGGGCGACGAGTTCGCCGTCCAGGTCCGCGCCCCGTCCGGCGAGGAGAGCGAATGGGTGAAGCCGGGTGCGTTCCTGGAGAACTGGCGGACCGAACATGACACCTTTGTCAGCGTCTACAGCGAACGTTTTCTGAGGGCGAACGGAGCAAACCGAATCTCGGTCTTCCTCAGCCCGAAGTACAAAGGCCAGATCGTCGGGGTTGAGCCCGGCGTTTGGCAGGTCCGGCTACGGGGCGAACGAATTCGGGACGGGAGGTACAACGCATGGATCGAGCGGGACGACTTCCGGCCGGTCGGCCGGATCGGCGAGTCCGACGCCTGGATGTGTCCCTCGTTCTTCACGCTCGACTCGAATGAAGACAACAGCTCCATCAACTCTCTCGGCTGCAGCGGCACGGTGATCGCAGTGGCCAACGCCGAGGGGCGAGGAGACCGGATCAACCCAACTTCCAGTCAGGGTCCCACGAGGGACGGACGGTCCAAGCCGGACATCGCCGCGCCCGGCACGGACATCGTCGCCGCCCGGGGGTTCGCCCGTAGGTCCGAGCCGTGGATCACGATGACCGGGACGTCGATGGCCTCCCCGTTCGTGGCAGGTGTTGCGGCGAACATGCTGATTCGGGAACCGACCCTGACCGCAGGCCAGGTCCTCGGCATCATCCACAGTACGGCAAAACCCTTGCCCGGTTCCGACTACGCCTGGCGCAACGACGCCGGCTTCGGTGTCATCGACGAGCGGGCCTGTCTTCGTGAGCTGGAGCGAGTTTTCAAACAGGTCGATGCGAAACCGTCAACGCCATCCGTTGGCAACTGAGGAGTGAGCGATGACATTTCAGGTTCGATGCTTCCACGCCGGTGACGGAGACTGCCTGCTGCTGTCGGCAGGCGATGACGACGCGCTGACCCACATGTTGGTGGACGGCGGCCGGTCGGGGCCCTTCGCAAAACAGACAGCACCTTTTCTCTACAACAACGACGACATCCCGTCGCTCGATCTTGTTGTGGTGTCCCATATCGACAACGACCACATCTCCGGCGTCCTGCGACTCCTGAAGGACCACGTCGCTCACACGGTCTGGAAGGTCAAGAAAGAAGGCGGCAGGACGTCCGGCATGTCGAGAACGGAACCGGACCGCCCTCCGGAGATCAACAAGCTCTGGCACAACTCGGTCACCGACGCCCTTGGCGAGAAGGTCGACCAGACCGTCGCTCAGCAGTCACTGGCCACTTCGGCCGCGTTGCTGGGCGGTCAATTCGCCGGCGAAGCGGAGCAGGAACTCGGTCTCGCGGCAACCAGGATGGACAATCTGGCAACCGGGCATCGCTCAGCCATCGAGTTGGAGGGCAGGCTCCGGGGCAAGCTGAACATCGAGACGGAGAAGGAACTGATCCTGGTTCCGGAGGGAGACAAGGCCCGCCGGTCAAGGCGGCGGGTCGGGGCCTTTTCGATCACGGTCATCGGCCCGACCGAGGAGCGGATCAAGGATCTCCGGAAGGACTGGGAGAAGTGGATCGAGGACAATGAGCAGGCCCGACTGGACGTCATGGAGCGGCTGCGTGACGACGAGCAGGAGATGGGCGCCTTCTCTCCCAGCAGCGTGGCGCCCGACTCGCTGGCGCAGGGATCATCCGGTGGGAACATCACGGTGCCGAACCTGGCGTCGCTGATGCTGCTGGTCCGAGCCGAAGACAAGAGCATCCTGTTGACCGGGGACGGCTCGTCGGAGGACATTCTGGAGGGACTCGACCGGTCCGGCGTTGACGATCGGCACTTCGACGTGGTCAAAATCCCCCACCACGGGGCGACGGCGAACGTGTCACACGAGTTCTGCCGGGAGGTCACCGCCGACACGTACGTCTTCTGTGGGAACGGCGCTCACACCAATCCGGAACTGGAGGTGCTGTGGCGCATCGCCAACGCCCGGTTGGCCGATGGAGCATGCCAGAACCAACCGTTCACGTTCGCGTTCACCAGCAAGTCGTCGACCCCGGGTTTGTCAGAGCGACGGCACGACCACATGAAGGAGGTCGAGGGGACGGTGAGGGTGCTGGAGCAATTTGTTGACGAGCACCCAATTGACCCGGACAGTGACAGCAGTCCAGAACCGGCGGTTCTCCTGAAGATGCTGAAGGAGTTCGTGGAAGATACCGATCGTCACAAGCGAATCCGAAACCGTCGGTTGCGGTACGAGTTCCTCAAGGAAGGGCACCTCACCCTGGATCTCTGAGTATCCTCCGTCTCGGACGGGATCGAAGGCGGCCCGCCACCACGCTCTTGCCGGAGGCCAGCTTGCCGATATTCGAATCTCTGACCGGCGAGGCGGCGATCGACGCCTACCTGGCGCTCCTGGCCGAACGACCGGAGCTCGCCGGGCGGCGGGACGATCTGGTCATTGTGGACGACCGCAGCGAGTTGGTTCACCATGTGGCCGAAAGTGGTGACGCGATCGGGCTGGTACTCCGGTCGATCTTTGGTCTGGTGGTGATTGACCTTGTCGAGTCTTACGGGGTTCGGTTTCCGTACATCCGTCTGGTGGCGCCCTTCCCGGTCGTCGACGTGGCCGGTGTCGTCTGCCTGGCCGTGGCGGATGAGACCGACGGTGCTGAACCCTCGGTGGTCCTGGTAGAGAGCTTTCGCCATGCCACCGGCCAAGCCCATCTGGAGCTGCCGCGGGGTTTTGTTGGCGGGCAGGAAGCGGCAGCCGATGCAGCGATTCGAGAGCTTCAGGAGGAGACCGGCTACCAGTCCGATCAGCCGGAAGTACTGGCCACCACCTTGACCGACACCGGGTTGACGGCCAACAACGTCGCGTTCGTTCGCTTGCGGGTGACCGGCCGAGTGGAGGCCGAGCCCGAGGTCACCGAGTCGATACGCTCCGTCCAGATGATCCCCCTCGACCGGCTTCGTCGGATGGTGCGATCAGGTGAGGTGACCGACGGGTTCACCATCCAGGCACTTGGCCTGCTCGCTGCGATGGGCGGGGATTCGTAGGAGGCGACCGACCGCTCTTAACCTCGGCCACTGGCCGCCAGGCCGGTGTCGGCCAACAGGTTGGCGTCGTCGCCGTGCTTGACCGCTTGAAGGAAATCGATCACCTCTGACCGGCTCCAGCTGACCTGGGCTCGCATCCAGTCGATGCTCCAGCTCCTGTGGCGGTCCACCGCTCGGGATTCGGCGTCGAACACCTCGAACAGGAGTCTGGCCGGTCCGACGGTGAGGCGCTCGGCGTTGCTGTTGACCGCCTCGTCGATGAGAACGTCGATCGCGTCAGCCTGGAGCGGGTCGAGCTCGATGGACAGTCGCTCGGAGATGCCAACGCGGACCACTCGACCGAGAATACGGAAGCTGGCGCTGACCCAATTCATGAACCGCCGATCCTGGTCGAACAGCTGACCGGTCACCAGCGTCGACACACGACCTTGGAACGCCTCGAACGCCTCCTGAAAATCCGCAAAGCGTGAAACGTTACCCAACGGGTCGCTGAGGAGTGCGTCCTGGGCTGCCATGAAACGAGCCCACTCCGGCCACGACCGGGCCTCCAGTATCTGTCCAATGGTCAAGTGCTCCAGTCGAGGGAGCGTCATTGCGGTCGATGCATCGGCGTGGAATCGGCGAGCAAACTCGACGGTGCGCACCGCCAGGTCATCGACGATGCCTGCCCCCTCAGCTGGTTGGATCGAGCCGAAGTCCTGCAGTGCGTTGCGGTTCGGCAGACCTTGCGGTGTGAACGTGAACCGCTCGACCGTCGGCAGGTCGGGAACGCCAGTGTTGTAGACGATGTCCACCAGCGACTTGACGCCGAACAGGAGCCGCTCGTCCTCGGCGTTCTTTGCCGTGAAACGTCCGAGAGCGACGCACTGACAGTCGACCTGCAGGCAGGAACAATCCCCTACCAGGAAGTCCTGATAGATCTCCTGCCTGGTCACCTTCCGGTCGTCCATTTCGGCCATGTGGACATAGGTGGACAGTCGCTTCAGCAGATCCGCGAAGGCGGTCCGAAACGCGGGCCTGATTTGGTTCTCATCGCCACCAAAGACGTTGGCCAACATGTCGTTGAAGAGCTCGTCCTGACGAGGGATGAAGCCGAGGGCGACGGACTTCTCGCTGAAACGCTTCTCTATTTGCTGCACCATGGATCTGGTCTGATCGCCCGAATCGGCGAGGCGAAGAAACCGAAAATCATCCAGTGTCCGAACCAGATGCTCCAGCGCCTTTCTGCCTTCGTCGCTGACCGCGCCACGGTCCAGGTCCTGGAAGACATCGTCACCGTTGAAGAGGAACGGTACGACCACTCCGGTCGAGATCAGGTCGACAAAGTCCGGGCTGTTCGACGGACTCCCAGGGAGGTAGTGGCCGTAGATGTAGGCGTTGTTGATGAGGTAGGCGCGATTGATGACCACCTCCCGGGAATACAGCAGCGCTCGATGGAATTCGGCCTTGGTCATGACCGCTCGCTGCTGCCGGATCTCCTCGCTGTCGTAGTCGATCCCGTTGCCGTTCACGATCCGGTTGAACAGGCCACGGTCGAGGTACTGGTTGTCCAGACACTGCGGGAATACCGCAGTGGCGGAGAGCTGCTGAGGGTCGATGGCGACGGGCATGAACGTCAGCTCCTCGATTGGTGGGCCGCGCCGGGCGAGCCGACAACCCCAGCCTACAACGCAGGAAACTTCGGCTTGCTCGATTCCGCTGTTGCTCCTCGGGCGGAGTTTGTGTGTGGGGCCCGGCCGGCTGCGGCCCGTCAGTGGGCGCCGGGGTAGCTGCCCGCCGGCATCTGTAGGACGGGGTTGCCGTCGAACGTGCCGGGACCGATCAGGCTGGTCGACGCGCTGATGCTGGGCACCATGCAGACGTGACGCTTTCGGCTGCACTCGTTGATCCAGGTCTCGTGAGTCTGGACATGCCAGGCGTTCCAGAAGTCACCGTGAAGCGAGAACCCGCAGTCCGTCCTGGCCCCGGTCTGGCAGTCGTGAGGGTCTGACGAAAGGTGCAGCACCGTGCCGGCGGGGGGCGCCGTGTAGTGAATGATGTACTGCAGCTGGGGGAACACGATCGGGTGCGATTCCGAGCAGCCGTACCGCATGTGGCTGCGGTGATCCGCCGAGTCCAGGTTCACGCCGTCCCAGCAGTTGGGGAAGTCGATCATGTACCCCAGGGTCTCGTAGCCGAGCGCCCGACAGTCCGGGATGGTCTCGAAGAACGGGCCGTCGTTGATGGGCTCAAAGGTCCTGGCCGGGCGGTTGATGCTGTTCTCGCACTTCCACCGGTAGTGGCTCTTGCTTGCCGGGTCCGAGGCGCTGGCACCGGCGATCATCCGCAGACCGGTCGGGAACGGCTGCACGCTGCCGGGACTGTTGGTCTTGTAGTAGAGGAGGATCTCGTACGGGACGATGGTCTGGGTGGTGCCCTGCATCAACGCCGGAACCCAGTACCCGGACCGGTCCAGTTCGTAGCCGTTGCAGCTGCTGCCGCCTCGGTTGAACAGCGAGTCCGACGTGGAGAACGCGTCAGCCTCGGTGTTTCCGAAGAACATGTGCAGGTGGGACCGGCCCGCCTGTCCGGGGAAAACGATCGGGTCGTCGTAGGAGAAGTGCGAGTACTCGCAGTGCATGCGGAACTGGCCGCTGATCGGATTTGGTGTTGGGGTCCCGGCCCCCGGCCTGGTCAGTTGGTCCATCGGCAGCTGGGCGGACGGCACGTCGCGGTAGCGGGAGAACTCCGGCTTGTTGTTCCGAAGCGGTTCAAAGACTTCGGCGCCGGGATTGCTGTTGGGCTGCACCCCGTCGTCGGCCGGTCCGCCACCGGTGCCGGCCGCATCGTCGCCCGACGCCGGGGTGGCCGAGGCTGCGCCGCCGGCACCGTCTGTCTCCGCGCCGGCGCCGTCGCTCGCGGGGTCCTCGTCCGCATCGGCGTCGTCCCCGCCGCCTTCCGGTTGCGGGCCGGCGGTCTGGGCGCCGGCCGCTTCGTCACCGGTTACGGCAAGCGAGTCAGCCTCGGCGCCTGCAACGGCGACGGTCAACGCGCCGGGTGCCCCGGCTGTTGACGACTCGGCCGCGGAGTCCGCAGCGGGCAGCGGGAGCGGTTCGTCGGATGAGCGGGTTTCCAACGCCACAACCGCCTGGCGGTCACCGGATTGACCAAGGTCGCCTGCCGGCGAATAGGTGACGACACCAACGATCAGCAAAAAGGCAACCGCTGCCGCCGCAGAGTACAGCTTCATCTTGTTTGGTCAGCTCCCGCCTTGCCCGCGGTTGGCAGGCTACCAGCTGGGTGAATCCACCCACTACCCGGTCTTCGAGTTCGCCCGCTCATTCGATCCGCCGTCGGTGGTGCGGTAGCGTCATACCGAGACGTCAGGAGGATTGATGGCGCAATTCAGCTGTGTGGTTCAGGAGCGGGGCATCGCAGTCGGCCGACAGGCTGAGCTCGAACAACGCCTCACTGCGCACCACATCGATCACTTCCCCGGGGAGGAGACCTCGGTGAATTGGACGGTCGTTCCCCACGGGTACATGTTCACCGAGGGGCGGACCAGCACGTCGTCGATCATCTCCTGCTCGGTCACCGGCACCACAACCCGAGACTTCCGGGAGACGTACATGCGCGGCGTGTGCGACCTGTGGTCCGAGATCACCGGCTGCACCGACCACGAGATCGTGGTTTCCATGAACGAGTCCGCCACCGGCTAATCCGCCACCACCAGTCCGCACCGATTCAGGAGTATCCCGATGCCCTTCTATCACGCCATCGTCAAACAGGATCTACTGGCAGAACCACAGCGGCAGCAGTTCGCCCAGGATGTCGTTGACATCCACTGCCGGGTGACCGGCGCCCCGCCGTCATTTGTCCATGTGTTGGTGACCGAGGACGACCGCGGCCGGCTCGCCGACGGTCGAAGCGGTCAGATCAACGGCACCATCCGAGCCGGGCGAACCGACGCCCAGAAGAAAGAGATCACGGACGACATGAGTCAAGCGCTTGCCCAACGGGCAGGCGTGGAGCCGTCGACGGTCGGGGCGGCGACCGCCGACATCGAGGCGTCGTTCACCATGGAGGGCGGCGCACTACTGCCCGAGCCCGGCTCCGCCGAGGAAGAGGCCTGGAAGGCGGCGTAGCCGCCGGGCCCAGGGAAACAGAAGGCGGCGTAGCCGCCGGGCCCAGGGAAACAGCGGGCGACCCAACTCCTCGCGGCCGGGCCCGCGAACAAAAAACGCTGCTTTATCGCGTATATAAAGACCCTGCTCAGCGCTGTTTCCGCCGCTCCGATTGACGGAGACAACGGTCACACCGGAGACTGGTCGTACCACCCCATATATAGAGGAGTCGTCCACCATGCGTTTCGGTATTTTTATGGCCCCGTTTCATCCGATGGCGGGTCAGGATCCTGTTTCTTGTATTCAGCGTGATTTGGAGACGGT
>JBCCGJ010000039.1:0-25236 GCA_039029335.1 Actinomycetota bacterium | reverse complement strand
CTGAGTCGAGAATGTCCGCGGTGGAGTCGGTCAGGAACACGTCCGCGGTATCGGTCACGATGAGCATTCGGTCGTCCCGGATGCTGATGCCGGACGGCTGGAGGATCTCCGCTTCGTAGGTCAGCGTCTGTTGCTGTTCAGTTGTTGATTCGAAGCGGACGTCGGAGACTTCGGGATCGAAGCGTTCGGTACTGGAGTCTCCGAACTCGAACACAAAGTCGACAAAGGGCTTGTAGTTGAAAAGACCGAAATAGACAACGAGCCCAAACGCTGCGGTCAATGGGAAGATCAGATGTCGTTTTCTCATAGGGCGACCGTACGAAGCGTCTCGATACGGCGAATCCTCCCCAGCGAGGTGCTGTGTACCCCTACGGGAGTACGCGCCGAAACGGGCTGCGATGACGTGGGGCGGCCGAGTCCGCCGTCACCCCTGCGACAGGGCGTGGTTTCGCCGGGCATCAGCCCGGTCGTAGAATTCCTCGGTCGGGACGGCCGGAGCCGGCGAGGGGAGGTGGCCGTATGCTCGAAGGCATCATCATCACGGTCACCTCACCAGGGCGACAGCCCCTGTCCGTTTTGCTTTTTGACCGCCTGGTGATCGGCCGGGAGGCCGATGGGCTTATCGTCCCCGTCCCGGAGGTGTCGCGCCGTCACGTCGAGTTCCGCCGACTCGGCGAGGTTGTCGAGGTGACGGATCTGGGGTCCACCAACGGCACCGTGATCAACGGCGCCGCACTGGTCGGCACCACCCAGGTCCACTCGGCGAGCCTCCTTGAAATCGGCGACACCAAGATCTCGATCGAGTTCCCCGACTCCGCAGTCCCCGGCCTCGGTCGGACCACCGAAGTCCGGGAGATGGATCCCGGCCGCACGTCGATCGACGCCGTTGCGGAGGAAGTCAGTTCCCGGCCGCTGAAGACGACCCAACGCGATCGAAATGGCGACACCGTAACCATCCTGTTCTCGGACATCGAGTCCTCGACGGAGCGGGCGGCTCAGCTCGGTGATGTCGCCTGGTACCAGCTGCTGGAGATCCACAATCGCATCTTCCGGTCCGCGCTGGTCGAGGTGGGAGGTCGGGAGGTGAAGTCGATGGGAGACGGGTTCATGCTCACGTTCCCCAGCGTGCGCAAGGCCCTCACCTTTGCCTCCCGTGTCCAAAATCAGATCGAGGCCGAAGATGGGCCGGACCTGCGGGTGCGGATGGGCCTCCACACCGGAGAGGCCCTCGTCGGGGACGACGGTGACATCTTCGGTCGGCACGTGATCATGGCCGCTCGGGTGGCCAACCTCGCCGCCGGTGGTGAGGTCCTGGCAAGTCTTGTCGTCAACCTGATCGCCGCCGGTGACGACGCCTACCGGTTCGGCCCGCCGACGCTGGCCCAGCTGAAGGGTCTACCTGGCCACCACACCGTCTACGAGTTCCTCTGGTCCGACGGGCTCGACTGACCCGGCTGCGTGCCCAGGTTCCCCTTCACCCAATGGTGATCGGCGGATTTCGTCGCCGGACCTAGATGTTGCAGGTGGGGGCCGCGGTCCACGACCCCTGGGCGTTGATGTACTCGACCCTGTTCCAGTCGTCGGGGACGGTGTGGTCGACAAGCAGGCCCCATTCGGCCGGAGGTGAGGCGTCCGCATAGCGTCGGTGGGTGCGGACACCGTTGTCGAACTCGAGCCAGCCGGCGCTCCCGCTTGTGTCACCATTCACGCCCTGTCCATCGGTCTCCATTTCGAACACGGTGCCGCCGCTTGCGGTGACCAAACGGATGCTCGATGGTGACCGGTAGTCGTCGGGCTGGCCGATTTCACCCGAGGGATCAAAGAGGACGATGACGATTCTGTCGCTGCCGACGGCAAAGACCGAACAGCGGTTGAAGCCCTGGGTTGCCATCACGGCCGGTGGTGCGGTCGTGGGCGGCAGCACAACGGTCGTTGATGGCACAACCTGGGTGGTCGCCGGATCCGGGTCCGCGTCGGTGGTGGGCGTTGGTGGCGGTGGTGTTGTGGGCGATGTGGTTGGCGTCGCCGTTGGCTTGGCTGCCGGTGAGTCGACTGCGCCCACCGGTCCGGGGTCCGTTGGTGATTCCGCGTCCTCAGAGCCTCCGATTGCCGAGGCCGAGCGTGGGCGCTCGGGGTCCTGATCCGCCGGGGTCGTTTGCGCAGCTGCTTCCGCCGCCGGTATGCCGTCCGCTCCGGCATCGGAGACCGCACGGTCCGGTGCACCGTCCGCTCGGCCTTGCTCCACCCTTTCGATGGCGTCTCCGCCGGGCGTTGGCTCCGGGTTCTCGATCGAGTTCTGCTCACCCCCGACCGGGTCGGTGGACACCGGTTGGGTCGGGTCGGTTCCACGAGTCAGCCAGACAACAAGCGCAACGAGCGCGACGGCCATCGTGGCCAGCAACGCTTTCCGCAGGTTGGCGATGGCCCGGTGCTGGAGTTGGTAGACCGTGTTGGCTTGGCGCCCCTGAAGACGCCCGACGTCCTCGGCCGTCAGGTCGAGGTAGAACCGCTGCAGGATCGTGTCGCGCTGAGCCGGCGGCAGCTCGGCGATCAGCTGCTGCAGGAGCGCTGCGTCCACCGTGGCGTCTTCGAAACCAGGGGCCTCGCCTTCGGTGAGATCATCGAGGAGCTGTTCGGTCTCGACGGACTTTGTGCGGCGCCGGTGCTGATCGATGACTTGGGTGGCGGTCGCCTTCAGGAGGTACGAGCGCAGCGCACGGTCATCGCGGTTGTCCAGCCGATGCCACGCTCGGTGGTATTCGAAGAGTGCGTGGTCAGCAGCTGCTTCGGGGTCGTCGGCCTTGCGGAGTTCGGCAAATCGGACCAGCGTCGGTCGGTACTCCCGATAGATGGCCTCGAACTGGCTCTTTGCCAGCTGTTTCAGCTCGGTTTCCGTGTCCGCTTTTGTCGGCTGAGTCGGCGACCCGGTCGACGTTGCGGTTGGTGACGCCACAGCGGCCCGTCCTTTCCCGCGATCGGTGAGTGACTCTACGTGATAACTCCCGGGTCATGTCGTTAGGTAAATCGACCTGTGGGCCATAAGGCTCAGCGGTCTCCCAGCGTCTAGTTGAGTAAGCGGCACCGGACGGCCCGGCGCGCAACAAAAGCGAGGAGGCTCCACCGAAATGTTGGACAGGGACAGGCGCATGCCAGGCGGAAGACGGTGGCCGGTATCGGTCATGACGGGGTTCCTCCTGGTCGTCGGCGTCATCGGATTCGGATGGGTTGCGCCCGCATCGGCGACCTACAGGGGGGCGAGCCTTGACGGTGTGGTGGCCTTTGACGACGGCGCGCCGGCGAGCGGCGTGAAGATCGATCTCTTCGCCGCGGTCAACCGGTGGACGCGGGGTCACTATCTGGGCAGCACAACCAGCGATGCTCACGGTCGATACACCTTCGATGTTGACAATCCGTGCGCTATAGCGGTGGTGATCGCCCCGCTCGGCGCCGAGTTCGAGTTTGCGGGGTCGGGTGATCTGTATGACCAGCGGTATGGGTGTGTCGACGACCGCAGCCCGCAGTTCCGGTCGGTGCTGTACACCCCGCATCCGGATCCCGAGCCGGACCCGAAGCCGGACCCGGATCCACACCCGGACCCGGATCCCAAGCCGGACCCGAAGCCGGACCCGGATCCACAGCCGGACCCGGATCCCAAGCCGGACCCGAAACCAGACCCCGACCCGCTTCCGTGCGCGCCGGCAGCCCAGGCCGATTGGTTCTTCCGACCTGACGTTGGTCGGTTGGACTACTCCCTGGAGCTCGACCGGTTCAGCTTCGGCACCCAGCCGCTCGACATCGACCTTGGTGCAATCGAAGCAACCGTTCCGGGCGTCGACTTCTCACTTGACGACAACGAGGTGATCCTCTTCCCGCCGGTCCTTGTCACCGAGCGGTACGGGGCCATTCAAAATCTGGCCTTCCGGGACATCCCACGCGAAGTGGTCACAACGTTGACAACACGATCGGGACGGGAGCAGATCAAGCTCTGCTTCTCCGTGACGCAGATCTCGCCGATCGGGTTGGACATCGACGGTTCGGGATCGGTCGAGCGGATATCCGGTGAGTTCTCGTTCGACTTCGACGCCGATGGCGAGGCGGAGACCGTCGCCGAATGGTTCGCCCCGACCGAAGGCATCCTGGTCGACACCCGCATCGCCGGACCGGTCACCGGAGCCCACCTCTTTGGTGATCAGGGTGGGCGCTACGCCGACGGGTTCGAAAAGCTGGCCAGGCTCGACGTTGACGGCGACCGACAGGTGGCCGGTGCCGAACTGAACGGATTGGCCCTCTGGACCGACGCGAACTCGAACGCTGCGATTGATACGGGCGAGATGTCGGCGTTGACCGACCACTCGGTGATCGCGCTGTCAACGGAGCATCAGGGGTATGTCTCCTGGGCCCGGTTGGCCGACGGGTCGACCATGGTGACCGAGGACCTGTGGTTCCCGGTTGCACCTGCGGCGGCTGGCAGCCAGACCGCCCGGACCCTCATCGGGGTTGTGGCGATCATGGGGTTGCTCGCCGCCGCCCATCGCACGTTGTCGCGACACCGCGATGGCCTCGACGCGGAACTCGCCGCGTTGGTCGCCACCGAGCGATCCACCAGCGGGTAGTCCCCTCGGTCGGCGCACCTGGTCGGGCGATGGCGTTTGGTCGTCCTCCGATCGGGTGTGAACCGGCCGGCCGTCACGTTCCCCGGCGGTTGTTTGCCTGGTCGATGCCGCTAGTAGGTCTGGTGGTGGGGATGGAGGGGCATGGCGTTCGGACGGCCGTTGGCCAGCCACTGGGCGGTGCCTCGATGGGCTCGCTCGATCAGCTCGCCGGTCCGACTGAAGTCCGTTGCGGTGGCGTCCACCGGACACGGCGGCGGCACGAGGTGGACCGGTACGGGGTACCGCCGGTTCGAGACCTCGTTGGCCAGGCGCTGCTGAACAAGAAGACCAACGGCGTGGAGGGCCATGTTGATCGCTCCGGTCGGTGCGCTCGGGAGACCGCAGGCGTACCCGGTCGAGAGCACCCACACATCGGTTGCACCGGCCTGGACGGCAAGGCTGATCGGCGTGTTGTTGACGATGCCGCCGTCGATGAGGAGCCGGCCGTCGATACTGACCGGTGGGTAGATGCCGGGGAGCGCCGAGCTGGCGAGGATGGCCTCGACGGCGGACCCGCGTTGCAGCACCACCTCGTCGCCCGAGCGCGCGTCGCAGGCGACCACCCGGAAGGGCAGCGGTGCATCCTCAAGCCGTTCGAATCCGAGGTGTTGTCGGAGCACTGACCGCACACCCCGGTCGGAGATGAAGTGTGTCGACCGACCGGTGAAGCCGCGGAGGCCAACCAGCGGGTCGAGCGGGAAGAGGTCGGACCGTTCGAGGGAGCACCAAACGTCCGCCAGGCCGCGGACCGGCCGACCCGAGGCAACCCAGGAACCGTTGAGGGCACCAACCGATGTGCCGACCACCAGATCGGGGGCGATACCGGCGTCCTCGAGCGCGGCCAGCATCCCGACCTGGATGGCGCCGAGCGACGCACCGCCGGAGAGCACAAACGCAACCGTCATGGTCGCCGTCCGCCGTCGGTGGTGTCGTTGGTGATCCCCATGACCAACGGAACCGACGACCACCGGTCGGACTTCCCATCAGCAGCGCGGTGCGGATCTTGTTGGGAATGTCGGATGACGCCGGTGAGTTGCCTGTCTATCAGTGGCGACAGCATCGGCGTCGCCACCCGGAACGTCTTGAGGAATGAATCATGAATGCCGCACAGCATCGGTATGACGTCATCTGGATCGGGACCGGGCAGGCCACCGGCACGGTTGTGCCCCGCCTTTCGGCCGCCGGAAAGACCGTGGCGCTGATCGAAGGGGGAGCGGTCGGCGGGTCCTGTGTCAACTACGGCTGCACCCCGACAAAGACCCTTGTCGCCAGCGCACGTGCGGCCCACATGGCCGCTCGTGGTCCCGACTTCGGCGTCGAGATCCCCGACTACACGATCAACATGGCCACGGTGATGGGCCGGATGAACGCCATGCGCGACAACTCCGGGATGAAAGGGTGGCTGGAGTCGATGGAGGGCGTTGACTTCTACGGCGACTACGCACACTTTGTGTCCGAACACGAAGTCCAGGTCGGAGACCAGGTGATTTCCGGCGACACGATCGTCATCCACACCGGTACCAGTCCGTTGAAGGCGCCGATCGACGGGATCGACGACGTCGACTGGCTCGACAACCGACGGCTGCTCGAACTGTCCGAGGTTCCGGAGCACCTGGTCATCGTTGGCGGGAGTTACATCGGTCTGGAGTTCGGCCAGATCTTCAGACGGCTGGGTAGCAGGGTCACCGTCATCGAGGCCGCCGACCAGTTGATGCACCGGGAGGATGGTGACATCGCTGCGGCGGCTGAGGAGATCCTCACCGACTCGGGCATTACCGTCCACACCTCGGCCAAGGTCGAATCCGTGACCCAGCCCCGGCCGGGGGCAGTCGAGGTCTCCTACAGCGGCCAGTCCGGAACCGAGACCATTGTCGGCAGCCACCTGCTGCTTGCGGTGGGGCGGGTGCCCAACAGCGGCTCGCTGAACCTCGACGCCGCCGGCGTCCGGATCGACGGCCGGGGCTACATCCCGGTGAGCGACACGCTGCGGACCAACGTCGATCACATCTTTGCGGTCGGTGATGTCAACGGCCGCGGCGCGTTCACCCATACCTCGGTCAACGACGGCGAGACCTTCTGGGACAACTACTCCGGTGAGGGCGATCGGACGCTGGCCGACCGGATTCCGATCCACGCCATGTACATCGATCCGCCGCTCGGTCGGATCGGGATGACCGAGCACGAAGCGCGAGAGAGCGGTCGCAACGTGCTGATGGCCACCAGACCCATGACCGCAATCGCCAGGGCCAGGGAGAAGGACGAGACCGCCGGGCTGATCAAGCTCCTGGTCGACGCCGACACCGAGGAGTTCCTCGGCGTTTCGATACTGGGCGTCGGCGGGGACGAGATCATCAACATGTTTGCGCCGTTCATGCTGGCCAAGCAGTCCTACAAGACCTTTCGCAAGGCGGTCTTCACCCACCCGACGGTCGGGGAGTTGCTCCCCTGGATCCTGGACGACCTCAAACCCCTGGAGTAGGCGTCGAGCGGGTGGTTCCCGATCAGGTGCCGGTGTAGTCCGGCGGGCGCCGCTCGTTGAAGGCCCGCATGCCCTCCCGGAAGTCGTTGGACCGCAGCGTCTGCCGACGGAGCTCCTTGGCCAGGGCGATCGCCTCGTCCCGGGGCCGGGTCATCGCCGCCTTCAGGATCCGCTTGTGGGCGGCCAAGGCCAGTGGGCCCTGACCGATCATCGAGGCCGCAACCGCTCTGGCCCTCGGCAGCAGCTGATCGAAGGGGACCACCTCGTGGACAAACCCGACCGACCGCGCCCACTCGGCCGTGAGGTCCTCGCCGTAGAGCAGGAAGTAGTGGGCCACCGACGCGCCGAGCAGATCGACCAACTGGCCGGGCAGCGACTGGGCCGAGATCCCGATCTTGGCCTCGGGTACGGAGAACAGCGTGGTGTCGGCGGCGATCCGAAGATCGGCCCACGCCGCCAGGGAGACCCCCTGGCCAACGCAGCGGCCGAACCCGGCGAAGATCACCGGCTTTCCACCCATGTCGTCATCCATGAAGTCGAGCAGGAATGCGTTGGTGGCACCGAGGCCCCCACCGGACACGGCCTGGTCTCCAGCCTTGATGTCGAACCCGGCGCTGAAGGCCCGGTCGCCGCTGGCGGTCAGGATCGCCACTCTGGCCTCGTCGTCGCTCTTGAACCGTGCCATCGCCTCGTTCAGACCGGCGAACACCGCCTGGTCGAACGCGTTCAGGCGTTCCGGTCGGTCGATGGTGATCGTGGCGATGGCGTCGTCGACGTCGTATCGAATCGGCCCGAAGTTCGTCGAAGCGGCCATGCCGCCGAGCCTAGATCGACGGGGGAGAGCGATGCGACCGAACCCGGACCAACCACAGCGTCGCTCCGGCGCTGGTGGATAGGTTGTAGCGATGAAGATTGGGATCAACCTGCCCGTCGCCGACCTCCAGGAGGACCTGGGAGCAATCGCCGACTTCGCTCGGGCCGCCGATGAGCTGGGCTACAACCATCTGATCGTCCCCGATCGGGTGCTTCGACAGGAAGAAGGGCATCGTCACGAGGTGTTGATGTTGCTGGCCTACATCGCCGCCATCACCGAGCGGATCGAGCTGGTGCCGTCCGTGGTGATCTCGCCGTCCCGACAGACGCCGCTGCTGGCCAAACAGGTTTGTGAGCTCGAGGTCCTCAGTGGTGGTCGGGTCCGCTTCGGGGTCGGCGTTGGTGCAAGCGCCGCCGAGTATGAGGCCCAGGGTGCGGACTTCAGTACCCGCGGCGTTCGGCTCGAGGAGCAGATCGAGGTGCTGCGCAGGCTCTGGACCGAGGAGACCGTCAGCTTCGACGGCCGGTTCCACACCATCGACCAGTGCCGGTTGGAGCCTCGGCCGGGCGCCCCCATCCCGATCTGGATCGGCGCCGGTCGGTTGCCGGGCCGTCGGATCACCGATCGGATGGGCAGGCTGGCCGACGGCTGGTTTGCCCTGTGCGGGCCGGACGATTTCGGCGAGCTGTCCTCGGCGATCGATGAGGCCGCGGTCGCCGCCGGCCGCGACCCGGGCACCATCGGGTCCGAGGCGGTGGTGCCGATCGTCGGCGAGGACAACGCGGATTGGCGAGACCGGGTGGAACGGTGGCGGGAGGCCGGTGTCACCCACCTGGCGCTGCGAACCGTTCGGGCCGGGCTCCCCAGGGATCAGCAGATCCGGGTCATGACCGAAGCGGCCGATGGCCTGCTCGACGGCTGACCGCTCCGGTCGAGCCGCTCGTAGTCAGGAGAACTGGTGAAACGGTACGAGCCCACCGACCTCATCGACGAAGGGACCCTCGCCGTCGGTGACGGCCACGTGCTGCGATGGATCGTCTCCGGGAACCCGGATGGCAAGCCCGCGGTGTTGCTGCACGGCGGGCCCGGCACCGGCCTGAACCGGAACTTCGAGCGGATGTTCGACCCATCGAGGTACAAGCTCGTGCAGTTCGACCAGCGGAGCTGCGGGCGGAGCACCCCCTACGCCGGTGATCCCGAGGTGTCAATCGATCTGTCGACGAACACCACCGGGCACCTGATCGACGACATCGAGATCCTCCGAACCCACCTCGGGATCGACCGGTGGCTGGTCTGGGGCGGCTCCTGGGGTTCGACCCTCGGTCTTGCCTACGCCGAAGCCAATCCGAGATCGGTCACCGAGTTGATCCTGTCCATCGTGTGTCGGACGAACCGGGCCGACGTGGAGTGGGCCACCCGAACCGTCGGCCGGGTTTTCCCCGAACAGTGGCAGACGTTTGTTGCACATCTCCCGGCCGATCGGCGGGACGGTGATCTGACCGCGGCGATACACGAGTTGCTGATGGATCCGTCGCCGGAGGTCCACGGACCTGCAGCGATGGCGTGGTGTGCGTGGGAGGACACCCACATGTCGCTCGGGCCGGGCACCGGACCTGGTTTGGTTGACGCGGACCCCGGGTTCCGCCTCTGCTACGCCCGACTGGTCACCCACTACTGGTCCAACGGTGCCTTCCTCGCCGACAGCCACCTCATGGACAACGCCCCGAACCTGGCGGGAATCCCGACGTTCCTGTCCCACGGTCGCCTGGACATCAGCTCGCCGATGGACTTTCCGGTGGCACTGGCCGCGGCAATCCCGGAGGCTGAGTTGTTCATCGCCGAGACCGACGGCCACGGCGGGCCGGCGATGACGGACTACACGATCTCGGTGACCGACCGCCTCGTGGCGGCAACCGGTTCACGGATCGAGCCGGAGGCCGGCGGCCCCGGTGTCGGCCGGTCCGGTTAACCCGACGCGTCTCCCGACCAGCTGGCCACCTCGGCCCGGACGCTGTCCATGAGCCGATGGGCGACCTCGGCATCGGCCCGGTTGCGGTGGGTGAGGTTGATGCCGATGAACGCCGCGGTGAGGAATTCGGCGCGGCGGTCGATTGCGTCCGCCGACATCTGACCCGCATCGGCGGCCCGACCGAGCGCAGCCCGGAAACCGGTCTGCAGGATGTCGAAGTAGCGGTGGGCGGCTTCGTACTCGTCCACGTTGCCCATGTCGTTCACGATGTAGCACCCGCGCGGTTGACCGGCCCGATAGCTGGCCGAGAGCGTGTCGATGAACGCCAGGACGTCCGCCACACCGTCCGTGCCGTTGTGGAGCTTTGAGAAGAGCTGGTCGGAGGCCATGGCGATGTAGGTGTCGGCCGCCGACCGGTACAGGCCGTCCTTTCCACCGAAGCTCTTGTACAGCGTTGAGCGGTCGACCCCGGTGGCCTGCTCCAGGTCGCCGACGGTTGTTGCCTTGTAGCCGCCGGTCCAGAACGCGAAGACCGCAGCGGTCAAGACCTGCTCGCGGTCGAACTCCGGAGGGCGGCCACCGAGGTTCTTCGAAGAGGGGGTTGCGTTATCCACCATGTGTTGTATAACCTGATTTCAGTTTGACAACGTGCATTGTAGAACCTCTGACACCCAATTGACAACAGAGCTTCCACAGCCGCAGTAGGCAGCACCGAGTCGACAACGGAACACCAATCACAGGAGTTGAACCATGAACACGTTCACGATCACCCGCACCATCGATGCGCCGCTTGAGGCCGTCTGGGCCATCCTCGACGACTTCGGCAACATCGCCGACTGGAGCCCCGGCGTCCGCCGGTCGGCCCTGACCACGGACGGTCCGGTCGGGGAGGGGACCACCCGCCACTGCGACTTCGCACCCATGGGCGGCGTCAACGAGCGCATCACTCATCACGAACCGCTGAGCCGCATGACCGTCCATCTCTACGAGACGTTCAAGATGCCCGTCACCGACGCCGTTGCGGATTTCAAACTCGAGGCGACCGAGACCGGCACCCGGGTTGTGCTGGACGTCGAGTACCGCCCGAACCGCGTCGGCCGGCTGGCCAAGAGTGTCACGGACGGCCAGATGCGGAAGGGCATGGGTGGTCTTGTCGACGATCTGGCCCAGGAGAGCATCCGCCGGGTTGCCCCGGTCGAGGCGTCCGCCACCAACAAGAAGGGGGCCACCGATGCAGCGGCCTAGGTACCTGAGGACAGGGACGTCGGACCCGGCGTCAACTCACAACAGTTTCGGTCGTCAGACCGAAACTGCAAGCGAGGCGCCCCGCGCCGAAGCCCCTAGCAGCGTTGTCGACTTCACCCCTGATCCGGAACTCTTCCCCTTCCAGTCCCGCTGGTTCGAGAGTTCCGTCGGTCCCATCCACTACGTCGACGAGGGCGAGGGTCGGCCCCTGATTCTGTTCCACGGAAACCCCGACTGGAGTTTTCTCTACCGCAAGATCATTGTGCAGCTGCGCGGTCAGTTCCGCTGCATCGCAATGGACTACCCGGGCTTCGGACTCTCTGTCCACCCCGGAGACGGCTATGGCTACACCCCGGAGGAACACGCCGAGGCCGTCGGTGAACTGATCGATCACCTCGACCTTTCCGACGCCATCGTCATGGGCGCCGACTGGGGCGGCCCGATCGGCCTCGAGGTCGCCTCCCGGAGAGCGGATCGGGTCAGCGGTCTGGTCATCGGCAACACCTGGGCCTGGCCGGCCGAAGGTGGCATGTTGAAGTTCTTCAGCCGGCTCATGAGCTCCCGGCTCATGCAGCGACTCATCACCCGCCGCAACTTCTTTGTCAATCCGGCCATGAAGCGATCAATCGAGGGTGAGATCACCGACGCCGAGTTCGAGCACTACACCGCCGTCGTTCCCACCCCGGAGCACCGACGGGGTATCGCCCAGTTCCCGAAACAGATCCGGGCGGCCGGTCCTTTCCTGGCCGAGCTCGAACGACGGGTCACCACCGTCTTCGCCGACACGCCGCTGGTGCTGATCTGGGGCACGAAGGATCCGGTCTTCCGGGCCATCCTCCCCGGCTGGGAGCGACGGTTCCCGGACGCAACGGTCATCCGCCTGGACAACGCCAGCCACTACCTGCAGGAGGACGAGCCAAACCGGATCGCCGACGCCATCGCGACGGCCTATGGCCCGAATCGCACTGCAGGCCGGAACCAGGAACAGAACGAGGAACAAACATGAACACCATCCTGCAAATCATCATCGGCATCCTCGCCGTACCACTGACCGCCCTCGGCGTCCGGTCGATGTTCCTGCCGACAAACATGGGTGACGCCGTCGGTCTCACGCCGGACGGCATCCCCGGCCTCAGCGAGATACGAAGTGTTCTCGGCGGGCTGTTCTTCGCCAGCGCCTCGATGATCGTCGTCGGCCTGGTCACCGACGAGACCACCTGGTTCCTCGCCGTTGCGATCGTGATGGCGGCGGCCGCAATCGGTCGACTGGTCAGCATCGCCGTCGACGGATTCATCCCCGCCGTGGTGCCGCCGTTGCTGATCGAGGTGGTGATCGCCGCCGTGATGGTGATCGGTCACTACAACGTGAGCTGACCGAGCCGTCGGCGTGACAAAGGAGCCGTCCGCCGCCGGCTCCGGTCGTCAGCCCGGGGTTCGGTCCGCTGTTGTGACCTAGGACTTCTTGCCCTTGCCCTGCGTCGAAGGCTTCTTGGATTTCTTGGCCTTCGCTTTCTTCACCTTCGGCTTGTCCTGGTCCTTCGGTTTGTCCTCGTACGTCGGTTTGTCCTGGTCCTTCGGTTTGTCCTGGTACGTCCCGTCACCGGCCAGCAGCTGTTCGTCGGTCACCGTGACGCCCGTGCCGTTGACAACGGCGAAGTAGACGGTCTGGCCCATTTCGATGGACACCTCGGCCGGGTCGACCTTCCCGTCGTGAATCATGACGAGTTGGGCGTTGGCCAACTTCTTCTTCCAGCGCTCAAGGCCGGACGTGGTGTCCACCTTCGGGTCCTTCACCTTGACGACACCCATGGCCGGACCGCCGGTTGCGTCCCTCCAGCGGTAGGTGCCGGACAGGCCGAATGCGTGGCTGTAGCCGCATTCGTTCTGCATGACGGCGCTGCCGAAGAACTCCTGCTCGCCCGCCACTTCAAATCGAGGGACGTCGCTGCTAGTCGGTGCCCAGACCACCAGGTCGCCGACCTGGATGTCCAGTTGCGGACGGTCCGGGGACAGGCGACGCTTCCGGTAGCCCACCAGCACGGTCTCCTGGTGCATGGCGTGGTCGGCCGGACTTTCGTTGACTCTGATCTCGTACGGGTACTCGTCGCCCATGCGGCCCCCGCCCGGTCGGTCCAGGTTGTACCGGTAGATTCCCGGCTTCATGAACCGCTGGCCGAAGGCGTCTCCGAGCCCGATGGATCGGCTGTCGAGAACATTGCTGTGCATCATGATGTGCTCCTTATGAGACGTCGACGGTGACGACAAGTTCGTCTTCGTTGGTGGACTGGATTTCGGCCTGCACATCGTCGATGGAGACAAAGACGGCCGGATCGTTCGGGCCGGCGGCGGCGATGGCCTGGAACGTCTGGGGTTGTTTGTAGATCGTGACCGCAAGACCGGCCACGAACGGGGTGATGATCGGCCCCAGGAGGCCGGTGACCCCGGCGATTCCGATGGCGGCAAGAATGCCGGCCACGGCGGCGGCCACGAACGGTCCGATGAACGGGATCACGATCACCGCGGGCACGATGGCGGCACCGATCGCAGCAAGAATCACCGCGCTGGCCGCCCCGAACTGGAGGTTGGGAACCCCCTGGATTGTTGCGTCGACCTCCCAGTCCGATCCGACGAGCGTCGCGGAGAGTCCGAGGTCGGCGGTGATGTTCAGGAAGTCGCCGACCGGTGGGACGTTGATCGTCACCGACGGCCAGTTGATGCAGGGTGCAGGGGTGCACACCCGACCAACACACGGGATGTTCACACAAACCTGCGGGAGGCAGAAGTCCGGGATGATCGACGAGAGGTCGAGCGTGAACGACAGACCGACGCTCCAATCGACCCGAAAATTCTGAATGCGAACGGTTGACGGGGCGATCAGGTCGACATCGCCGTTGGTGAACGACGCCGATGCGTTGTAGCTAGCGGTGAACGGCCCGAGCGATCCACTACCACTTGCGGTTTGCACCGGGATGGAGCTGACCAGCGAGTCGAGAAGACTGTCGGCTGCCGATTCGTCGATTGCGGCTGTTATATCCATGGCTTTCCTCCTTTAGACCGTGATCGATCCGGCCATCTCAAGCTGATCGTCTTGAGCGTTCGGTCCGACGGTTGGCGTCAATGTGAATGTCCCGGCGCTGATGGCGTCCAGTGGAAGCACCGCCTGTGCAATCGCCGCCCTGATGATCTTCAACAGCAGGCACTCCAGGACCGACTCGAACGGGTCGGGTGCCACATCGACGAGTTCGATCCGCTCGACGATGAGGCGCACCGCGGGCCCGCCGTTCAGCGTTGTCCGCTCGACCCGGGCGATGAGGTACACGTCGACTTCGAAACAGACCGGATTGATCCGGCCAGCAGGCCGATCCGGGTAGCCGGGTTTGTCGTCCCAATGGCCCTGCGGATCCTCCTCATGCTCACGGTCGCCGCAGTCCACACAGAGGCGGACCTTCGTCATCAGCGACACCCGCTGCGGTCCGAGCGGGTCGAGCTCCGGCGGCAGCCCGACCGATTGCGGGTGGACGTCGACCCGTGGGATCTCGATGCTCACCGCCCAGTGGATGCCACCTGGGACGCCGGGAAAGCTGATCGCCGCCATTTGCGTCGACGCCGATGTTGTTGTCGCCACGAAGGCAGGAGACCCGTAGTTCAGATGTCGAGGTCGGGTCGTGAAGAACCTCGACAGCAGATCGTTCAGTCCGTCTTCGTGTATCGCCACGAATACGTCTTCGGTACCGGTGAGACTCACAGTTGCCGCCTTTCGCTCGGATGTTCTCGGTCAGACTCGGTGCGAGGGGCAGCACGAAAGAGCCCGTCTGGGCGGGTCTCCTTGCGGCTGTTGATCGACCGCCTGCTTGCCCCCGATGTGATTGCTACTGCTCATCGTGTGGCTCGTTTGATCGCAAAGTCAACGGCTCACATGTCACAGAATCCGATGTAGTAAATCGACGGCCAAACGCTCTTTGGCGACCGAACGAGGAGCAAAAATTGCCTAAATGGATCCCTGTCCGGTAAGCGATTACGCGACCAGTCGGGCGGCTTGGCCGAGCGAGCGGGCCGGCCGCACCGCTACCAGTCGAGCGTGAGGACCGAGCGGCCTTCCGTCGCCGCTTCGAAGAACCGTCGCGCTTCGTCGAGGGTCCGACGTTGGCGGCCGGAGTCCGCAGGAGGACCGAGCGGACGTCCAAGCGGTTGCTGGGTGAGGACCAAGCGGGGAATGCCCATCGGTGACAGGCGTCCGGCGAACGCCGAGGATGCGATGGTCACGGTGGGGATGCCGGCCGTTTCGAGGAGGCGTGCGACGTGTCCCACGGACACGTGACAGACCGGTCAGAGCGGAACCAGGAACACCGCCTCGATCCGTTCCGCCAGGAACTGCTCGACCCACTCCGGTCCGGTCTGCTTGTTCAGCCGAACCTGGGAGCACGCCCCGACGAAGGAGTACGCGCCGGCGTACTCGCCGAGTGTGCCGTCAGCGCCCCACGCCTCGAAGTGGTCGATGGGGAGCCCGACGTTGTGATCTGCCTGGGCCCCTTCGATCGGGTAACCACCGTGGCGGACCCGGAGCTGCTCGCCGGTGGTGCCGGGTGGTAGGTGCGACAAAGACGGCGCTTCACGGAGAAAGTCCTGTATCCGCTCGATCGCTTCGGCCTGGGTCATGTTCTCCACGCCGAACGGCTTCGGGTCGTCGCCGTCGAGGAAGTGGCCGCTCGACGTCAGCAGTGCAACCCGCCGTTTCGACAGCGGCGACGACAGAGGTGCAAACGGCGCATCGTCGTAGCTGAACTGACCCGGTCTGCTGTAGGCCTGCTGCTGCCAGCCGTGAAGAAAACGGGCCATCGTCCTCGCCCGCTCGTCGGTTCCGTCGGCCACGGCCACCGCCTCACGGATCAGCTCCTGGAAGAACCGGCCGGCGTCCGCATCATCCAGTGCGGCCAGAAACTTGGCGTCAAGATCGGTCCGCGATCCGTAGGAGAAGGACCGCCGGAACTCCTCGAAGGTCTCCGCAGGCTCGGACGTGGGTTCGGTTGTCTGGTCGCTGCTCACCCGGCCCACCGTAGCGGTGGGTGGTCCGACGAGGTCGTAGCGGTGGGTGGTCCGACGAGTTCGAAGCGGTGGGTGGTCCGACGAGGTCGAAGCGGTGGCCGACCGGTGACAGGGCCGCCGGAAACCGGTGGCCACCGGGTCCTACGATGGGGCCGTGAGCCGTTCGAGCCTGATCAGCCGCCGGATCGCCGGTGCGGCCGGTGTGCTGATGATCTGCGCCGTCCTCGCCGGGTGCGGATCCGATGACGAGCCGATCGTCGCGTCGCTGGGGGCGGCCGACGAGGCCGCCGATCAGCCTGATGCTGAGGATTCGGAACCTGCGGCCGGTCTCGTCGGCCCGGTGATGCGTCACCTGGAGCCGCTGGCCTACGAGGGTGAGGATGCCGAGGTTACGGGAGCACTGGTCGTCGAGGGGGACTGTCTCTATCTGGATCCCGGTGATCCGGGCGAGCGGTTCCCCGTCGTGTGGCCGGCGGCCACGTCCTGGGATGCCGAGACCGGTCGGGTCCTGCTGGCCAACGGTGAGTCGGTCGGTCCTGGCGACCGCGTCTGGGGCGGCGGAGGGTACTACGGCGTGGCGAACGTCGAAGCCGTGGCCGGGGAGGCTGCCGCCGCCGTCGCCGCCGACTGTGTCGACAACACCTACGGGGAGATCGCCGTGGTCAACAACCAACCGGACGGCATCGCCGCCGGAGCCGGACCGGGTGCCGATGCACAACCGGACGTGGAGGATGCGGCCTCGGCGGACCCGCCGGGGTTGGACGGTGAGTGGCTGGTTGTCGACATGACCCTCGACGGCCAGGTTGTCCAGCTCGATCCCGCCTGGCCGGTCACCGTGACCATCGACGGTGACGCCATCGGCGGCAGCTCGGCCTGTAATCGGTACTTCGGCTCCATCGACTGGTCGGCGGACGCCGGCTTCGGCCGATTTGTCGTATCGCAGGTGGCGTCAACCAAAAAGGCCTGCGGCGACGAGGTGATGGCGGTCGAGCGGGCGTTCCTTGCCGCGCTCGGCGCGGTCGACTCCTACGAAGCGGCCGACGGCCGATACGTTGCTGCGTCCGGAGCCCCGACGGGGTTTCATATGGTTCGGGCGGAGTAGCGATTCGACGGCTCCAGCCGCCAGGACTCGACAACCGAAACGGCGGCGTCGGCCAATGCCGTGATGGTTGCCGCCTCGGCTCCGCTCTTTATCGAGACGAAGATCCCGAGCAGGAGGAGCAGCGCAACGTTCGTGCGCTCCTCGACATCACCGGTGATTACGCCGTCTTGTTCTGCCGCTTCCAGCGCGCTGCGGAAGGCGTGAAGCACCCTGGCCCGATAGCGGTCACCTCGCTGGTTGATCTCCGGATCCGTGTCTCCGAACTCGACAAGCGAGTTGACCACCAGGCACCCCTTGAGCGCCCGCTCCGGTGCGGTCGCCCGCAGCTGGGCGATACGGCGGAACCAGCCGGAAATGCCGTCAAGTCCGCCGTCGTCGACGGTTCGGAAGACCATCTCAAGCGGGCCTTCGAGGTAGTGGTCGATCGACCGGTACAGCATGTCGTGTTTGGTGCCGAAGGCGGCATACAGCCGTGCGCGGGCCAGTCCGGTCGCCTCTTCGAGGTCCGTGATGCTTGTCGGCTCGAACCCTGCTCCCCAGAACACGTCGGCGATCCGGGTCATCGCCTCGTCGGTGTTGAACTCGCGTGGTCGTGCCATCGTGCGCCGGTGACCGTCCTTCGGATCGAAAAAGAAGTTCTTGACTGATCAGTAATCTATCGCGTAACGTTCTTTACTGTCCAGTAAAGAACTTGATTGGAGCGAGCAGTGGCACCTGTAACGGAACGGAACCAGAGGACTGAGCAACTGAACGGGAGCGAACGGATCGACGTCCCCCTGTTTGTCAAAGTCATCACCGGGTTGACCGGCACGATCGCTGTTGTGTTGGGGGTGTGGGCGGCAATCGCCACCGACTCCCATCCCCAGTACGTGGACGGCGCCTACGACGTGGTGCTGTCGTGGGGGGCGAGGGCCCTCGGGATCGGGCTGGCCTGCTTTGTGGCCGTGTTCTTCATCCGGGACGCCCGGGGGTACGTGATCGCTTTGGCCGCGTCCTGGGTTCGCGAGGTGCTTGACCTCATCGACCTGTTCCGGGTGGAAGGTGACTTCCGAACCCAGCTCTGGGGTGTGCTGATCGGATCGGTCGTGCTCCACAGCACCGCACTCTTCCTCAGCGTGCGGGCGGTGACGAACAGCCGGGCCTCCACGAGTGTCCGGGCTCAGGACCTCGGGTCGTCGATGAGCCGAGCAACCTCGTAACCCCGTGGTCGGGTGGTCCGTGGTTGGTAACCCGTGGTCGGGTGGTCCGTCGCTGGTGGTCCGTCGCTGGTGATCCGTGGTTGGTGGTCCGTGGTTGGTGATCCGTGGCTGTTGATCCCTGGCTCAGGCTTGCCGGCCCGCCGGTCTGGCATCAGGACAGAGCCCGGTGACCAGGTCGTGCGGCCGGGGAACAAAGGTGGCGGCCATGACGTGGGGGGAGCGAATCCGATCGGCCCGGAACAGCCGTGGCGACTCGACGCCGGTGTCCCATGCCACCACGTACCAGGTCGGTGCTCGGACCAGAAGGCCGTGCGGTTCGACGACCCGGCGGGTCTCGTTCCCGCCCCGGTCCGCATACCCGAATGCCAGCAGCCGCTGTTCGCGGAAGGCGTGCTCGAAGAGCCGGGCCAGAAGCGGGCTGACCGTGCCCTGGCGACGGACCGACGGGGGAGCGGGATTGCCGATCATGATCCGCATCATCAGCTCCTGGACATGGCGGGCCCGCTCGTAGGGGAGCGATGCCTCGATCTTGGCCAGCGCGTCGGTTGCGCCGGAGGCGAACGGCATCCACGGAATGGCCTGGGCGACCGCGGCGGACAGGATCAGCGCAACCACGTCTTCGCCGTCGAGATGGGATGTCACCAGAACCGATGTCGGCTCCAGGTGAACCCCGCCGCCGGGTCCGGACATGGTCGAGATCTCGAACCCCCGATCCCGCAGGCGGTTGAGGTCCCGCATGACCGTCCTGGTCGAGACACCAAGTGCGTCCGCCAGGTCCGCAGTGCGCCAGTCGGCCCGGTTTCGCAGGAGCCGAAGCAACTGGTCGTGGCGATCGAGCAGTGGCATGGCTCCAGTGTAGGAATATCCCTGACAGTTTCTGTCATGGATGGGTTTTACCGTGAGCGGCGAACCGGCGGCGATGGACCGCCGAGCCCACAGAAGGAGAAACCGTCATGAAGAGAACTCCCGTCAACCCGTGGCCCTGGTCCCTGCAGTTCGGCTACAACCAGGCCGAACTCCTGGACGGTGTCGGTCGGCAGCTGATTTGCGCCGGTCAAACCGCAGTTGACGGCGATGGCAACCCACAGCACTCGGACGACATGCGGGCCCAGCTGTCCCTGGCCCTGGACAACCTGGAGGCGTTGTTGGCGGGCGCCGACATGAGCCTGGCCAACGTCGTCCGGTTCAACGTCTACACAACGGACGTCGATGCGGCGATGCAGCACTTCGATGTACTCGGGACGCGCTTCGGTCCCCACGCCGTCGCCCCGCCGATGACCCTGCTCGGTGTGTCCCGGCTTGCGATCCCGTCGCTGCTGATCGAGCTGGAGGCGACCGCCATGAACTGAGCTGCGAGGTCCCGACCGAGCGACAACGGAATCGTCGGTCGTCGGTCGCTGACCGTCGTCGCGCGACGGTGCTTTACACAAGCTTGATGGACCTCGAATCGGTGCTGCATAAACGGCTGGTTTCGTGAGATCTGCGGCGACAGTCCCGTCGCCGCCGAACCCGAAAGGATCCACATCATGTTGCTGGCCGCCCTGCGCCACACTTCCCGTGGGGCCGAACACGGCCTCCGATTTCTGTTCCCTCTCCTGCTCATCGGGCTGCTGACGTTTCTCGCCGTGTGGCTGATTCGCCGGTGGCGAGACGACGGCTCGGCCGGCCGGACGCCGCCGACGACCGGCCCCGCCCCCGGATGGTCCCCGCCGCCCGGCGGTGGTCAGAGCGGTGAGTCACCGATCGACACGCTCCAGCAGCGATTCGCCCGCGGTGAGATTGACCAGGCCGAATACGAGCATCGCCGGGCGGTGCTGATCGGTGCACCGGTCGTCCCGCCGGCCGACGGTTCGGTTGCCACCGAGGCCGGTCCGATCACGGGCGCGGACCCGACAACGGAAACCGAGTCACCAACGCGGTCCGAGTCCCCGATGCGGTCCGAGTCCCCGACGCGGTCCGAGTCACCGACGGAATCCGACCCACCGGGCGGTGGCGGCGCCTGAGCGGGCGGCCGCTGCCTACTATCGGTCGACAGACCTGCTGCTCAGTCGGGGGATCGGCGATGCTCGCCGATCCCCCGACCGGCAGGTGAGCCGGACGGAGAGCTGATCCCATGCCCCAACGCATACTCGTAGTTGACGACGAACCCGAGATACGCCGGCTGGTCGCCTCCTACCTGATCGACGACGGGTTCCACGTGGAGGAACTCGACAACGGCCGAACCGCACTGGAGCGGCTCCGCCGAACCCCACCGCTGGACCTCGTGATTCTGGATGTGCGGATGCCGGAACTGGACGGTATCGACACGCTGCGGGAGCTCCGGCGGTTCTCCGACATCCACGTGATCATGCTGACGGCGGCCGCCGAGGAGACCGACCGGCTGATCGGCCTCTCGGTCGGAGCCGACGACTACGTGACAAAACCCTTCTCGCCCCGAGAGGTGGTCGCCCGGGTCAAGGCGGTGCTGCGACGGATCAGGACCAGCACAACCACTTTGGAAGTTGCGGAACCGCTGGCCGAACCGCTCCGCTATGACGGCATCACGGTCGACATCGATCGCCACCAGGTCCTGGTCGACGGCCGGGAGGTCGACCTCTCCGCCCTGCAGTTCAACCTCCTGCGTGCGATGGTGGAAAGCCCCGGCCGGGTCTTCGCCCGGCACCAGCTGATCGATCGGGTCTGGGGCCGGGACTTCTACGGCGAGGAACGGATCGTCGATGTGCACGTCGGCAACCTCCGGAAAGCCCTTGGGGACTCCGCATCGGAACCCCGGTTCATCGAGACCGTTCGAGGCGTCGGCTACCGGTTCATCGCATGACCACCCACGACCATCCGACGAGCCGCGCCGGCGGACCAACGAGATCACTTCGTCGTCGACTCTTCGGCTCCCACCTCCTTGTCATGGTGGTAGCGCTGGTTGTCCTGGCGGCCGTGATCATCCTGCTCGACGTGGTCTGGACGGCTCGGGCGGTCAGTCCGGGCAGGCGGGGCGATGACAACCCCGCTGGGCTGCTGGTCGGGCTGACCGCGGCCGTTGTCGCCTCTGGGCTGGTGTCCTGGCGGATGACCCGGCGCCTGACCAAACCGATCGACGCCATTTCGTCGGCGACCCGGGAACTGGCCGCCGGCCGCTACGGCGTACGACTGCCCGGTGCGGACACCGCCGAGCTTGACGCGTTGGCGGCAGACGTCAATCGGCTTGGCGAGGCGTTGGAGACGACCGAGCAACGGCGGCTGCGGCTGATCGGTGACGTCGCCCATGAGCTGCGTAACCCGCTCAGCACGATAGAGGGAACGATGGAGGCGTTGCTCGACGGCGTGCTCCCCGCCGAGGAGGACACGTTCGCCAGAATCGGTCGGGAAGCCGCCCGGCTCCGTCGGTTGGCGGACGATCTCTCGTCGCTCTCGGCGGCCGGTGAGCTGTCGATTGTGAGTCGGGAGGCCGTGGCGATCGACGCGATCGCGGCGGACGTCGTCGCCCAGCTTGAACCGCAGGCCGCAGCCAAGGATCTGACGCTTGGCTTCCAACCCGGACGAGGGCCGGCCATCCGCGGTGATCGGGACCGGTTGACCCAGGTGCTGATGAACGTGATCGGCAACGCGGTCCAGTACACCGACGAGGGAGGGGTGGAGGTACGGACCTACACCGACGACGCCCGGGTGGTTGTCGAGGTCACCGATTCCGGACGAGGTCTGGCGGAGGAGGATCAGACGAGGATCTTCGACCGGTTCCACCGGGTTGACGCCCAGTTCACGGACGGGACCGGTGTCGGCCTGGCGATCGCCAAGCTGCTCGTTGAAGCTCATGGGGGCCGGATCACCGCGTCGAGCAGGGGGCCGGGTCTGGGCACGACGGTCCGGGCCTCGTTCCCCGCCGCCGTCGACTGAGCCGAACCGCCGTCCGGTCGGTGGGGACCCGCACCACCCCATTCGGCGGGATACACGCCCGGCCGGTTGCCGGCCGGTACGGTCTGGCGATGGCCGCCGCCCCTATCGATCTTGACAACCCCGCGGAGCTTGACCGGTTGGCGCTCCTGCACAAACTCGAGCTGTTCGACACCCCTCCGGAGGAGATGTTCGACACGGTCACCTCCCTGGCCGCCGAGCTCTGCGGCCAGCCGACGTCCCTGGTCAGCCTGGTGGGCGAGCACCGCCAGTACTTCAAATCGCGGCACGGTGTCGACCTGGCCGAGACTCCCCGGGAAGTGTCGTTCTGCAGCCATGCGGTCGACCCGTCGGTGCACCCGATCGAGATCCTGGAGGTACCCGACACCCACGTCGACGAGCGGTTCCGGGCCAACCCGCTGGTCACCGGAGATCCTCACATTCGGTTCTATGCCGGGGTGCCACTGCGGCCGACGGGCGATCTGGCGGTTGGGACACTCTGTGTCATCGGCCAGACCAGAAGTGAGCTGTCCGAACACCAGCGATGCATGCTGATTCGGCTCGGTGCGCTCACCGAGCAGTTGCTCCGGTTGCGGCTGATGGCCCGGATGGAATCGATGGCCAACACCAGGGCCGACGAGCGGGAGACCCAGTACCGGTACCTGGCCGACAACACCGCGGACATGGTGCTGATCCACGACCCCGAGCTGGAGGTGCGGTACTCCTCACCGAACGTGACCGAGTTCCTGGGATACGAACAGGATGAGGCGTGGGGCCTCGCCGCCGGTCGGCCCGTGCTGGATCCGGAGGGCCGGAACGTGATGATGTCCGCACTGCAGACGCTGGGTCCGCATCGGCCGACGGTGACCTGCCGGGTGGCCGCATACCGAAAGGACGGGACGACCCGGGACGTCGAGGTGCACAGCAGGGCCATCCTCGAGGACGGCGCACCGGTCGAGTACCACAGCGTGGCACGGGACATCAGCCATCTGCTGGCCTACGAGCGGGAGCTCGCGGTGGCAAACCGCAGGCTGCAGGACATGGTCGACCAGCGGACCAGGCTCATCCGCGGCATCGCCCATGACCTTGCCGCCCCGCTCGCCGCGATTCGCGTCACCGCGGAGTCGCTGACCAGTCAGCTGACCGACGGTCCGATGACCGCGCAGGCCGCTCGCCTTCAGGGGTTTGCGCTTTCGGCGGAAGCGTTCGCCGGAGATCTTCGCCGGGTGGCCGACCCCGACAATGCGGAGTACGCACTGGCGCCCCGTCAGCTCCCGGTCCGACCCATCATCGAGCGGGCGGTTGCTCAGGTTGCCCACATCCCCGATGGCAACTTGACGATGAGGCTCGACGACGTCGACGCGTTCATCGACCCGCATGCCCTGTCCCGGGTGGTGACCAACCTGGTCACCAACGCGGGTCGGCACACGCCGCCGGGTACCCCGATCGAGGTTTCGCTGACCGGCTCGGCGACCACCGTGACCCTTCGGGTCGCGGACGAGGGTTACGGCATACCGGCGAACCAGCAATCCCTGCTGCTCGAACCGTACGTCGCCACAACAAAGACCGGATCCGGCCTGGGACTGGCCATCACCCGAACGCTGGTCGAAGGGTCGGGCGGGCGGCTGGCTATCGAAGCGAACCAGCCGACCGGGGCGGTCGTGTCCGCCACGTTCCCGGCTACGTCAGGGAGCGTGGTGGAATGAGGTAGCCCTCCCGCTGGGCCTTGGTGACCGCCGCAAGCTGCGTGGATACCCCGAGCAGCTTCATGATGTCCTTCACGTGGCCTCTGGCGGTATGGACGCTGATGAACAGCCGCTCGCCGATGGAGGCGGGGTCGAACCCCTCACCCATGAGGTCCAGAACCTGGCGTTGCCGCTCGGAGAAGGTGATCCGGTCCGGAGGCTCGATGTCGATGGGGAGGTTGAACGCAGCGGCGCGAGCGGCGTCAAGGACCATGGCCAGCGGTGCGTCCTTGGACAGGACCCGTTCGATCCCCTGCTCCAAGGCTCTGGCGGCGATCTCCGGCGAGGCATGGGCGGTCAGCATCACGGTCCGGACCTCGATGTTCGCCTCGTTCAACTCGTCGAGGCATTGGAGCCCGTTGCCTTCGAGGAGCTGGTAGTCCAGCAGCAGCACGTCGGGCCGCAGGCTTGACACCATCTCCAGGCACTGGTCACTGGAGGTGGCGATTCCCACGCACGTGAACCCGGGTGCGGCGGAGAGCGCAAGGCTCATGGCTTCTGCGAACGAGCGATGGTCGTCCATCACTCCAACTCGGATGTCTGCGGCGGCTGTAGACATGGATGTTGGTCACTCTTTGGGTCTCGAAGGCCGGTGCGGAAGGAGTGCTCCCTCGGCCTGGTTGCTGTGTCGCCCCGCCCCGGTCCTGCGAGAGTAGTCCGAACCTGCACTGTCCTCGGGGCAATCCTGGTGTTTCGCCCAAAATTGAGCGGTGTCACGCAGCTGGCCCGACCGTCGATAGGTGTCGACGGCCGGGCTGCTGCGTTCGCTGTTGTTGTGTCAGTGGTGTGGTGTCACACCGTCCCCAGGGTGCGGGGAGGTTTCGGATGTGCTCCGGTCACTACTTGCAGCGGTTCTCCCGGGGGTCCCACTGCTGATCGATGCCACAGGAGTGTCCATCATCCTCGGCAACACACTTCTTCTGGTGTTCGTCCCAGTAGTAGCCGTGGTCGCAGTTGTGTTTCTCGGGGAGGCACTTGTTGTGGTGTTCGTCCCAGTAGTAGCCGTGGTCGCAGTTGTGTTTCTCGGGGAGGCACTTGTTGTGGTGTTCGTCCCAGTAGTAGCCGTGGTCGCAGTTGTGTTTCTCGGGGAGGCACTTGTTGTG
>JBCCGJ010000038.1:0-27463 GCA_039029335.1 Actinomycetota bacterium | reverse complement strand
TGATGGGGCTGGCGCCGGGCGGCCCCGGCCGATCCGTCGCGGATCTACAGCGCGCCGAGCGAGGGATAGAGCGGGTTCTGGGCCAGCAGCCCCGCCGCCCGATCCCGCGTGCTCTGCCGAATGCCGTCGTCGAGGGTGAACTTGGCCTTCGACGGATCGCCGGACGAGGTCGGCGTTGGTTCTGCGTTTTTGAGGACACCGCAGATGATGTCCGCAACCTCGTCCATGTCCGAGGTGTTCATACCGACCGTGGTCAGTGCCGGGGTGCCCAGCCGAATACCGGAGGTGTACCAGGCGCCGTTCTTGTCGTACGGGATGGAGTTGCGGTTGACGATGACCCCGGCCTCCTCGAGCGCACTCTCGGCCTGGCGACCGGTCACCCCGAACGGCTGCACGTCCACCAGCACCAGGTGATTGTCCGTGCCGCCGGTGACGATCCGTCCGCCCCGCTTGGCGATGCCCTCGGCCAGCGCCGCTGCGTTCTCCGCAACCTGGGCGGCGTAGGTCTTGAACTCCGGCTGGCGAGCCTCGGAGAACGCCACGGCCTTTGCCGCCATCACGTTTGACAGCGGACCGCCGAGGACCATCGGACAACCCTTGTCGATGAACTCGGCCAGCTCCGGGGTGTTCGACAGGACGATGCCACCCCGTGGTCCCCGCAGCGACTTATGGGTGGTGGAGGTGACGATGTGGGCATTGGTGATCGGGTCGAAGTCACCGGTGAACACGCCACCGGCGACCAGTCCGGCGAAGTGGGCCATGTCCACCATGAACGTGGCGCCGACCTCGTCCGCGATCTCCCGCATCTTGGCGAAGTTGACCTTGCGGGGATAGGCCGAGTACCCGGCAACAACGACGAGCGGCTTGAACTCCCGGGCGAGGGCCGCGACGTTGTCGTAGTCCAGCATTTCGGTCTCGGGGTCGACCGTGTAGGACCGCTGGTCGAACAGCTTGCCGGAGATGTTGGGCCGGAACCCGTGGGTCAGGTGCCCGCCGGCGTCAAGCGCCATGCCGATCATCCGCTGGTTGCCGAACGCCTGACGCAGTTCCTCCCACTCCGCACCGGACAGATCGTTCACATGTTTTGCCGAGTGGTCGGTCAGGAACGGCACCTCAACCCGGTGGGCCAGAATCGACCAGAACGCCACGAGGTTGGCATCGATACCGGAGTGGGGCTGGACGTAGGCGTAGTCCGCCCCGAACAGCGCCTTGGCGTGGTCCGCGGCAAGCGTCTCCACCTTGTCCACGTACTCACAGCCGGCGTAGAACCGGTGACCCGGCGTCCCCTCGGCGTACTTGTCGCTGAACCAGTTTCCCATGGCCAGCAGCACCGCCGGGCTTGCGTAGTTCTCCGACGCGATCAACTTCAGTTGGCTCCGCTGGTTCTCCAATTCTCCCCGGATGTGGGAGGCGACGTTGGGTTCCACGGCGCCGATCACCTCGAGCGCGGCCCGGTAGGCCGAGGCCTCCGGCGTGTTGGCGACGGCGTTGGTCGGGGAGTCCTGAAGGGTCATGGCTCGATGGTAACGGTTGCCACCCCGGAGCTGGCCTAACATTGCCGGGCAAATCTATGACCGCCGACCCCCTGACCTCCGCCGTGGACTCTCTTTTGCCGACCCCCGAACCGGGTCGGCCGGCCGCCGAGAAGTTCGTCGACGCGCACCTCCCCGGCCTGCACACCCCCGGCGAGTTTCTGGCCTCGCCGCGGATCCGGGGCGGCCAGGTCGCGGCCGATGCAGCGCTCGCCGCCTTTGACGTCACCGGGTATGCAAGTCGGCGGAACAACGCGTACCCCGAGCGGGAGCGTGGCGCCTCCCGCCTCTCGCCCTACATCCGCCACGGCCTGCTGTCCCTGCCGGACGTGTGGGACGCGGTGACCGACGGGCCATCCACAGACGTCCGCCGATTCCACGACGAGCTGCTCTGGCAGGAGTACGCCCGGCACTGGTACGCCAGACTCGGGCCGGCCACGGGGGCGCCGCTGCGGCGGGACTACCGCGACACGGCAAAACCGACCGTCGACGCCTCCGCCGTCTGGGACCAGGACATGGCCTGTCTGGAGTTGACCATCGGCGAGCTTGAGGAGGACGGGTGGCTGGTCAACCAGACCAGGATGTGGCTTGCCAGTCACTGGACCGTCCGCAACCGGCTGGACTGGCGGGTCGGCGAGGACTACTTCTTCCGCCATCTGCTGGACGGTTCGCGGGCGGCGAATCGGCTCGGCTGGCAGTGGACGTCCGGGCTCGGCTCCGAGCGGGCATACGGGTTCTCCCGATGGCAGGTCGAGAAGCGGGCCGCCGGGCTGTGTGCGTCCTGTGAGCTGGGAGCGAACTGCCCAATCGACGAATGGCCGGATGATCCCGAAGTCAGCCCCGTTGCCGCCAACCCGCTCGTCGCCGCCGATCCGGACGTCGCCGCCAGGAGAGGACCGAGCGAGCCGCCGGGACCGACGATGCCGGCCGGCCAGGCCGGGCCCGTGGGTCAGGTCGGACCGTCTGAACCGAGTGAACCGTCTGAACCGTCTGTATCGACCGGATCGGCTGACGACGTTCGCCTGCCGGAGTTCGTCTGGCTGACCGCCGAGTCGCTCGGTGACAAGGACCCGGCACTGGCCGCCAACCCCGATCTGCCTGCGGTGTTCGTGTTCGACCAGCCGCTTCTGGCCCGGCTGCAGCTGTCCTCGAAACGGTTGGTCTTCCTGACAGAAACGTTGGCCGAGCTGGCCACCCGCCGCCCGGTCGAACTGCACCTCGGAAAGCCGACCGAGGTTTTGGCCGGTCGCCCGCTGGCCACCACGTTCGCCCCGGTCCCCGGCTGGCGGACCCGGTCGGCGAAGCTCGACGTCGTCGAACTGCATCCGTGGCCATGGTTGCGGCAGCCGATCGCCGGGACGGTCGGCTCGTTCAGCGGCTGGCGCAAGCAACTCGAACGGGTGTGAGCCGTGGCCCAACCGCCCGGCCCGCCGACGGCCCGGTCGTTCCCCTGGGTCATTTTGACCGGCGGGGGTGTGCTATCAGAGAAGCAGATCGTTTGTTATCGTAGGGTGTAAGTGGAAGATGACACGGCAGAAACCCCGACGCACTCCAGTGCGGATTCGGCGGCTCCCGACCCGGGGGCCGGGGTTGGGCTGATCGAGATCAACATTCCATCACGGGTCGATCTGGTCGCTGTTGTCCGTATGGTCGTCGCCGCGGCGACGAATGCGGTCGAGGCGCTGCACGGGGATCGACTCGACGACCTCCGCTGGGTGACTTCGGAGGCCACCACAAACGCCATTCAGGCCAATCTCTCCACCGAGGATGGCGCCGGACGGGTGGCGGTCACGTGCGAGGTTGATGACGGCGTTGTTCGGCTTGCGGTCAAAGATGAAGGACCGGGTATGCCAGAACAGTACGAGGTTCCTGATATAACACATCCCGACAGGCTTCTGATCGAGGGAGCGTTTGGTGTCCCGCTGATGGAGCGACTCAGCAGTGCCTGTCGATTTGTGTCCGCAGATACCGGCACGACGGTTCAGATGGAGCTCTACCAGTAGTTCAGGGCCTCCTCCGGGACCACGAGCCGTGCGGGGGATTCCTGTGTCATCTGAACCTTCCATACAAGTACGCAAAGAGGCGTGGAGCGGGAGCGACAATCGTCTGGCCAAGGCGGTGGCGCGCCCGATGGTCCGGTTCCTGGCCCAGGAGACCGCGTCCGGTGTCCTCCTGCTGTTGGCAACGGCCACCGCACTGATCTGGGTCAACCTGCCGGGCGAGATCGGCGAGTCCTACTACCAGTTCTGGGAAACCCACGTGCACCTGACCATGGGCGACCTGAATCTGTTCAACGAGTCGTTGGTTCACGTGGTGAACGACGCCCTGATGGTCCTCTTCTTTTTTGTGGTCGGCCTGGAGATCAAGTCGGAGCTGGTCGACGGCGACCTCCGCGAACCGAGGGTCGCTGCGCTCCCGGCCATCGCCGCCCTCGGCGGGATGGTGATCCCGGCGCTGATCTACCTCACGGTCACATCCGGTGGGGAGGGCACAAACGGCTGGGGTGTGCCCATGGCCACCGATATCGCGTTCGCCGTCGGCGTGCTGGCCCTGCTCGGGCCGATGGTGCCACCCCGGCTGAAGCTGTTCCTGCTGACGCTGGCCATCGTCGACGACATCGGTGCCATCCTGGTCATCGCCGTCTTCTACACCAGCGGTCTCCGGTACGACTGGTTGCTGTTCGCCGCCGGTCTGCTGATTGCGGTGATTGCGCTGCGGCGGCTCCGGGTCTGGTACATCCCGCTGTACGGGGTTGTCGGCATTGTCATCTGGTACGCCACGTTCCGATCCGGGGTGCACGCGACCATCGCCGGCGTGGTGCTCGGTCTGCTCGCCCCGGCGACGCCGCTTGTCGGCGGCCGGGCGTTCGAGACGTTCCAGGATGTGCTCTCCGGTGACTCGGTCAACGCCAACAAGGTGAAGGACGCAAACTGGCAGATCCGGGAGTCCGTGCCGATCACCTCCCGGCTGGCCCAACTGCTCAGCCCGTGGACCAGTTTTGTGATCGTGCCGACCTTCGCCTTGGCCAACGCCGGGATCGAGATCTCCGGTGGTGCGTTGGCCGACGCCTCCGGCTCCCGGATCACCTGGGGCATCGTCGCCGGGCTGGTCATCGGCAAGATCGTCGGGGTCTCATCGTTCACCCTCCTGGCGGTCCGGGCCAACGTGGCCAGCCTTCCGAACGGGGTCACCATGCTCCATGTTGTCGGCGGCGGCGCGGTCGCCGGGATCGGATTCACGGTCGCACTGTTCATCGCCAAGCTGGCGTTTGTGGACGAGAACGGTCGGCCGCTGCCCATCCAGCAGGAGGCGATCCTCGGGATCCTGATCGCATCGCTGCTGGCCACCGGACTCGGCTGGTTGCTCCTTCGCCGGGCTGCGGCGGCGGTTTCGCCTCCGTCGATGGCCGAACCGGTCGACGTGCGCCGTTGACGGATTTTCTCGACAAATTTTTCGACACTCGGCGAGCCTTTGCCCCGAAATGGTGAATCGGCGCTTGAACACTGGGGTTTTGCGCCACGGCGATTCCGACGATTTTTCGGCGAAGTGACATCTTTTTTGTCTCCGTGTTGACAAATTTGCTCGATCTGTTCGTAACCTCCGAGACGTGCCCCACCCGCTCGTCATCGTCGAATCACCAGCCAAGGCCAAAACCATCGCCGGCTATCTCGGTGATGACTACACCGTCGAGTCCTCGATCGGTCACATCCGTGACCTCCCGTCGAAGGCGGCCGAAATCCCCGAGTCGTACCGCAAGGAGAAGTGGTCGTCGATGGGCATCGACGTCGACAACGACTTCAAGCCCCTATATGTAGTGTCGGATCGCAAGTCCGCCCACGTGAAGAAGCTGAAGTCGTTGCTGAAGGAGGCCAGTGAACTGGTACTCGCCACCGATGAGGATCGCGAGGGGGAGGCCATCGCCTGGCACCTGCTGGAGGTCCTGAACCCCAAGGTGCCGGTCAAGCGTATGGTCTTCCACGAGATCACGCCGGAGGCCATCCGCCGGGCCATCGACACCCCCCGGGAGCTGGATCGGCGTCTGGTGGACGCCCAGGAGGCTCGCCGGCTGCTGGATCGGCTGTACGGATATGAGGTATCGCCGGTTCTGTGGAAGAAGGTCAAACCCCGGCTGTCGGCCGGTCGGGTGCAAAGCGTCGCAACCCGGATCGTCGTCGAGCGGGAGCGGGAGCGGATGGCGTTCCGCTCCGCCAACTACTGGGACCTGACCGCCACGTTCGCCGCCACGGATCCAAAGCACGCCGCCGAGCGACCCTTCGGGGCGACCATGCTGGAGCTGGACGGTGCGAGGATCGCCACCGGGCGGGACTTCGCCCAGGACGGCACCATTCAACGCCAGGGTGTTGTCCACCTCGATCAGGCCGCCGCCGGTCAGCTGGCCACCGAACTCGAAGGTCGGCCCGCCGAGGTCAAGAGCCGGGAGGCCAAGCCGTACCGGCGGACCCCGGCCGCCCCGTTTATCACCTCCACCTATCAGCAGGAGGCCAGCCGCAAGCTTCGCCTGTCGTCCAGCCAGGCCATGCGGGTCGCCCAGGGGCTGTACGAGCGTGGCTTCATCACCTATATGCGGACGGACTCCACCACGCTGTCGGAGTCGGCGGTCAACGCCGCCCGGTCGCAGATCGCCGAGAAGTTCGGTGCCCAGTACCTGCCGGACGGGCCCCGGACCTATCAGAAGAAGGTGAAGAACGCCCAGGAGGCGCACGAGGCCATCCGTCCCGCCGGTGACACCTTCCGGACACCGGAGCAGGTCGCCGGTGAGCTGAGCGCGCCGGAGCTGCGGGTCTACGAGCTCATCTGGCAGCGGACCGTCGCCTCTCAGATGACGGACGCAACCGGCGAGACCGTGACGCTGAAACTCTCGGTGGACACCGCAGCGGGCCGGAACGCCGTGTTCTCCACCTCCGGCACGGTCATCTCCCACCAGGGCTTCCTCAAGGTGTACGTCGAGAGCAAGGACGAGTCCTCCGACGATGCCGACGAGGATCAGGACGCAGACGAGAAGCGCCTTCCCGCACTGGAGGAGGGGGACCGGGCGGACCTGACCGACGTCGCCGCCGCAGGCCACGACACCCAGGCCCCGTCCCGCTTCACCGAGGCATCGCTGGTCAAGAAGTTGGAGGAGCTCGGCGTCGGCCGGCCGTCCACCTACGCCTCGATCATGACCACCGTCCAGGACCGGGGGTACGTGTGGAAGAAGGGGTCGGCCCTCGTTCCCAGCTTCCTGGCCTTTGCGGTCATCACGCTGCTCGAGCAGCACTTCCCCGACCTGGTGGACTACGCGTTCACCGCCCGGATGGAAGGTGACCTGGACAACATCGCCAGCGGGACCGAGGACGTCGTCCCCTGGTTGTCCCAGTTCTACTTCGGTGAGGACGAGGAGCCCGGTCTGCGGGAGAAGGTGGCCGAGCGGCTGGGGGACATCGACGCCCGGGCCGTCAACTCCATCCCCATCGGCACCGACGACGACGGCATCCCCATCATCGCCCGGGTCGGCCAATTCGGTCCGTACCTGGAGCGTGGCCGGCTCGGCGGGTTTGTCTTCGACGAGAGCCCCGCTGCCGCCGCGGTTCCCGATGCCCAGCGGTGGCAGGCGATCGACCGGTCAACCGTGCACCTGCGCCGGAACCTGGTCGGGGTGTCAACCGGGGAACAGGTGTTGGTCTGCGGCCATCGGGAGAGCCCGGCCGGGCCGCTGCTCGCCGATCCGATCGACGGCGCCTCCTACCATCCTGCCACCGGCGCCTGGGGTGAGATCCCGCCGTGCTCGTGGGTCGGCGTACCGGCCGATGCGGTTTGGGCGCCCGACTATGACCAGATGGTTGTCCTCGGTGAGCACGGTGGCGGGGCGGCCTATGATCCAGCGGCCAAGACCTGGAAGAACCTGCCGCCGGAGATGGCAACCAAGTTCGGGTTCCGCACCGCGCTGTGGACCGGGGAGACGGTGCTCGGCGTCGGCTGGAGCCAGCTGGGGATCGGCGTTGTCGGCTTTGATCCGGGCACCGGTTTCACCACCCCGGGGCAGCCGCTTGAGGTTGCCGTGTCGGACGCTGCCGTCGCCTCGTGGACCGGTACGGAGGTCCTGGTGTGGGACAAGTCGGACGGATGGTTCTTCAACCCGTCAACCAACGAGTGGCGGGAGGCACCGCCGCTCGACAAGTTCGACGGCAAGAAACCGAAGCAGTCCGTGGCCGTCGGTCTGGGGTCGGACTCCGGCGAGCGCGTCTTCGCCGTCGCCTGGTTCAAGACCACCGCCAAGATCCGGGTTGCCGAGTTCGTAAACGAGAAGTGGCAGTGGCAGGACGTCGAGATCGACGGTCACCTCGCCGACGTTCATCTCATCCGCTCCGTGACCGGTGAACCGGAGATACTCATCGTCGATGACGACGTGCCGGTCAAGGCGTACCGGTTCATTCCCTCCGCCGGTTCGCTCCGGCCGTTCGAGGGGTTCCCGTCCCGGTCCGTCCGGGACTATGCCCTCGGCCGGGTCGGCGACCGCCTCCTGCTGTGGGGTAACCGCATCGAAACGAAAGCGATCCCCAACGACGTCACGCCGGATGAGCTGAACACCACCCGGTCCGTCGAGATCATGGCCGTGCCGGACGTGATCCAGGTCGGCCATCACCCGGAGAACGGGCTGCCGGTCTTCGTCCGGGACGGCAAATTCGGCCCGTATGTGCAGCTCGGTGAGATGCCGAAGAAAGTCACCGAGGACAACAAGCCGCAAACCTCGTCACTCTTCAAGGACATGAAGATGGAAGAGGTTGACCTGAACCTGGCGCTTGAGTTGCTGAGCATCCCCCGGACCCTCGGCGTTGACGGTACCGATGGTCGGGAGATCACCGCTCGCAACGGTCCGCACGGCCCGTACCTTTTTAAGGAGCCGGAGGAGGAGGGCAAACGCCCGGACACCCGCAGCTTCGAGGATGAACACAAACTGCTGACCATGACCCTCGACGAGGCGGTCGCCCTGTTCGCCCAGCCGAAGCGCCGGCGGGGCCAGTCCGCAGCCGGACCGCTCAAGGAGCTGGGCATCGATCCCACCACCGATCTGCCGGTTGTGGTCAAGAACGGTCAGTTCGGCGAATACGTGACGGACGGCGAGGTCAACGCCAGCCTCACCGCCACCGACACCGTCGAGCGGATCGACATCGGTCGGGCCTCCGAGCTGCTGGCCATCCGCCGCCAGAAGATGGCCCTGGACCCCGAGGGATCCAAGAAGGCCACAAAGAAGGCGGCAAAGAAGGCCACCAAGAAAGTGGCAAAGAAGGCGGCGAAGAAAACCACGAAGAAGGCTACGGCCAAGAGCTGACCGGTGACCGAGTCCGCGTCATACGCCGCATCAGACGCCGTGTTCTACATCGCCTTCGAAGGTGGCGAGGGTTGCGGCAAGAGCACCCAGGCCGCCATCGTCGCCGACCGCCTCGACGCGGTCCTCACCCGGGAACCGGGCGGCACACCGCTGGGCGCCGAACTGCGGCAACTGCTCCTGGGGTCCGGGGATCACAGCGTCAGCCCCCGGGCGGAGGCGCTCATGATGGCCGCCGACCGGTCCCAGCACCTCCAGGAGGTGATCCTGCCCTCGCTGGCCAAGGGCCGGCACGTCGTGTCCGACCGGTCGGCGTACTCGTCCTTGGCCTACCAGGGCGGCGGCCGGGAGTTGGGGATCGAGAACGTCCGGATCGTGAACGACTGGGCGGTGTACGGCCGCTGGCCCGACGTCGTGGTCTACCTCCAGGTCGATCGGGACGTGGCGTCGGGACGGTTGAACCGCAAGCTCGACCGGATCGAGCAGGAGGACGAGTGGTTCCACAAACGGGTCACCGAGGCCTTTGACGCACTGGCGGCCGACGAACCGGACCGCTGGCTTGTTGTCGACGGCAGCCAGTCCGTCGAGGCGGTCACCGCCGAGGTCTGGGGCGGTCTCCGGGCCCGGCTGGATTTGGCATGACCGACGTGGCCGACACGGACGGCGCCGTCTGGGCCGGGGTGGTCGGCCAGACGGCGGCGAAGGCCCGGCTGGAAGCCGCGGCGAACGCACCGGTCCACGCCTACCTGTTTCTTGGTACCGAGGGCAGCGGTACGCTCCGGGCCGCCCGGTCCTTCGCCGGACTGCTCCTGGCCGCCACACTCGATGACACCGACGCCAAGGCTCGCGCCATCTCGCTGTCCGTGTCCGGCAAACACCCCGACGTGCTTGTTGTCGAACCCCAGGGTGCGGCGCTCCGGGTCTCCGAGGCGGAGGAGATCATCCGGGCCGGCCTGCGGACACCGGTGGAAGGCTCCCGCAAGGTCATCATCGTGACCGGCGCCGAGGCCATCGAGGAGGCGGCCATCGGCAAGCTGCTCAAGGTCATCGAGGAGCCACCGCCGTCCGCGGTGTTTGTCCTTTTGGCCGAGGAGGTACCGCCGGAGACGGTGACCATCGCCAGCCGCTGTGTGACCGTCGAGTTCGCTCCGCTCTCCATCGCGGAACTCACCGATGCACTGACCGACACCGGCGTCGACCCGGACCGGGCATCGGTTGCCGCCACGGCCGCCGGTGGTGACCTCGACCGGGCCAGGTTGCTGGCGACCGACGACGCTCTGGCCGCCCGGGCCGATCTGTGGCGGCGGATCCCCGGCCGACTGGACGGGTCCGGTTTCATGGTGACCGAGTTGGTGGACGAGGTACGAGCCGGCATGGACGGCGCCCAGGGCCCACTGGAGGCCCGGCAGGCCACCGATCTCGAGGAGCTGGAAGCCCGCGTTGAACAGTTGGGGGAGCGCGGCTCCGGCCGGGCCGAGCTGGTGGCCCGGCACAAACGAGAGATCCGCAAACTTCGCTCCGACGAGCTGCGCTTCGGGTTGGCAACGATGGCCCGTGCCTATCGGGACCACCTGGCACCCGGGGACGGCGAACGTCTTCCGGTGACCGACGAGCAGGCCTTCGGGGCGCTGGAATCGATCCAAACCGCGGCGGAGAATCTGATCCGCAACCCGAATGAGGCGCTGCTGCTGCAGCAGCTGTTCCTGTCGCTGTCTCCGTCGTCGACCTGAGTCAGGTCGCCGATCGCTACCGGGTGAGCGCGTGCAGGTCGTTGCGTACCTCACGCAGCGCCGGATCTACGGCTCGATCGACCAGCTCCAGAGGATCCTCCTGCAGGTCGAAGAGCAGCGGCGGCAGCGTCCCGAAATCGACGTATCGGTAGCGCTCGGTCCGCACGGCGACGAAGCGCAGGGCACCGGCGTTCGCATCATCTCGCGGTCCATGGTCCGACCAGTCCATCTCGTAGCGGACATGATCGGGCTCGTCCGTGTCCGGCTGTCCCTCGATCAGCCCGCTCAACGATCGACCCGAAACCTCCGGCGGTACCACCCCGCCGATGGCCTCCAGGATCGTCGGCAGGACGTCGGCGTTTGTGGTGAAGCCGTCGATGAGCGTGCCCCTGGTGCCGGCCGCGGTCGGTCGAGGATCCCGGATCAGGCACGGCACCCGGAAGTGGCCGTCGAACGGGCCTCGCCTGCCGTACAGCCACCGGTCGCCGAGGGCGTCGCCGTGGTCGCTCAGCACGATCACCATCGTGGTCTCCCAGCGGCCGGTGGACCGCAACCGATCGATGACCCGGCCGAGGTGATGGTCGACCTCGGCGAGCAGGCCGTAGTAGCCGGCCCGCAGCCGCCGGTCGTCTGCCTCGGTCACGTCGGCAACCGATCGCCGCTCCTGCAGATACTCCTGCAGCTGGCGCCGGCTGGCGGCTGTCGCGAAGAACGGATGTTGGTCGCACCGCTCGGCCAGGCTGAGCCCGCGTCGCGGTGGTTCCACGTCGTCCGGATCGACCAGCCGGTCGTACGGGGTCGGCGGGATGAGCGGCGGGTGTGGCCTCAGCCAGTTGAGGTGAAGCAGCAGTGGTTCGTCGACGGTGTCCAGCAGATCGAGCGCAGCGTCGGTCAACCAGGCGGTGTCCGAGTGCTCCGCCGGGACCCGACTGGGGGCGAGCAGCCGACCCGGCGGTCCGGCCGGTGGGTAGATACCCATCAGGTCGTCGAGCGGCGGTCCGAGCTTATGTTCCGCGAGATGGCGACGGTACGCCGGGAAACCGAGCTGCCAAAAAAACGGTCTGACCAGTTCAAACGCCGGGTCGTAGAGGCTTCTGCCGACGGCGGACTCAGTGGCCGCGTCCTCCGTTGGTCCACCGGTCGCCGCCCAGCCGAGCGCGGGGTCCCAGTCGGGCGACGGGGTGTCGGTATAGCCGATCAGCATCGGTCGTCGGCCTGTCGCTCGCGCCGCGCCGGCCAGGGTGGGCAGGTCCCCCCGGCCGACGCCGTCGTTTGTCCATTGGCCGTGGACTCGAACCTCTGTGCCGGTCAGCAGCGACCGTCGTGATGGTCCGCACGGCGACGCCTGGCACCAGTGGTTGGTGAAGGTCACACCCTCGGCGGCCAACGCATCGAGGTTCGGCGTGTGCACCCCCGGTGTCCCGAGCAGTCCCAACGCATCGCCCCGCCACTGGTCGGCCACCAGCAGCAGCACGTCACGAACCGGGTCAGCCATCCGACCCAGTGAACCCCATCCCGGCCGCCCTTTCCACCGGGTCGTACCAGGCCCGAAAGCGGGCCCCGGGCATTCGACCGTCCGATATGATGGGCCGCCTGCCCGAATAGCTCAGTTGGTAGAGCAACTCATTCGTAATGAGTAGGTCAGGAGTTCAAATCTCCTTTCGGGCTCCAGGCGCTAACGCGGGCTGACCGGGGGAGACGTGGTTCGGTTCTCGTAGAAGACCCGCACGGCTCGGCCACGAAAGACCGCGAATCACTTCGCCGCTGGTGGCGCTCACCGCTCGCCGGGCCCAGGGAGATCTGGTTTCGTCTGCGTCCTCGGAACAAGATCGTCAGCTATTGGTTAGTCCGTGGATGTCACACCGATGGCCTACGATGTGAAAATGGAGGAAGAGGATCTGAGAGACGGCAACCCGGCGGTTCGTTCTGAGGTGCGCGTGATCAAGTCCGACGATGAGCTTTCGCCCGCAGCGCTTGCCGCTCTGCATCGAAGGAGCGACGAGGAGTTGCAGCGGCTCGCCGACCGGGCCAACCAGCGTCGGTGAGGCCGGTACGGCTGGCCGATAGCGCAGCCGGTGATGTCGAGGCCCAACTGGACCCCGATCGAGTCGCGCTATTCCGCCGGTACGACCTGGCACCCGCGTTAGACCTCTTGGCGTCCGATGGCGTTTGGGAATCTGACGCAAAGCCGCACGGTCCCGGCCGCCGCTTGACGGTAGAGGGCGTGACGGTCGCCGGGTTTCATCTCTTTGTGCTCCCGGACGATCTCGACCCGCGTGAGGGAGCGCTGGTGGTCTTTGCCGTTGACGTTTGGGGCGATGAGTTCCCGGAGTGATCGGACGCGCATGCAGGCGGTTCGGCAGGTGCGACCTCCGGCTCTCCGAAGAGACGCCGAACACAGTGGAGCGACCCGTGGGTGGGTTGGCAACGGGCGTCTCGGCCCCGTCCATGTCAGCGTCGTTCACGTGCCTCGACCACGAATCAGACCACGAAACGCAGCCGGACATCTTGGACTCCGCGATACTGCCTGGCGCAGAGCCACTGTCCAGGTCGCCAAATCGTCGTCACTCCCGCAAGACCACTCGGACCGACCCCCTCGTCTTCTTTGCCGGCTGTGGCCGATTGCCGGTGTGCCACCGAGTGCAAGGCACGTGCCAAACCCGAGCGGTGGCCTACGGTGGTGGTGGATGACCGTTGCTTCTCGCATACCGCACCACCCGCTTCTTGTCGGCCTGGTCGATCGTGTTTGGTGTGCCGGCCCCGAACCGGCCGCCCCGGTGAACATGGAGTGGGTTCTGCCGACGTGTCGAGCGCAGTTGATCCTGACTCCGGGAGCATCGGTGTTTGCCGGTCCGAAGGTTGTTGCGGAAAGCATCGAACGGCGAACCGGCGAGCCAATGGTTGGTGTGTCACTCACGGCGGGCGCCGTACCCGTCCTCCTTGGTATCGGGGGCCACGAGGCCCTTGGTGTCACGGTCGCGCTCGACGCGGTGTGGTCAGTCGGTTCGCTACCCGACCGGCTGGCTGAGGAGGCAGGCGACGGCGTCTTCGACCGGATCGAAGCCGAACTGGTCAAGCAACTTCGACCCACGTTGGTCGATCCGTTGGTTGTCGCAGCGGAACGGGCCATCCGGGACGGCCGGTCTGCAGCCCAGGCCATTGCCCTGATTGGTACGGACCGCCGCGCTCTCGTGCCCAAGTTTCGCCGGGTGGTCGGTGTCGCGCCGAAGCACTACGAACGCGTGTGCCGGTTCAACCGAGCGATCGAGGCGATACGACAGTCTGATGCCGCCCCGCTGGCCTGGATCGCCGGGGAACAGGGATTCGCCGACCAGGCTCACCTCAGCCGCGAGGTCCGTCACTTCGCCGGGACGAGCCCGTCCCATCTGCATCGCGATGGCAGCGTCATGGTCAACCATGTGACCAGCGACAAGATCTTCAAGACCTGAAACCGGACGTTCGCGATACTCGGTTCATGACCGCTCCCGCAATCCATCCCCGCCTCGTCGTCGACGACGCAGCCGCTGCGATCGCCTTCTACGTAACCGCCCTCGGCGGCACTGAGCTGATGCGCTTCGCTGACCCGTCAGGAAAGATCGTTCAGGCTGAAGTCCAGATCGGCGACGACGTGATTGCGCTCACCGAACACGACGGCGACTGCAACCTCTCTCCAACCCACCTCGGCGGCTCACCCCTGCTGTTGACGATCACCGTCGATGATGCCGATGCCGTCGGCAATGCCATGCTCAACGCCGGCGCCACTGCCGTGATCCCAATCGACGACCGCTTCTACGGTCGCCGAGAGGGCCGACTTCGCGATCCCGCAGGGCACCTCTGGATCGTTAGCCAACACCTCGAAGACCTCACCGACGACGAGATCACCGAGCGACTCACCGGCAGCTGACGGACACAGGGCTCCATAGGCCGGGGAGCAAATCAGGACGTCCTCAGCGACGGCGAGCTCCGAGGGAGAGCGGCTACGGCCTCTACACCTGAGGAGCCCCTCAGCTGTAGAGGCCGTAGTTCCCGACGATGCTGCCTTCGGTCGGCGACGGTGGCTCGGCGCATCGCTCGGGCAAGCCTTCGACGAACGCTTTGAACGCAGCTGATTCGTTCAGTGGGTTCTGCTCCGACTCTGTCCTGGCGACGTGCACAAACGTGACTCCGTCGTCCAACCTGATCGTCCCGTACCGGAAGCCGTCCGGAGCGCGTTCCGCCAGTTCTGCAAAGACGGCTTCGACAAGCGCCTGGTTCTCGTCACCGCGCCCGTCCTTGACCTTGTATCGCACGACCGTCGTTGTCATGTCTGCGTCCTTTCCGTCTCGGTGAACCCGAGTGCCAATGGTAACCTCTGTGTTACCGTTACCTGTACGTTACCGTAACACGTGGGTTACGCAACCGGAACGCTAGGATGACCGTGATGGCGGGAGCTGCCGAGACGACGAGCGACGAGATCGGAGATGCGTTTGAGGCGCTCGCCGATCAGCATCGGAGAACCATCGTCGAGCTGCTCGGCCGGCAGGAGCACTCGGTTCAGCAGCTGGCCGACCAACTGCCCATCAGCCGGCCGGCGGTCAGCCGCCATCTCCGTATATTAAAGGCGGCCGGCCTGGTGACCGATCGACCGGACGGCACCAGGCGTCTCTATTGCCTGGACAACGCCGGGGTCGAGCAGGTCCAGCGCTACCTTGGCACCGTCTGGGGCGACGCGATCCAGCGCTTCACGCTCTTCGCCGAGAACACCGTCCCGGAACGATGAGCACCCTCGACCCCCTCATCTACACCTTCACCGTCGCCTGTGAACCCGAGCACGCCTTCGAGACGTGGACGAACAGGATCGACCGCTGGTGGCCGAAGAACCATTCCCTGAGCGGGGAACGGAACCCCTCGATCGCCATCGAGGGACGGGTTGGCGGCCGAATCGTCGAACGGGCAAGCGACGGCGTTGAGTACGAATGGGGCCGGATCACCACCTGGGAGCCACCGAACAAACTGGCCTACACCTGGTATGCCGGTTCGACGCCGGACAAACCAACCGACGTCGAGCTCACCTTCAGCGAGAACGGGGGCAAGACCACGGTCCGGTTGGTGAGCAGCGGCTGGGAGCGTTTCGATGACGGTGGTCGGCTGCGGGACGGCAACGACCAGGGCTGGGGCGCAGCAGTTGCCGCCTATGGCGACTTCCTCGCTGTCGGCGGATGATCCAGCGGACCGAGGCGGTCGTGTGCCTTCATCGCCGGCCGTAAGCCCAGCCGAAGTGACGAGTATGGCGCCGAAGTGCCGTCGCGCTGCCTCACCAGCAACGGCGTCGACAAAGGAAGCTCGCTTGGGATGATCGCCGCCGAATTCGGGGACGCCAGAAGCGAGGTCGCCGCCATCGGCGACGACGCCAACGGCATCCCCATGCTCGCCCGGGCCCACACAGGCGTTGTCATGGGGCAGGCGACCGAGCACGTCAAGGCGGTCGCCCAGCACACGACCGGCACCAACGAGGATGACGGCCTCGCACTTGGATCAGCACCGCGCTGACCTTGGCGACGCCGGACCTCGAACGGCATAACCTCAGCCGCCGAACGACCGGCTGGGAGCGCTACCTGTCCGTTCGAGCGAGGGCGAAGACCATCACCTCCAATCGCTTCCTGCGTGTGGAAGAACGTGATTCTAAGTCAGCTTCAGGGTAGTTTTTCGGTTCTTCAGGTCGAAAATAGCCTAACAAGACTGATATCGCTTACAGAGAACCTGACTATCTGTTGCGTTTTGCGATTGCGGTCGTCATGGTGGTTGGAGACACTTCATTCGTGCTCAGGAGGAGAAGGCAATGGAAACGACAACAGCGACCTCCCCCCGAAAATCCAAGACACCGGTTTGGGTCGCCGGCACCGTGACGAGTGTGGTGCTCGGCGGTCTGCTCGCCTGGCTCGGGAGCAACGGGAGTGTTGAGATCGGGTCGGTTCCCGTCTTTGCCGCGGTCGTCGGGTTCGCCTTTGTCGCCAATTGGCTGGCGTTCATCCCGTCGTTCATCACCCACACCGAGAAGTACTTCGATCTGGCCGGTTCGTTGACCTACGTGACGGTCACGGTCGGCGCCCTGGTGCTGTCCGACGACCTCGACACCCGGGCACTCGTCGTTGGCCTCCTGGTGATTGTCTGGACCGGCCGACTTGGGGTCTTCCTGTTCAGGCGGATCAGCAAGGATGGCAAGGACGGCCGGTTCGATCAGATGAAGTACGACTTCTGGCAGTACCTGATGACGTGGACGATTCAGGGGCTGTGGGTTTCGTTGACCGCTGCTGCGGCCCTCATCATCATCACCGCGGACCAGCGGGTTGACTTCGGAATCTGGGCGAGCGTCGGCGTCCTGCTTTGGCTGACCGGCTTTGCGATCGAGGTGGTTGCCGACAACCAGAAGAGCCAATTCAAGGCCGATCCCGCCAACGCCGGACGGTTCATCACAAGCGGTCTCTGGAGCTGGTCCCGTCACCCCAACTACTTCGGTGAGATCGTGCTCTGGGCCGGTGTCGCGGTGATGTCCGTGCCCGTTCTCAGCGGCTGGCGGTGGGTGGCGCTGATCTCACCGGTGTTCGTTTTTGTACTGCTCACCCGGATCAGCGGGATCCCACTGCTTCGCAAGCGAGCCGAGGCTCGGTGGGGCGAGGACCCTGAGTACCGCGCCTACGTCGACCGCACGTCGCTGCTCATCCCCGTACCACCCAGGTAGACGATCACGCCTGCCGCCACCGGCCGACACAACGGCCCGTGCGGCACAACCCCGAACCGAGAAAGGAAAGACCATGACCGCAACAGCCACTCACACCGGACTGCAACGGCCGATCCACATCACCGAGGCCACAAGATCCGCCAAGCCGGCACCGTGGACACACAAACCACACAAGTGGTACATCGCCGACTGGGGGCCGTGGGGCGCGGCGGAGTCACTCCTCAAGGTGTTCGCGATCCTTGTGGCCCTGCTCACCGCCTTCCCGGACGGTGCGTTTGCCGTGCCAGAATCGAATACGACCAGTTTCTGGATTCTCCTCGGTCTCGGTGCGGCCTATCTGCTGAGCATCGCCGATCGGTTGATGGACCGTGAGATCACCGCAATGGCGTTCCTCGCGGCCAACCTCGCCGGCCACGGCGCCATCATCTACGCTATGGGCGCCGCCGAGTGGCCCGGTCTGCAGGTGAAGGCCTTTGCCGGTCTGATGCTGGCCGGAGATCTGGTCAAGCTGGCGTACTTCGTCACGACCGGTACAACGGTTCGGAACCTGCCGAGGGCGGTCCCGATCGTGCTCACCTCCCTATTCGCCGCCCTCTACACCGTCGCACTGGTTGGGGCCTAGGGTTCTGGACCGGCCTGGTCCGGAACGCCGGTCCTCGCCACCCGCCCACTCCCCGACGAGCGTCAACAGGAACGGAACATGACAGCAGCCGAAACCCGAGCTAATGGCCGACTGGATGCTCGACGTCAGCCCGGCCAAGACCGCAGCCGGGCACGGGTGGAGCAGATCCTGGAAGCAGCGATGGACCTGATCGGTCGCCGCGGGGCGGACAACGTCACCATCAGCAACATCGCCGAACAGGCCGAGATGTCGGGGGCGTCGGTCTACCGCTACTTCCCCTCGAAACAGGCGATAATCCGACGCCTCGCGGTTGACCACTACGCCCGGACTCGGACGAACCTCGAGAACGGGCTGCAGGGCGCTGACGAGAACATCAAGGAAGTGCTGTTGGAAGGGCTGCGCAGCTACATCAACCTGCACCAGCTCGACCCCTACCCGGCCCAGTTACGTGCGGCGGTGCAGGCAGACCCGGACCTCGCACCGCTGGATCTTCAAGACACCCGCGACAACGCCGACCTCGTCGCTTCGGTCCTGCGCCAACAACTGGACCTGGCCGACGATCGAACCTTGGAACGCCGGCTGATCCTGGTGTTCGAGCTGCTCGACGGGGTGATCTACCTGGCCACCAGAATTCCGCCGATCGAAGCGAAGGCGATTGTCGACGACTTCATCTCGATCGCCGACGGCCACATATTCGGTGGTCTGTAGCCACCGGGGTCCGAGTGGGGTCGGTCGCCGCTCCAACTCCTGGTGAATTCGGGCGACGCGGTCAGCTGCGGGTGGTCGGGGGAGATTCGAACCCCGTTCTCGGTGGGCCGTCACCGGAGCCGAAGCCGATCCTGATCTGGATGGTGACGTCTTGGAACCGGTCGCCCAGGAGCGAGCGCACCTCATCCCCGGTTACATCGTCGTTCGCCGGACCGACGTCTTCGCTCATGCTGACGGTGACCGTGTCGGCAAAGGGGTCGTAGCGGAGATCGAGGACGTTCAGTTCGTCGAGTTGGTCGGTCAGCCTGGCCATGAGTTGGTCCCACTGCCGCTGGCCCAATCGTGAGGTGATGGTTTGTATCGGCAGTTCGGCGGGGAGCGTCGGCGGGTCCACCTCGGGGTTCAGCGCAAGAATCCCACCTGATCCGTTGAACTGGAACCCGTCGTACCACGGTTCGTAGCGGACACCGCTGAGCCAGACTTCAATCGGTTGCCCTGACGGATTGTCCGACGCCGTGGTGGTTGTGGTCATCACCTGCTCGGCCACCGTGACGGTGGTCATGGGAGACGACGGGTTGTCGACCGTCGGCTGATGTGCGACGCCGGTGTGCCCGTCGACGACGGTCCGGTCACCCAGCGGCTGCCGGAGCGAAAGCGCGATCCGACGGTCGTACTCCATGGCATCACAGCCCACGCCCTCCGGGGGAGGGTCCACCCGTTCGAGGCGGAAGACCGTCACGACGACCTGGTCCGGGGTTGGTTCCACCGCAGCTTCGTAGGCAACGGTGCACGGTTCGTGGAGGGAACCCGCACGTCCGCCGACGAACTCCACGACCAACAGTTGTCCGGACTCGTCGATGATCACCCGATCCCAGGCCCTCGATTCGGCCCGGACGGTCGCCGGCTCCGGCGCAACCCCGGCGGCGTTGAACTCGGTCGAGCCGCATGCCGTCGTCGCCGCCACAACACAAACAACAAGGAGGCTGCCCAACTTCATCGTTCAGATCGTAGAGGAATTATGCAGCGCTCCATCTTCGGGGTTATGTGCCGCAACCGTGAAGACGGGCGGGAGAGCATCCGCCGCGGGCGGGACCGGGTCCCCTCCCCGGGCGAGACCTTCCTGCCCCCGAACCGGTGTCGACCGGCGGGCTCCGTCCGCGCCGGCCGGTTACCGTTGGCCCACATTCGAAACGGACCGGACCGGGGGAAACCATGACAATCGATGACCAGCAGCGGCTGATGAACGGGATCTACTGGTACGGGATTCCCACCCTGTTCCGCTGCGAGCACAACGCCGACCCAACCCAGAGCGACATCGGGCTGATCGGCGTCCCACATTCCACCGGGAACGGGACGACCCAGCGGGACCAACACCTCGGGCCGCGGGCGGTGCGGAACGTCTCGGCCATCGGCCGCCGGGTCCACAATCATTTTGGCATCGATCCGTGGGAGCGGTGCCGCATCAGCGACCTGGGCGACGTGCCGCTGAGCGAAGGCAACAACAACGAGCGCTCCATCGAGATGATCACCGAGTTCTACCGGCAGGTCGACGCAGCAGGCTGTCGACCTGTCTCCATCGGCGGCGACCATTCGATCACCGGTGGCATCCTCCAGGCGCTCGGGGGAGCGGGTGGGACCCTGACCGGCGGCGAGAAGGCATGCCTGCTGCACTTCGACGCCCACACCGATGCCTTCCACAACATCCCCCACTTCATGGGGGCGATAAAGTCCGCCGCCCACTGGGCGAGCTATCTGGTCACCGGCGGCCACGTCGACGCTGAGCACAGCGTGCAGGTCGGCATCCGGGGTAACACCCGCAGCTTGGACTGGCTCGACTCCAGCTACGACCTCGGGTACGAGGTCATCAAGAAGAGCGACTACGACGAGATGGGACCGGAGCGGGTCAAGGAGATCATCCTCGACCGCATCGGCGACCGCCCGGTGTACATCACCTTCGACCTGGACTGCCTCGACCCGACGGTCGCTCCCGGCGTGGCCAACATCGAAGCGGGGGTGGAGGGCTTCGGCATGGACCAGGTGATCGATCTGCTCCGCTGCGTTCGAGGCAAGAACATCATCGGCGGTGATGTGGTGTGCCTCATGCCAACGGTCGACAGCCCGAATCAGATCACCTCCTATAGGGCCATGGCGGTGATGTTCGAGATGCTCAGCCTCATCGCCGACCGGTCCTGAACCGCGGTTCGGCAGCGGATCGGGCCCGGGCGCCATACTTGCATCGGTCCGGACCTTGGAGCTGCCGATGACAGACAACACCGATATCACCGTGGTCGCGGTGCACGGTAACGGCGGCGGCGCCTCCCGCTTCGCCCGCCTGCCGTCACCCCTTGCCGACGACGTTGACCTGCTGGCGGTGACCCTTCCCGGTTTCGGCGATGTCCCGGCCGATCCTGGCCTGCAGTCGGTACCGGACTACGCCGACCGTCTGGCGTCGATGCTGCCGCAGGTCGGGACCACGGTTCTCCTCGGCCACGGTATCGGCGGTTCGATCGCGCTCGATTTGGTGAGCCGGCGTCCGCACGCCGTCGATGGGCTTATCCTGCACGCCCCGGTCGGTGCCCACCTGGACACCCGGCTGTTTCCCCGTCTGCTGACAACCAACGCCGCCCGGACGTTGGTGAAACGGGCCATCACCGCTCCGCTGCTGCGCCCGCTGCTTCACCGGGTGTTCTTTCCAACCGGGATCCCCGAGCCGCATCGCAGTGCGTTTTTTGACGGCTACCGCCGAGCCGATGCGTTCGCTCAAATGTTCGACATCATCACCGTCGACTGGTTCGACGGTTTGACCCCCATCGCCGCCACCCCGACGGTGTTGCTGTGGGGGGAGAACGACCGTGTGCTCAAGGCCGGCCACACAGAACAATTCTCGGTCAAAGCCCCACACGCGACCACGGAGATCGTCAAGGGGTGGGACCACTTCCCCATGCTGGAACAGCCGGGCGACTACGCCACGGTGGTGGCCCGGATCGCCCGTACGCTGTCGGGCGACAGGCCGACCGGCGAATGACCACGATACGACTCGGGTCCGGCGCGGCCCAGGCAGCCGGGATCGCACCGAAAGCAGCCCTTCTCGACACAGCGGCCGTGCACGGCATCGCCGTTCCGGAGGGCCTGATCGTCCCCGGCGAGGCCCCTGCGGCCGAGGGAACCGGGTCACTCGACGGCCTGACCGGCGACCTGCCCGATGCCCGCAGCTACGCCGTCCGCTCGGCGTTCGGCGCGGAAGACGGAGCCCACACCAGTCTTGCCGGGTGGTTCCACTCCGAGCTTCGGGTCCCGGCCCCGGAGGTCCCGGCGGCGATCCGGCGGGTTCGGGCGTCCGCCGAACGCCGAGCGGGATCGTTCCGCACCGACGTCCTTGTCATGGCCATGGTCGACGCAGCCAACGCTGGTGTGGCCTTCTCCGAAACCGGAACCTACGACGACATCGTGAACGTCACCGCCGGGACCGCCGAACGTCTCGTGGCCGGAGACGAAGCCGGCGAGCGCCGCCTCCTCCCTCGCCTTGAATCGACAGAGCCCGGGTGGCCGACCCGCCTCCAAGAACTGCTGGCCGACGTTCGGCGGGTCTTCGACGATCGAGTGTGGGACATCGAGTGGGCCGACGACGGCGCCCGCTGCTGGCTGGTGCAGATCCGCCCTATCACCGCGCCGGCCCGCCGGGACGAAACGCTCACGCTGGCCAACCATGCCGAAATTCTCCCCGATCTGCCCTCGGCGTTCATGACGTCGCTGGTGGCCGAGTCCGGCCCCGAACTGTTCGACTGGTACCGCCGCCATGACCGTTCGCTTCCCGCCGATCGGGACTTTCTACAGGTCAAGGCGGGGCGGCCCATGATCAACCTGTCGCTGCTTGAAGACATGATGCGACACCTCGGCCTACCCACCGGGCTGGTCGCCGACTCGATCGGCGGTGATGCCGTGGTCCGCCGGCCGGCAAACCTGCGACGGTTGGTGTCCAAAGCTCCGGTGTTGATGCGGCTCGGGTTCTCCCAAATCACCGCCACAGTTGGGGTGCGGGCCCGCCGTCGACGGCTGCAAAAGCTCACCGACAAGCGGACCGGTTCCCTGACGTCAGCCGTCGATGCGCTGCATCTGGCCTACGTGGCACTGGTGACGGGCATGTTCCCGCTGTCCTCGGCCATTGGACCTCCCCTTGCCCTGCTCCGCAGGCTGGGCGTGCTCCACCAGCACGCATCCCGTCACCGGACCATCACCACCGAACTGGCCGACGCCATCGCGGCGTTGGGCACCGCCCCGGACGCCGCCGCCGTCGAAGCGTTCCTCGACCGGTTCGGCCATCGCGGCGTGTACGAAAGCGACATCGCCCGGCCCCGCTACCGCGACGATACAGCCACGCTATATACAGATTCGTCAGGCGATGACCGGTCAGGTCACGGTCCGTCAGGTCCTGGTCCGTCAGTTGATGGCCGGTCGGTTGACGGCCCGGCGCGCCACGAACCTCCGCCGTGGACGCTGGTGGGCCGACTGTCCACCCCGTTGTGGTGGGTGGCTCGCCGGCCCATGGATGCTCGGGAACAGTGGCGCCACGATGCCATGGCCGCCTTCGCCGCAATCCGCGACGAGTTGGTGCGTCACGCCGAAGCGGCGGTCGCCAACGGCCAACTTCCCGAGACGGATGCGCTGTGGGAGTTGGAGGTTGCCGAGGCCCGGCGGCTCGATTCCGGTTGGACACCGAACCAGGCGTTTTGGGCGGACCGGCGCCGTCGCCACGAAGAGCTGGCCGAGCTGGTGGTGCCGATAACCGTGAACAGCGCCGATGACCCGGCGGTGTGGTCTGCGCCGCCGGTTGGTGCCGGCGCACCGTCGGGGGAGCTGATCGGGTTGTCGTTGACCAGCGGCCGCGTCACCGGTATCGCCTGGGTCCTGGCCGAACCGTCGAACGAACCCCCGGTCAGCGATGAACCCGTGGTGTTGGTCGCTCGTTCCATCGACGCCGGTTGGATCACCACGCTGTCCCACGTGGACGCGGTGGCGGTGGAGATCGGCGGCGACTTGAGCCACGGTTCAATCCTGGTTCGTGAACTCGGCATTCCGGCGGTCACCAACGTCACCGGCATCCGCCAACGGTTTACCTCCGGTGACCACATCGAGGTTGACGCCATCGTTGGTCTGGTTCGTTCGCCGTCGACCACCTGAGCCCGGCACCTATCCCAGCCCGGCGGTCGCCACCTGCGCTGGGTGGGAGATCACGATGGCCGTCCCCGAGAGGTAGGGATAGCCCTACCTCGACCGATGGGTCGCCGTAGCCCGAAGACACTCGCTGGCGGTCTCCAGATCGGACGCCGAATCCATGACGCTTGGAACTGTTCCAAACACACCGAGCGAATGGAGAACGCCATGCGGAACGCACGCAGCATCAGCAGCAAGAGCAACACCTCATCCCAGAACTCCGGTGGCCGAGTCTTCGGTCGCCTGCTTCTGGCCCTCAGCCTGGTCGCAGCCCTGCTGGTTGCCCTGACCGCCCCCGTCGAGGCGTCGATTCGATCCGGCAACGACCGAGGAAATGACCGCGGTGCCGACAGCATCGTGGCGCTCCCGGTGCCCGATCCGCAGCCGGCAGGCTCGTTCGACCTTGACGTCGTCGACACGGGTCGCAACGATCGTGGCAACGGCGGACCGATCCAGAGCATCGGTGGACCGGCGGACTCGCTGGTCGGCAACGGGACCGGTTGTTATTACAACTGCATCGAGACCGGCTACGTCGCCTACGGGGACGACTTCGACCACGTTGTCCTGCACATCTCGGCAAACACCGATGTCAGCTTCGACATCGCGGTTTCGACGCAGGCCCCGTGGTACATCAACGACATGCCGATTCTGGCCAATGAGGTCTACCAGGACATCGACAGCCAGACGAGCAGCAGCCTCGTCACCGGCCTGCACGGGCTGGACGGTGACACCACCTACCACGTGGTCGCCGAAGTCACCGACAACCAGGGCTACGTCCAGTACGCGGTCGGTCAGTTCCACACGTTGGAAGAGCCACCACCGCCGCCCGCCGAGGTCAGCGTCATCTTCGAGAAGATGCACGTCATCTCGAACGGCGACGCCTGGCCGATGCTCGGTGAGATCACGTTCCTGATGGGTCTGGGTACCAACGGTTCGACCGCCTACTGGCAGACCGGCCAGTTGGACCTGGCCGACGGTGACTCGAAGACGCTCAACTGGGGTACCACGGTCCTCCTCGAGGAGGGTCAGTCCCTGCCGCAGCTGCTCGTCAACGCCAAGGAGTACGACTACAAGCTCTTCGGCGGCGGCAACACCTGCGGTACCGGTCAGACCCTGTTCGAAGCACCGACCGCACCGGCCTGCGCAAACGGCACCCTGCACTACTCGGTGGTCGAGCACGAGGTGATCACCCTTGACCTGATCGAGTCCCTCCCGGACTGCTCCGGGTACAGCCTGCCGGCCTACAAGGACAACCGGAAGTGCCTCCTGCTGGCCGACACCGGCACCCCGAACAACGACTACGTCGACTTCACCGCCCTGATCTCCTTCGAGATCAACGGCTAGGGCGACGGTCGTCCGACCGACTACCGGACCAATCACAGATCAGCGGGTGTTGCGGCTTTGGTCGCAGCACCCGCTCCGGCCGTTCCCGGCCCCCACCGGCTTCCCAAGCCGGCACACCCGCAACCCGAGAAGCCTCGACAAACCCGAGAGTAAGGTAACGAACGTGAGCACCATCCGACTGGTCGTGGCGGAGGACAACCTGTTGGTTCGGGAAGGCCTCCTCAGCCTGCTGTCCACCGAAGACGACCTCGAGATCCTGGCCACCTGCGCCACCCTGGATGAACTATTGACCGCAGTGGCAGAGCACCAACCGGACCTGGTGCTCACCGACATCCGCATGCCGCCGGACCACAGCGATGAGGGCATTCGGGCTGCGCTCGAGATTCGGGCCTCGAACCCGGACACCGCCGTGCTGGTCCTCTCCCAGTTCGTCGATCCGGCCTACGCCCTGGCCCTCCTGGAGGACGGGGTCAGCCGACGGGGCTACCTCTTGAAGGACCACGTCGACGACGGTGATCGGTTGATCGACGCCATCCGGGCAGTGGCAGCAGGCGGGTCCTTCATCGACGACGACGTGGTGGACGCTCTTGTCCGCGGCCGCAGCCGGGTGGCCGACAACCCGCTCGGCGCACTGTCGGAACGGGAGCGGGAGGTGCTGTCCGAGATTGCAACCGGGGCCACCAATGCCGCCATCGCCGAGCGGTTGGTACTGTCGGCCAATTCGATCGAGAAGCACTCCAACGCGATCTTCAACAAGCTCGGGCTGGCCCAGGACAGCAGCGTCAACCGTCGGGTGGCGGCGGTGCTGATGTTCCTGTCCGGCCAGGAAGTCAACGGGTAGCGGTGACGGACGCAGCAGCACCAGCGGTACCCGAAGCAGCAACGTCAGCAGAAGCATCGCCGACCCCGGGCCCACCACCCGATGTGATGGCGGAGTGGCGAGAGGTCCAGCGGCAGCGTCTGGTCTCGTTCATCCGCGCCGATGCCTTCCTGACCCTGACCTCCGGCTACTACGTGCTGGCCATCTACTGGTTCGCCGCCCGCCAGGGCTACCTGCTCGCCACGTTTGTGGCCACCCAGATCTGTGCCGGCCTGATGTATTTGGCGCTGCAGGCCGCCCGTCGGGATGAGGTCGAGGCCGCGGTTGCCCGGTTGGCCGGGGCCAACTGGGCGATGATCCTGATCGGCGTCACGTTGGCGGCTCCGGTGTGGCCGGTACTGGTCCTGGCTTCGCTGCTGCCCATGACCGCCGCCGCGTCCTACGTCGAGCAGCGCCAGTTCCGCTGGTACTTACTGGGGTCGGTGTCCGTCGCCGCAGCCTGCACCCTGATCGGCCTGTTCACCACTCCAACCACCATCGCAGACGACGTTCCCGCATGGACCATCGACTCCGTGTTGACCATCTTTGTGCCATTGCTCACCGCCCTGGTCGGGTTGTTGGCATTGCAGAACTTCGCCAGAACGCGAGCCACGATGTCCAGCCTGGTCGAAGCCCACGATCACCTCCAGATCCAGGCCGCCGACATGGTGGCGTCCCGGATCCGGATGGTGGCCGCCACGGACGACGAGCGCCGCCGGATCGAACGGGACCTGCACGACAGCACCCAGCAGCACTTCGTGTCGATGCTCCTGAAGACCGGTGCCATCAAACGGGTCATGGCCAAGGACACCGCAAAAGCCGATGCCCTGATCGCCGAACTCCGTGACGAGCTGAAGGCCGCCCAGACCGAACTGCGGGAGGTCACCCTCGGGATCTACCCGCCAAGCCTGACCCAACACGGTCTCGGCCCGGCCCTCCGCCGGGCCGTCGACCGGGTGCAGCTCCCCACCGTGACCGACATCGACGACGTCGACCGGTTCGATCCGTCGATCGAGGCCACCGTCTACTTCATCTGTGTCGAGGCACTGCAGAACGCCGACAAGCACGCCGGGCGGGACGCCTCGGTGCAGGTCGCCCTCGGCCAGCGCGAGGACGAACTCCGGTTTGAGGTGGTCGACACCGGTGTCGGGTTCGATCCGGACGAGGTCGACCGGCGGGGCGGGACCCAGAACATGGTGGACCGAATCGCCACCATCGACGGCACCCTTACCGTTGAGTCAAACCCCGGCGGCGGTACCAGGGTGTCCGGCCGGGTCCCGGTCGCCTGACCCCCGTGCCACCATCAGCCTGATCGCCGATCTGTCCGGAACCGGAGGCAGGGTCGTCAGCCGGACAGGCGGGTCATCGCCGCATCGAGCCGTACCCGGCCCTTCCCGGCCCGCTTCGCTTCG
>JBCCGJ010000037.1:0-27547 GCA_039029335.1 Actinomycetota bacterium | reverse complement strand
GGGGTTCTGGCCACGCTGCAGTCCAGCGACAGCTACGGCAACACCAGCGGTTTTGCGGTCATCGGCGACCGGGGCGTGCTCCGGTTCGAGACGAACCCGTGGTTGCCCGTTGCCGGAGACAACGTGCTGACCGTCCAGCGGCTCGACGAACCCGACACCGAGCCCGAGACCATCGTCGTCCGGGACGACCTCGACGCGTTCGACCATCAGATCCGGATGGTGGAGCGGTGTGTCGCCGCCGGTTCGACCGAGGCGCCCCGGCCGTCACCCGGCCTGGCGGACTCGCTGGAGATCATGGGACTGCTGACCGAGTGGGAAGCAGACTGCCACCGATCGGTCGGCCGGTGACCATCAACGCGGACTCGGTCGCCGGCACGAGTGTGGTCACGCCGTCGGTCGAGCGGACCATGGCGGGACGGTTGCTAGCCGAGTTCGTCGGCACGGCGTTCCTGCTTGCCGCTGTCGTCGGCTCGGGGATAATGGCCGAGCGGCTCACCGATGACGTCGGCCTTCAGCTCTTCCAGAACGCCTTTGCCACCGCCGGCGTGCTCGCTGCGCTCATCCTGGCCCTTGGTCCGGCGTCCGGGGCCCACTTCAACCCGGCCGTGACGATGGCCGATCGTCTGCTCGGCGGGACCGACACCAGGACGGCGATCGCCTACGTCGCCGTGCAGGTGCCGGGAGGAATCGTCGGGGTGATGGCGGCGAACCTGATGTTCGACCTGTCGGCGGTCAACTGGTCGACGAAGGACCGGTCCGGCGCAAACCTGGTGTTCGCCGAGGGGGTCGCCACACTCGGGCTGCTGCTGGTGATCTACGGGGTCGTGCGTGCCGGCTCGCCGACGTTGGCGGCGTTCTCGGTCGGCGGATACATCGCCGGGGCCTACTACTTCACGTCATCGACCAGCTTCGCCAACCCGGCGGTGACGATCGCCCGCATGTTCTCCGACACGTTCGCCGGCATCGATCCCGGTTCGGTGCTCGGGTTCATCGCCGCCCAGCTGGTTGCGGTTGGGATCGGGGTGGCGCTGATCCGCGTCATCTACCCCGATCCGCCGGGCCGCTGATTCGAGCTGCCTTCCCGGGCCGCCGAACCCGCTTCGGCTCAGCCTGCGGTAAGCGCGGCCCGCTGGTGGTTGTCCTTGGCCGCAGACGCCAGATCGGCGATACGACCGGCGATCTCCTGTGTCGAGACGGCGGCCTCCTCCAGGTTGGCGCCGATGGCCGCCGTTGTGCTGGATTGCATCTCGACGGCCTGAGCGATCGTGGTGAAGATCTCACCGATTTCGTCGATCGTGTCGCTCACCCGAACGTTGACATCGACCACCTCGTCGGTCCGGCCCCGGATGGCGTCGATGTGTCGTTGTATCTCGTCGATGGCCGTTGCGGTCTGGGCCGCAAGCTCGCCGACCTCGTTTGCCACAACGGCGAACCCTCGGCCGGCGTCCCCTGCTCTTGCCGCCTCGATGGTGGCGTTCAGAGCCAGGAGGTTGGTCTGCTTTGCGATCGCCCGGATCGTGTCGACGACCTCACCGATCTCATCGGACGAAGCGTTGAGGTTGGCGACGGCGTCCGTTGATTCGCGGGCGACGTCAACGGCGTCGACCGCCGCCACCGACGCCCGATTGGCCCCCTCGGACACCTCGTGGATCGCATGGTCGATCTGGGTGACCGCGGTGGAGACGGCGGCCACCGTGGAGGAGACCTCTGCGCCACGGACCGATGCGATCTCCGCCTGCTGGGCCACGTCGTCGGCGGACGTGGCCATGTGGTCCACCATGCTCCGCAGCGTTGCGGCCATCGCGTTGAACGATCCGGTGAGGCGACCGAGCTCGTCGTCGGCGTGGACCTCAAGCGGTTCGACGTCGAAGCGGCCGCTGGCCACGGTTGCGGTCTGATCCGTGAGCACGGTGAACTGGTGGCGCAGTGAACGCATGATGGCAAGACCCAGGCCCATCGGTATCAGCGCCAGGACCGTTGCGGTGCCGACGGCCAGTCGGAACGAGGACTGCGCATCGCCCTGGATGGCGGTCGCCGTCGCCAGCAGTTGATCCACCTGATAGGTCTCGATCTCCCGGAGGAGGTCAAGGCCGACGCCCATCGTTTCGAACCAGACCACCGGGTCCTGTCCGAACCCACCCGGCGGGTTGGCCAGTGCGACGTTCTCCATCGCATAGATGCTGTTCACCGCGTTCGAACTTCTCCGGACCTCGAAGAACTCCCGGACGTCGTCGGTGGCGTGATCGGCGAACGAATCGAGGTGCGTTCGTCTGGCCCCCATCAGCTGGGCCACCAACGCCAGCTCTCCCGGCTCGTACCGGTCTCTGGCGAACGCCGCAGCCAGCAGGCCACTCTCCAGACCTGCGCTCTGGCTTGCCTTCATCAGCTCGACGTAGGCGGCCAGTCCGCTGCGCAGGTCGGCGTTGGTCACCGACCGGTTGTAGGCCACAACACCGTCGATCAGCGTGTTCGAGACGTTCGTGTACCAGTCCAGGATCTCCGCACTTTGGCTCGGCACCGCCCGAACGACGGACCGGCTGGCCGACAGTTGTTCCATATCGGCCAGGACCTGTATGGCCGGGGCCAGGACGTCAGCGGAGATGTTGTCCTCATTGTCGGTGGCGAACCGGCGCATCCGTTCGACCGCGGCGTCGGTGGCGCCGTACTGGGCCTGGAGTTCCTCACGGAACTCGGCACCGCCGGACGCGATGAACAGGGCGGTGGCCCCCCGCTCGAGCTGAACCTCGTGAACCACGTCGCCGGTGGTGGCGCCCAGCTCGATCAGCTGCCTGACCTCGGCGGCCTCTGCCGCATCGCTCTGGCGATCGACCGCGATCACAAACCCGAATAACCCGAGGCCCGTCAGCGCGCTGAGTAGCAGCGCAACCAGCCTGGCTCTGATGGAGAACCGGGCAAGACCACGGGCCCCGCTGACCGCGGCCGCACGTGGATGGTCGGACACCCTCATCATTGATCCGATATCGACAACCAAAATAGGCCCCTTTAGCAGTGAGGGCAGGTGCGTCCCGGCCGGGTCGCTACCGTCCCCGCCGGGCGATCGATTAGCGTGAAACGATGACGCCTTCCCATCGGCCGTCGCTCCGCCAGGTGCTCCTTCTCCTGCTGCCGTTTGTTGTTGCGGCGTTCTTCGTGGCGTGTGGCGGGTCTTCGGAGAGCGGGGAGGCGGGTGGTTCGGGCGCTGCTGAGCGCACCGCAGATCAGCAGGCCGATACGGCTGTGGAAGCCGACAACTCGACCTCGTCGTCAGCAGTTGCGGGTGATGAAGCCGGTACGGACGACCGAACCGCCGCCGATGATCAGGGCCAACCGGAGGGGCAGGAGGAGACCGCGGAACAGGAGGAAACTGCGGGGCAGGATGAAACTGCGGCGGAGGCTGCGCCGGTGCCGGTCCGGTACGACGGCAGCTTTGCCGACACGATCCAGCCGATCTTCGCCGACCGATGTGCGTCGTGTCACAGCCCGGGCGGGCCCGGCACCGCCCACTGGGTCCTGGAGACCGCTGACGACGTCCTGGAGTGGTATGACCTGCTGCCCCTGCTGCTCGAGAGCCGCACCATGCCGCCGTGGCCGGCGGGTGGTGACAGCCCGGCCTTCCACGAGGACCGCAGCCTCAGCCCGGACCAGCTCACTGCGGTACTCGACTGGGTGGAGGACGGCGCTCCGCTTGATGTCCCCCTCGACGCACCGATCGAACCGACCACCGACGTGGTGGGTCTTGTCGAGCCTGATCTGCTGCTGACCGCCCCGAACCCTTACACCGGGTCCACCGATGTCACCGACGACTACCGGTGCCAGATCTTCGATCCGCAACTGCCGGACGGTGGGTGGCTGACCGACTATGAGTTCATCCCCGACAAGACCGAGGTGGTCCACCACGCCATCGGTTATCTGGTGCCGGCGTCCGTCCGGGAACGGGCCGAGGAACGGGACGGCGAGGACGGCAAACCGGGTTGGTCGTGCTACGGCAGCTCCGGCCTCGGTGAGGACGAACTCTTCATCGGCTGGGCCCCGGGTCAACTGCCGACCGAGTACCCGGACGGTACGGGCCTGTGGATCGAGCCGGGTTCGTTCCTTGTTATCCAGATCCACTACCACTATGAGACGAGTGCGCCGGCGGACCGGTCCGTGCTTGCGGTGAACATCGCCGACGCCGACGAGGTGGCTGCAGCCGGTGGTGCGCCGGGGCCCATCCGGGTCAGCGAGTACATCGCCCCGGCCGAGATCCCCTGCGCGGTCGGCGAGATCGGCCCGCTGTGCGATCGGGATGTGGCCTACGCGGCCGCGGTGGATCGGTACGGTCAGGTCGGTGTGCAGGCCGATCTGTTCCTCCGGGTCTGCGGTTACACCGTCGAGGACTTCGCCGACATGACGGACGGCCGGGCCTGGTCGGCCTGTGACATACCGGTTGGTGCGGTTGGCGGTGCCGGTGAAATCGTGTCGGTCCTCGGCCATCAGCACGAGATCGGCGATTGGTTCAAGATGACGCTCAATCCCGGCGAGCCGGACGAGCAAGTCCTCCTCCACATTCCGGATTGGGACTTCGACTGGCAGTACAACTACCGCCCGGTCGAGCAGATCATCCTCGAGCGTGACGACGTGGTCCGGATCGAGTGTGGCTGGGACCGCAACCGCCGGGACCCGGATCTGGAGCCGGCGTACGTGCTCTGGGCTGACGGAACCAACGACGAGATGTGCTTCGCAACGATAACCACCCGGCCACCCCGGTAAAGGGCCGCACGTTGCTCGATCAGGTTGTCCCGGTGACCGTCACTGCAGCGAGACGTCGTTGTTGTTGGAGGAGTTCCCGGCGACCAGACAGAGATGCCGCTCGAGGGTGGTTGCGCCGTTGTCGAAGGTCCGCCCGGCGGGTGCGGTGTACTCCAGGACGTAGCAGCCCGCCGGCACGAGGAAGTTGAACCCTCCGGCGCCGCGGGTTTCGTCCGAGGCTCGGAGGTCGAGTCGCTCCTCGGCCTCGTTCGAGTTGTAGAGGTCGACGACAACACCCGCTGCGCCACTTCCGTCTGCTTCGCCGGCCTTACCCAGGATGCGGGCGTTCTCTCCGAGGTCGAGGACGGCGTCGATGTTGCCGATCGTCACACCTTCGGCGGGGCAGATCGGGGTGGTGATCGGGAACTCAACGCCGTCCTCGAAGGTCAGCCCGACCGGGGGCAGGAACCGGATGGCGTAACAGAGACCCGGTTCGGGGACGGGCACGACCCACCGGCCGTCGAATCCGGTCGGCTCGGAGAGGATGAACCCACCTTCGTCGAGGTTGCCGTCCGCATCGGTGTTGTAGAGGTCGATGGCAACCAGCGGCGCCGCCGTGCCGTCGAGGTTGGTGACCCGGCCTTCGATCCGGGCCGCCGGTGGATCCGGGTCGGGGTCGGGGTCTGGGTCCGGGTCGGGATCCGGATCGCCTCCGGTTTGCTGGAGCACGGCGTCGACCCCGGTAACGGCTTCACCCTCGCCGACCGTCACCGGCACGTTCAGGAAGGACTCGCCGTTCTGTACGAACTCCTCGCCGTCACCGGCGAGGAAGGTGATGAAGTACACCCCGGGCGCCACCTCGAAGGTGTAGTCCCCGTCGGAACCCGATGGGGCCGCGGTCAGGAACTCGCCTCGGAGTCCGTCGGCCGTCGACGTGTAGAGCTGAACCACTCGGAACGCAACCGGCTCCCCGGCAACATTGGTGACCCGACCCGAAATCGAGGCCTGCTCGGGATCGGGATCGGGGTCCGGATCGGGGTCGCCGTCGAGGATGACCTGGGCGTCCACGTCGGTGATCGATTCGCCGGCGGCCACCGAGACGGCGACGTCGAGGTAACGCAGGTCGTTGTTGTCGGCGAATCGTTCACCCCCGGCGACCATCGTCAGTGAGTAGTCACCGGCCGCCAGGTTGTCGAAAAGGTAGGTTCCGTCCGCAGCGGTGGTGGTCGACTCGAGATAGGCGTTGCGGGAGCCGTCGGGGTTGGCGGAGAACAGATCGATGGCAACCGCTTCGACCGGGTCTCCGGTTGTCGTGGTGACCGTCCCGCCGATCGCGGCCAGACTCGGATCTGCTCCGGCGACCAACTGGGCGTCGGCGTCGGTCACGATCTCGCCTTCGGCGATGGTGACCGGGACAAGCAACCAGCGGCTGCCGTTGGTGAACTCTTCGCCCTCCGGGGCGATGAAGGTGAGGAAATACACGCCGGGGTCGGCCGAGAAGGAGTACGTGCCGTCGGCGGCGGTTGTTGTCGAGGTCACGAACTCACCACGGGATCCGTCGGCTGCGGCGAGGAACAGGTCGACCGCGATCCCGTCCACGGGATCACCGACCGTCGTGGTCACCGCGCCCCCGATCGAGCCCTGGTCCGGATCAGGGTCAGGGCCCGCGACGACCAACTGGGCGTCGATGGTTGTCGTCTCGCCAACGGCAACGGCGGCCGGTCGATTCAGCCAGCGGCTGCCGTTGGTGAACGTTTCGCCCTCGGGGCCGATGAACGTCAACACGTACGCGCCGGGGCCGACCGCGAAACGGTAGGTGCCGTCGGCGATGGTGGCTGTGGAGCGGACGTATTCGCCCCGGGAACCGTCGGCCCCGGCGCGGAAGAGGTCGATGGCCAGTCCGTCGACCGGGTCGCCTGCGGTGGTGGTCACCGCGCCCCCGAGCGCAGCCGGATCGTCGCCACTGACCAGCAATGCGTCGGCCTGAACCGTCTCACCGGCGCCGACCGTGACCGCGGCGTTGAGGAACCGACTGCCGTTGGTGAATGCGTCGCCCTCATCTGCGATGAAGGTGACGACGTAATCGCCGGCATCGATCTGGGCGAAGCCGTAGCTGCCGTCGGCCGCGGTGCGAACGGACTGGAGGTAGGCGTCCCGGCCACCGTCGTCGGCGGCCGTGAACAGATCCACCCCGATCTGTTCGACCGGGTCACCGGCCGTGGTGGTGACCACGCCGGCGATGGTGGCATCCGACACCGCCCGGGTGATCGCGGTCTGGCCGTCCACGGCAGCGTCGACCGGCGAGGGGTCGCCGCCGCCCGCAGCGTCGAGGGCCGATGCCGCCCCGCCTCCCAGGAGGTGGCCCAGCAAGGCCACCAGTGCGACCAGCATGGCCGCGGTCAAGTACTTGGCCGCCTGTCGTGTGCGTCCCATGGGTAAACAACCTCCGCCGTATTTGCGGTCACGATAGTGGCGACAATCGGTCCCGGGCGAACGGTGTCGCGATCTCCCGGCCGAGACCGGTAGCGTCGGCCCTGTGTCCAGCGACAAAGACTCCCAGATCAACCGCCCGCAACCACCGGTCGACCTCAGCGGCATCTTCGAGCTGGAGCACCACGGACCCGATGTGTGGGTCGGCGAGAGCCCGCAGTACCACTGGGGTCGGATCTACGGCGGACTGGTGATCGCCCAGGCCCTGTGGTCGGCGACCCAGACGGTCGTTGAGGAGCATGCCGTCCATTCCCTGCACGGGTACTTCATCCTCGGCGGCAACCCCGAGGAACCGGTCCGTTATGAGGTGGATCGGATCCGCAACGGCCGTTCGTTCACCACCCGCCGGGTCGTCGCCCGGCAGAGCGGCGGGGCGATCTTCAACCTGTCCTGCTCGTTCCAGCGGTTCGAAGAGGGCGTCGAGACACAGACGGCTGACTTTCCGGCGGATGCGCCCGCACCGAGCGGGCTCGAACCCTACCGGGAGGGGTCCGGCATCGACCGGATCGACGTGAAGCTGGGACCGGACCAGCCCCGATCGCTCGCCTGGTGCCGCTTCCCGGCGCCGCTGCCGGCCGATCCTCGGGTCCATGCCTGTGCGCTGGCCTACCTCAGTGACACGAATCCCATGGATGCGGTGGCCACCGCTCACCCGAACGGCATGCCGGATCCCGAAGCGTGGCACGAGACCTACATGACGGCCAGCCTCGACCATGCGATGTGGTTCCATCGGCCGGCGGACGCCGACGACTGGCTGCTGCAGGACATGGACGGGCACGGCATCATCCGGACCAGGGGTTTGAGCACCGGGCACGTCTTCACCGAGGACGGCCAGCACATCGCCACCATCGCCCAGGAAGGCCTGATTCGGGACCTGAGCGACCGGTAACAGGCACCCGAGCGGACGCTCGACAGGAGGCGGCGCCAAACCGCAATAAAAGCGCTGTATCAAACGCCGTGCTCGGCCATCATATGAGCATGACCGGATGCCACGGTGGCGGTGCAGATCTGTACCGCCTTACCACCCGAATTGCAGAGGGCGAAGACCGACCGTCGGTCGACGGCGCTGCCGACCGTGGCGCCTACCCGACGGCGAGCCTCGACGAGGCGTTGGCGCCGATCGGGGTTGAGGTCGTCGACCCCCACATCGAGATCGTGGCGGAGCCGTGTCCCGGTGAGGACGCCGCTCGTCACGCAACCAACGTGGCCATGATCCAGCTGACCATGCCCATCGACCTGCCGGCCATCGATCACCTGCTCCGCCAGTCGGGTCACCAGGTGCTGGACCTGCAACCGGCCACCGTCTGACCGGTCCGGGCCCGCCGCGGTCCGTCTGCGGTCTCCTGCGAGGTTTCACGGGTCGTTCCCCGCCACACTGGGCTGGTGACTGACATGGCCCGGGCGGTACGAACGCTGCGTATCGCCTCGATCACCGAAGCCACCTCCTATCTGTTGCTGCTGGTGGCCACGATCGTGAAACAGACGGGCGGTACCGCCGGCGGCGTCCAGGTGCTCGGTCCGGTGCACGGGGTCCTGTACCTGGTCTTCGCCGCGCTTGTCCTGGTGAACCGTTCCCTCCTGGATTGGAACGGGGCGAAGACCATCATCGCCCTCGTGGTCGGTTCGCTGCCCTTCGGCGGATTCTGGTTGGAGCGGTCCTGGTTGGCCCCGCTCGTGGCCGATGGCCGACGGAACCAGCTATAAAGAGCTTTCGATTCCGCAGGGACAACAACAACAACTGTCCATCGGGCAACCGTCCACCGGTGGTGGACCGCCTGCTGTACAAGAGGGAGAAACTGGACCATGGCGTTCTTCACCGATGTACCGGAACCGATCGGATTCGCCGCAGACGGCGCATCCCCGACCGACCTGGCCTATCGGGTCTACCAGCCGGACCGGGTCGTTGCCGGCAAGACGATGGCCGAGCATCTGCGGATCGCCGTTTGCTACTGGCACAGCTTCAATTGGCCTGGCTCGGATGTTTTCGGCGCCGGCACTTTCGACCGGCCATGGTTGGACCTCGATGCGGACCCGATGGCCGCAGCCGAGGCGAAACAGGATGCGGCGTTCGAGTTCTTCACCAAACTCGGCGTGCCGTACTACTGCTTCCACGACGTGGACATGGCGCCCCAGGGCGCAACGCTTCGGGAGGCCACGGCTAATCTTGACCGTCTGGCCGACCGGGCGGCGGAGAAGATGGGTGAAACCGGCGTCGGCCTGCTGTGGGGAACGGCCAACCTCTTCTCCCACCCCCGCTACGCCGCCGGCGCCGCCACCAACCCGGATCCGGAGATCTTCACCCATGCCGCGGCCCAGGTTCGCCAGATGCTGGACGTGACCAATCGGCTCGGCGGGCAGAACTACGTGCTGTGGGGCGGTCGAGAGGGCTACGAGACGCTGCTCAACACCCGGATGCGGCAGGAGGCGGATCAGCTCGCCAGGTTCCTGGAACTGGTCGCTGAACACAAGCGGAACATCGGGTTCGAAGGGCTGCTGCTGCTCGAGCCGAAACCGCAGGAACCGACCAAGCACCAGTACGACTACGACTGCTCGACGGTGCACGGGTTCCTTGACCGATACGACCTGCTCGGGGAGTACCACGTCAACATCGAGGTCAACCACGCAACGCTGTCCGGCCACTCGTTCCATCACGAGGTGGCCTACGCAGTGGACAACAACATCTTTGGCAGCGTCGACGCCAACCGCGGCGACCCGCAGAACGGGTGGGACACCGACCAGTTCCCCAACTCGGTCGACGAGCTGGCCCCCGCGGTCTACGAGATCCTCCGTGGCGGTGGGTTCACCAGCGGCGGATTCAACTTCGACACCAAACTGCGCCGTCAGAGCATGGATCGCACGGACCTCTTCCACGGCCACGTCGGGGGCATCGACACGTTGGCCAAGGCCCTGCTGGTCGCTGCGGCGATGCTCGAGGACGGCACGCTGGAGCGGCGACGGGATGATCGATACGTCGGCTGGCGGGGACCAGTCGGTACCTCGATCATGGACTCCGGCACCACCCTGGCCGATCTGGCCGACCGGGCGGTTGCCGCCGATCTTGACCCGCAGCCGGTGTCCGGCGGCCAGGAGGCGCTCGAGAACTACGTCAACCACATGATCTGGAACGCCTGATGGCGAGCGGGAGCGAACCCCTCGTCGCCGGTGTCGACTCGTCGACCCAATCGACGAAGGTTGTCGTTCGGCGCCTCGATGACGGCCGACCGGTCGCCGAGGGTCGGGCCCCGCACCCGGCCACCGAACCGCCCAGGAGCGAACAGGACCCGACCAGCTGGTGGACGGCGTTGGTTGCGGCGTTTGCCGACCTCGGTCCGGTCCCCGGGGGTGACCCGGCCTGGGGTGCCCCATCCGACATCGTCGGAATCTCGATCTCCGGCCAACAACACGGCTTTGTTGTGCTGGACGATGCCGGCACGCCGATCCGGCCGGCCAAGCTCTGGAACGACACCGAGTCCGCCGGGCAGGCCGAACGGCTGGTCGACGCCCTCGGCGCGGACGGGTGGGCCGAGGCCTGCGGGGTGGTGCCGGTGGCGTCCATCACCGTGACGAAGTTGGCGTGGCTGGTGGACAACGAGCCGGAGGCGGTTGATCGGATCGCCACGATGCTGCTGCCCCACGACTACCTGACGTTGCGGTTGACCGGCCGAGCCGTGACCGACCGGGGTGACGCCTCGGGCACCGGCTGGTGGGATCCGGGATCCGGCACCTACCGACCTGAGCTGCTGGCCACCGCCGGTGCGGGCAGGGATCTCAGCCGCTGCCTTCCGGAGGTCCTGGGTCCAACCGACGTTGCCGGCACCGTGACCGGTGCGGCGGCGGAGGCGCTCGGCCTGTCGACGACATGCTCGGTCGGTCCCGGTACCGGGGACAACATGGCGGCGGCGCTCGGCCTCGGACTACGGGCCGGTGAGGTGGCAATGTCGCTCGGCACGTCCGGGACGGTCTTTGGGGTTGCCGGTGAACCGGCCAGGGACACAAGCGGTCTGATCGCCGGCTTCGCCGACGCAAATGGGAGGTACCTGCCGCTGGCCTGCACCCTGAACGCCACCAAGGTGACCGACATGTTCGGCACGGTTTTTGGACTGGGGTACGAGGAGTTCTCGGCGCTGGCCATGACCGGGGATCCGGGGGCCGGCGGGGTCACGGTTGTCCCGTACTTCGACGGGGAGCGGACACCGAACCTACCGGACGCCACCGGGTCGATCAGCGGTCTGCGGCCGGGGACCGATCGGGCCCAGCTGGCCAGAGCGGCCCACGAGGGTGTGCTCTGCAACCTGCTGGAGGCGGCCGATGCGCTTGGAGCGGTGGGCGTCTCCGGTGATGGTGAGCTTCGGCTGGTCGGCGGAGGTGCAAAGTCCGCGGCGTACCAGCAGATACTGGCCGACCTCCATCAGGGTCCCGTCCGGATTCCGGAGGACGACGAGGCTCCGGCCACGGGCGCGGCGGTCCAAGCCGCAGCGGTGGCGGCCGGTGACTCGATCGACGACGTGACCGACCGGTGGGCACTGCGTGACGGTGGCATCAGGATCGAACCGGTGGCAGCGGCCGACCCGTCGATCCGGGAACGCTACCGCACGGCCGCGGCCGCCCATCTGTAGCGGTTCGGCGCCGCACGCCCGTGTTGCGTCCGAGGTGGCGGCCGGCCGGCCGCGGCTGCTTGCCGTCAGTAGTAGGCGCCGCCGGGGTTGTACATCATCGTCACCCCGACCTCGGTCCCGGTCACTTCCACCGTGGCCGGGGCCACACCCTGGGTGCCGACGGTGATCTCGATCTCGCCGCTGGTTCCTGCCGGTAGTTCGATCTCAAAAGTGTCGTCCGGGCTGACCGTCCCGGTGGCAAGTGTCCGCCCCCGCTGGCGGACAACCACTTGACGGTCGACCGGGTGGACCCAGGACTCGGTGATGCTGAGGCTGACGATTTCGCCGTAGAGCGTTGCCATCCCAAGAGCGTAACGGCGTGCTGGATCACCGCCCGGTCGGTGCTGGCTCTTTGCGGCTGCGGTCGGGCGGCGGGGCGTTGTCGGGTCAGTGCCCGGGATGGCCCGCCTGCCCCGGTGGATCGTCGACAAGGCACCAGGCGCCCTTGGCCGGATTGCTGCCGGCAACATAGCTGTGGACCGGGTTCAACGGTTGGCAGAGTTCGGCAAAGAGGGTGGCCAACGGGATCCGGTAGGAGTTGGCATCGCCGACCGTGTCGTATTCGGGCCGGTAGCTCAGCGCCCTGCCGGGGAGTGGCGCCACGGTGTTGTCCGGCCCGCCGTCCGACAGGTACCCGAACCCGCACCCCGACGGGGTCAGGTCCTCGTTCAGGAAGTTGACGCAATTGTCCAGGAACTCCTGGTTGATATCCGGATGCCAGGCACCCCACCAGTCCCCGTGGTGGGTCGAGCCGCGAACCGCCACCGTCGGTTCGTCCTCCCCGACGGTCAGCCGGTCGACATCGGAGGACAGGAACCAGTCCGCGGTGTCATCGCCCGGTTCGACCACGTAGTTGATGTAGTAGACCAGGTTCGGATAGGTGAGGTTGGTGCCGGCGGGCCCGCCGCCGTGGCCCGCGCAGTTGCCGTAGAACCAGCCGCCCCGGCCATTGCCGGGCGCCACCCAACCGGCGAGGTCGTCGACGTCTCGGCTCCCGTCGAAGCAGTTGAAGAACTTGATCTCCATCTCCAGCACGGTCCTGGTTGCCGGGTACGGGGCACCGAACAGGTCGAAGTAGTGGTCCCCGTCGCAGTTGGGGATCTCGTCAACGCCGTCGGCGAACTGGAACCCGGAGAAGTTGGTGGTGCATTTGTAGTTGACCTCACCGGGGGCGCCGCCGGCCTGGAGGTCCAACTCGGGGATGGTCTCCGGGTGGGGGGAGATGTTGGCCATGCCGGGCAGGTACGGCTGTGACCCCTTCGGCGCCAGGAGGTTGCACCACACCTCACCGCAGGTCTGGGCACCGTTGGCGAAGCCCTCACCCTTGTAGTAGACGACGATGCGCTCCGGGACCCGCACGTTCCCGTCGCCGTCGATCATCGCCGGGGCCCAGTAGCCGGTGCGGTTGAGCTCGACGCCGTTGCAGGTGCTCGACCCGTTGTTGGCCAACGTCTCGTAGGTGGTGTGGGCGGTGACCCCGGTGTTGCCGAAGAACATGTGGAGGTGGGCCCGCCCGGTTCGTCCGGGGTGGACCAGCGGATCGTCGTAGGCGAAATGGGAGAACTCACACGCCGTGCGGAACTGCCCGCCGAGCGGTACCGGGAACGAGATCTCGATGTTGTGGTTGTTCGGGTCGGTGTAGACCGAGCGGTCCGAGGTGACCAGCCCGCCGTCGGTCTCGATCGGCAGCTCGGCCTGTGGGGTCAGCCGGAACGGCGAGTTGTCGTGGTTGGTGTTACGGCCGGTGTGGTCGGTGACCGGCACCGGATCGTCCGGCGGCGGCGGCGGAGGAGGAGGCGGTGGAGGCGGCGGCGGTGGAGGAGGTGGCGGCGGGAGCGGCCCGATCGCCCAGGTCACGGTGTTGACCACCAGCGCAGAGCCGAGGTCGTTCAGCCGCCCGTCCGCCGACGTGGTGGGGAACAGTCCCGCTCGTCTGGCCGGGGCTGCTTGCCCATCGGCCAGGGGGACACCGGCCTCGTAGGTGAACAGGACCGGCCGGGTCGGATCATTGGGCACGGTGGCGATGACCATGGCGTCGTCGCCGGGCCGGCCGAACGTCAGCCGAGACCGGCGGTCGAGCACCTCGATCGCTCCGGCAATCAGGTCCCGGTCAAGGGCGTCGATGATCGGGTGATCGGGGTCGATGAGATCGATGGCGGTGAACGAACCCCGCTCACCCCGGTTCGCCGAGCCGGTTTCGGTCAGACCCAGGTCGTCGTGGAGCAGGGATTCGTAGTTGACCACCGGGACCGCAAGATCGGTCAGCGCCGTCCCGATCCGGTTGGCCACTGCGGTGGCGGTGACCAGGACGGCGTCCTCGGTGATCGTCCGACCGGCGCCGATTGTGTTGTCGTCGGCGATCGTCGTCACCAATCCCGCGTCGGTCAACAGCTGGGCGACGGCACGGTCATCGGCGGTGCCGGTCGCGTTGGCGGTGATCACCAGCACCGTCGGTGGTGCGTTCGGGTCCACGATGCGAACGATCAGTGCATCCGCCCCGGTCCGGTTGCCGTCGTCGGCGGTCAGGGTGAGCGTGTGGAGACCCGGTCCGGGCACGGTGACGTCGGTTGTTGCGCTGGTCGGGTCGTCGAAGACCACGTCCGGGGGCCCGGTCCACTGCACGCTCACGGTCGCCCCCTGCGGCAACCCGTCGTCGGTCACGGTCGCCGACAGTGGGACGGTCACCGGGGCTGTCGAAGTCAGTTCGACGTCCGGACCGGCGTCCACCTCCGGCGGCCGGTTGGCGGGGCCTGTCCCGTTGTCGAGCGCCCAGTCGACGGCGTTGACCAGGACGGCCACCCCGGTTTCGTTCAGGCGGCCGTCGGCCGAGGCGGAGAGAAAAAGTCCGACCCGCCTGGCCGGTGCGGGCTGGTCGTTGGCCAGCGCTGCCCCGGTCTCGTAGGTGAAGAGCACCGGCCGCGTCCGATCGTCGGGCACCGTGGCCAGCACCTCGGCATCGGGGGCGGGGATGCCGTAGGTAAGCCTGGCCCGCCCGGTGAGCACGGTCACCGGCCCGGGAGCGGTGATGCCGCCCTCGCCGATGCCGTCGACGATCGGATGATCCGGGTCGATCAGATCGATGGCGGTGAACGATCCTCGCTCGCCCCGGTTGACCGTGCCGTTGGCCGTCAACCCGAGGTCGTCGTGGAGGCCGAACTCATAGTTGAGCACCGGCACGTCGACCGCCGTGAGCGAGGTACCAACCCGAGCCGGCGCGGCGGTGGCGGTGATCAGTACCACATCCGCATCGAGCGGTCCGGCGGCCACGAGCCCACCGATCAGATTGTCGTCGATGATCGACGCCGTGTACCCCGCGTCGGTCAACAGTTGGGCAACGGCACGGTCATCCGCGGTGCCGGTTGCGGTTGCCGTCACCACCAGCACGACCGGCCCCTCCGCCAGGGCCGCCCGACTGCCCGGCGTGGCCGCGATCATCGTCAGCAGCACCACAAGCACTACAAGCATCACAGGGGCCGCACGCCCGTCCGCCGTCCGCATGTTTCTCCCTCCGGGAGAAGAGTCTTACGGATACCGACACTCATGGCTACTGTTTCCGCTCGAAATGGGCGGCTCTGAGCGTTTCGGCCCCAGTACGATTGTTTTGCCATGATTCGTGACCAGCTCGTAGACGCAGTTGAAGACGCCCTGAAGGCGCTCGGGGTTGACCCGGTGCCGGCCAACTTCGTTGTGGAGCGTCCGGCCAGGCGCGAGCACGGTGACTGGTCGACAAACGCTGCGCTGGTGTCAGCCAGAGCCGCAGGACGGAACCCTCGGGAGCTTGGCCAGGCGCTGGCCGATCACCTCCTGGCCAACCGGCCGCCCCACGTCGAACAGCTGGACATCGCCGGTCCCGGCTTTGTGAACTTCACCCTGGCCCCGACCTGGCTGTATGACGTGCTGGTCGAGGTCATCACGAAGGGCACCGATCAGTACGCCACGCCGAATCTGGGTGACGGTCTGGCGGTCAACGTGGAGTACGTCTCCGCCAACCCCACCGGGCCCATCCACGCCGGCGGCGGTCGGTGGGGAGCCTATGGCGACTCGCTGGTGCGGATCCTGATCCGGTGCGGCTACAAGGCCCATCGGGAGTACTACATCAACGACCGGGGCGCGCAGACCCGGCTCTTCGGTGCGTCCCTGACCGCGAGCAAGGACGGTGAGGAGGTCCCGGAGGACGGGTACCTCGGGGCCTACATCGAGGAGTGGGCGGCGGAGATGCCGGCTGACGCCGACCCGATCGAATGGGGGAAGAACCGGTCGCTCGAGGATGCCAGGGAGGTGCTCGGCTCGATGAATGTCGAGTTCGACACCTGGTCGAGCGAGGCCGCACTGGTCGGCACCGGAGCGATGGAGGCCGTCTTCGATCGGCTGAACACGACGGGCTACGTCTATGAAGCCGACGGCGCCACCTGGCTGCGGACAACGGACTTCGGCGACGACCAGGACCGGGTCCTGATCCGCAGTGACGGGGAGCCCACCTACTTCCTGCCGGACATCGCCTACCACCTCGAGAAGTACAACCGGGGTGACCTGATCATCGACATCCTCGGCGCCGACCACCACGGCTACGTCGGACGGATGACCGCGGCCTTGCTCGCCCTTGGCAAACCTGCGGAGTCCTACGAGGTCATCATCGGTCAGAACGTCAAGCTGATACGGGACGGCCAAGAGGTCAAGATGTCAAAGCGGGCCGGGACGATCGTCGAGATCCGGGACCTGATCGACGAAGTCGGCCCGGATGTCGCCCGGTTCGCCTACCTGTTGCAGTCCGTCGATTCGTCCCAGACCCTGGACCTCGACCTGCTGTCGGCGCAGGCGTCGGAGAACCCGGTCTATTACGTCCAGTACGCAAACGCCCGGATCCACTCGATCGCCCGGGAGGCGGGGGAGCGGGGTATCACCCGGCTGCCGCTGGACCAGGTCGACCTCACCGTCCTGACCGAGGAGCGGGAGCTGGAGCTGCTGCGGCAGCTGTCCACCCTGCCGGAGGTGTTGGAGCTTGCCTGCACCGAGCGGGCGCCGCACAAGGTCACCAACTGGGTTCGGGAACTGGCCGCGGCGTTCCACGGGTTCTACCGGGACTGCCCGATCCTGCGGACCGACACGCCGGAATCGGTGCAGCAGGCCAGGTTGTGGTTGGCTGAAGGGTCCCGGATCGGCCTGGCGATCGGGCTTGACCTCCTGGGTGTCAGCGCCCCGGAGCAGATGTAGTTCGGAGCGGGAACCATGACCAACCCAGCACTGCCCTGGTACCTCCTGCCGGAGAACGCGTCGGTCGGCGAGAGCGGTCAGCTGATGATCGCCGGCTGCGACACCGTTGAGCTGGCCCGTGAGTTCGGCACCCCGCTGTTCGCCTACGACGAGGATCATCTCCGGGCTCGCTGCCGGGAGGCGGTCACCGCGTTCGGTCAACACGCCACGTACGCCACAAAGGCGTTCCTCTGCAAAGCCATGGCCCGCCTGGCGTTCGAGGAGGGCATGGGCCTTGACGTGGCGACCGGCGGGGAGATCCACACCTGCCTGGCGGCCGGGGTGCCCGCTGACCGGCTGGTGTTCCACGGGAACAACAAGTCCCTGAAGGAACTCCGGGAGGCCAGGGCCGCCGGTGTCGGCCGGACCGTCGTTGACAGCTTCGACGAGCTGACTCGGCTTGAGGCGCTGCATGGCGAGGACGGGCTTGTCCCGAGGGTGCTGTTGCGGGTCACCCCGGGTGTGAAGGCCGAAACCCACGAGTACATCGCGACCGGCCAGGACGATTCCAAGTTCGGGTTCACGGTGTCGACCGGTGCCGCCGCCCAGGCGGTGGAGAAGGCGCAGGCATCCTCGGCGGTCGAGCTGATCGGCATCCACGCCCACATCGGGTCCCAGGTGTTCCGGGCGGACTCGTTCGCCGCCGCCGTTGCGGTCCTCGGCCGGTTCGCCAAACCGTTCGGCCTGCCGGAGCTGGTGGTCGGCGGTGGTCTTGGCGTGCCGTACGTGGAGGGCGAGGAAGGGGCCACGATCACCCAGTGGTCCGCCATCATCAAGCGGGCCGTCGCCGACGCCGGCATCACGGCCACGATCGGCATCGAGCCGGGGCGGTCCATCGCCGCCGCGGCGGCCGTCACCCTGTACGAGGTCGGCACCCTCAAGGACCTGCCGGGCATCCGAACCTACCTCTCGGTGGACGGTGGCATGAGCGACAACCCCCGCCCCGTGCTCTACGGCTCCGGGTATGAGGCGTTCCTTCCCCGGGCGGTCACCGCCGAACGGGATCGCTCGGTGCGGATGGTCGGCAAACACTGCGAGTCCGGCGATCTGTTGATCCGGGAGGCCCGGGTCCCCGGTGACATCATGGTCGGAGACGTCGTCGCCACCCCGGTGACCGGTGCGTACGGCCATTCGATGGGGTCGAACTACAACAAAATCCTGCGGCCGCCCGTGGTCTTCTGCAAAGACGGAGACGCCCGGCTGGTGGTCAGGCGGGAGACCTACGACGATCTCCTGCGGGCCGACCTGGGCTGACGCGAGCCGACGCGGCGGCGGACCGCCGGTTGCAGCCGTTTCTCCTTCTGTTGCGCTGACGTTTCTCTTTCCTCGGGAAGTAGTCGTTTTCCTCTACGATGTCCTCCGCCAAGCTCCGGGGGGAATCAGATGGCACAGAAGGGCAACCGGCCGGCTCTGCCGAGCGGCACCTACGTCGCCATGCAGTTCGCACTCGGCGTCGGGCTGCTGGTCACCGTGGCCGTCGTTGCCGAGTGGATCGACTCGGAGCAGGCGTCCCTGGTCTTCCTCGGTGTGTCCGGCGCCGCCCTGGTGATCTCGGCCATCGTCCAGCTCGGTCGAAAGACCGGCGCGTGGACGTGGATCATCGAGACGGCCGAACGGACGATGAGCACGGATCGCTCCGGCGCCGTCGACGACACCGGCCTCTACCGGTTTGCCCTCCTGGCCATCGGGTTTTTTGTCGCCGCAGTTCCCGTCGGCGTCCTGGCGATCATGGCCATCTGGGATCTCGGGTTCGGAGATGTCTGGCCGTACCTGCTGGCCGCCGCAGCCGTCCTGCTCCTGGTGCTTGCATTGATGGCCATCAGCTACGCCCCGCCCGGCCCGAACTGGATCCATCGCATCGCCGGCATCGACGGCCGGGCACTGCTGGTGATGGTCGGGATCGCGGTCGTTGTGCTCGGCACGCTGCAGTTTTTTGAGTACGGCTCCGACGGTTCCCCACCGAGCGACTGGTGGCTGACGGTTGTTGCCGCCGGGCTGTTGATCGGCCTGATCGGGTTGAGCAGGCGCCGCCATGATGACGGTCGACACGGGTCCGCAGCCGGCCTGGCGGCAACGGTTGAGCAGATCCACGCCGCGGCCAGGCGGACCAGGCGTCATGCCGGCCAGGCCGACCAGGCACGGCGACGGGCGGAACTCGCCACCACCGACAACGACGACACCAACTACTCGGAAGCGGTTCGAGCGGCCCAGGCTGCGGAGATCTCGGCGAACCAGGCGGATGAGGTGGCCGACCGGGCCGCCGGCAAGTGGCGAGCGGCGGAGACCGCCACCACCGATGCGGCCAAGGCGGCGGACGAGCTCACCAAGATGCTGGCCGAGACCAGGCGCCGGGCCGACGCGGCGGCGTCCTCGGCAAAGGCGGCCAGGAACGCGGCGGACCAGTTGGAGCGGGCCGCCGACGCAACGGAGGACGAGGGATGACCGGACCACAGGAACCGTTCGGGAGGCGAGGGACGATGACGACGACACAACCCCGATGGACGAGGCGGCCGGTTGTCGCCGTGCTATTGGCCGCAGCGCTTTTTGTCGGTGTGGCGGCCACCGAATCGGATGGGGAGGTCGAACCGGAAGACCAGACCGAGGTGCAGCTTCCCGAGCTGGACCGGGCGGCGCTGGACGCCATCCCGGTTGCCGTCGTCGACCGGGATGCCCGCTGCCCGGCCGAGCTGGTGCCCGAGCCGGAACCGGTACAGATCACCCGCTATGACGCGATCTGTGTCGGGGACACGAGCGGTGCGCCCGTGGTGGCCGGCGGGGACCTCCAGAACGACGAACCGGGCTCCAACCGGTTGGTGGTCGACCCCGCGTTCGACTGGGCGGGGAACACACCCCGGGTGCCGCTGTCGTTTGAGATCACAGCCGCCGACGAGATCCGGACCGTCGCGGTGACCCTCTCCCCGGACCTCGGCATCGACATCCGGTTCGCCGAGGTCCCGGACGTGCGGACGGCGACCGCAACGTCGGATGACGGCGAGGCGCCGGCAAGCACCACAACCACCGTCCCGGCCGGTCCGGAGATCGCCGTGGTCGGCGAAGGACCGGGCGGCGCCCCGGTGACCATCGGTCAAAGCCGGAGGAGCAAATCGATCGTGGTGACCGGTCGCGACCGGGACATCGACGGGTTTCAGATCCGGGAACAGGTCAGAACCGATCGGCTCCGGTTGATCGCCGAGGTCGACCGAGCGGAGACGGTCCTGATGCCGGAGCTGGACGGCGACCGGGTGAACCTGGAGTTGGTGGACGGGTCGGTGACCTACGACCTGGCACTTGCCGAAGGGGCCAACTTCGGGTCGGCCGCCCTGACCCAGGAGACGGAGCTGTTGCTGGGGAGCGACGTCCTGGCGTTCGAGATCACCAACCTGGCGCTGGAGGCGCCGAGCGCCCGGGTTGACGTGCAGGCCCTGGCCCAGGTGGTCGGTGGTGACGACACCCTTGTCTCGGTTCGGGTCACCAACCAGGGCGGGACACCGATCACCGGGCCGTTGGACATCACGCTCCGACCGATCGAAGGCGAAGGGCTTGTCGCAGGCTTCGACGACGTGAGCGACGGGTCCATCGACGGCAACGTGGTCACCTGGCCGATCGCCGGTGACCTGGCCCCCGGCGATCAGGTGGTCCAGACCATCCAGGTCGACCTGAGCGCCGGGTCGGCCGAGTCACAGATCCGGTGGGAGGGCACGCTGACCAGGCAGGGGGCGACCGCACCGATCGACTCGGCCACCGTGACCACCGACATCACCCAGGAAGGGTCCGGGTCCGAGGCCGGGGTCCAGTTCACGCCGGACCAGCTGATCAGACTGATCGCGTTTGTCATGGCCTTCGCGCTGGTGGCGGTGATCTTCGGGGCGTGGAACCGGGGGAGCAGGGAGCGCAACGGTGACCACAGCGAGGATCACCACAAACACGAGCTGGAGATGTTCCGGGCCTACACCGAGGCGATCCTGGTTCTGGTCATCCTGGTGGCGATCCTGGTGCTGGCCCTCCGGGGAAGCCTCAGCGGAGAGAGCGCAGCGTCGCTGATCGGTGTGATCGCGGGGTACGCCCTTGGCCGCTCGACCAGCGGCCGCTGAGCCGCTGGTCACCAGCGCCGGCCGTCAACTCAGCGGCGGGCCGCCCAGTGTTGTTTCGCCTGCGGGCCGAGGTCGGCCAGCCGCTGCTCGATAAACGCCTCCCGTTCCCTGGCCCGGGGATGGGTGAACCCGGCGCCGATGACCGGTTCGCCCCGATCGCAGACCACGTAGCGGCAGATGCGCTGACCGTGGGGCGACAGACCGGTCCAGAGATCGTGGGGAAGGCATCGGTTCACCCCTTCGCTGCGGAACCAGGGGGCGAAGTATTCGATGTTCGGCAGGCAGCGGACCTCGTTCGACACGTTGGGGGTGCCGCTGTGCCAGGCGCGGTTGTCCCGGATGATGGCGGTGCCGGCCGGCGCCGGACACACCGTGCTGTGTTTCATCCAGAGCGGTTCGTCCGCCAGGCCGGGTATCGCCTCCTTCGACCGCTGGGTCCCGGGGATCTGCCGGATCGGCCCGTTCTCCCACGTCAGGTCGATCATGGCGAAGTTGATGGTCACCACCGGCACCGGCATGTCCCGGACGGTCATCCCGCCGATCGGGTCGTGAGGTTCGGCCCAGATGTTGTCGGCGTGGAGCCCCTGGTATTCGATGGCCCCGGGGAGCGCCAGGTCGCCGCCACCCCCGCCGACGATGTAGTTCGGCGAGCCGAAGATCGCGGTGAGTATCGGGGTGGTGGTCGGCAGGTCGATCACGTCCACCCACGACGGATCGTGGAGCCGGTGGCGGGAGGCCGATGTCGACCCGAATGAGTAGCGGTGGGGAAGTCCGCCCGCTCCGCCGCCGATCGATCCGTCCGGGTCGGCGGCCAGGATCTCATCAACCACTCGGCCGGTGGCGGCCTGCAGCGCCGACAGCCGCTCGCCGATCAGCGCGTCCCGGACCGCAACAAACCCGTCCCGGTGGAACAGCTCCGCAGCCCGGTCGACCTGGTCCGGTGTCACCAGCTCCAGGTCCGGGATGCCGTTTGCCTCCTCGAGCCTGGCCCGGAGGGCCAGGACACCGGGATCGTCGGGCGACCTGGTCCACGACGCACAGTCGGGATCGCCGGCCACCAGATTCCGGTGCTCCGGTGTGGTTTCGATCTCCACCTCGGGCGGCGGGGTGTCCAGCCCGAGGGCGTTGCTGTTGGACGCCTGCCGGAGCGCTCTGGCCTGGAAACCGTTCGGTGGCACGTTGCGGAACCACCCGCGGGATGTCGAGGTCGCCATGGGTTCAGCTTTGTCACCGCCGGCCCGGTTCGCAACCGCCCCGGCCCAAACCCGCCCAAATTTGGGCACACCGCCCACAATCTTTGTGGGCAGGATGCCCAAATTTTGCAGGGGTGGGATGGGGGATGGCGTGGTGGCGTGGTGGCTTAGCGGATGGCCCACTCCTCGGCCCCGTACCGGGCGATGTCGGCCAGGGTCACGTCGATGTCCTCGGTGGTCACGGCGTCGTTGATGAACAGGAAGCGGAAACAGTTCAGGCCGTGCACCGGCTGGTACCCCAACAGGGCCCGACCGTCCCGCTGCATCCTGGCCTTTATGCGTGGCGCCAATCCGTGCAGCCGCTGCCGGTCCGCTTCGGTGAGGTCGTCGGCGACGAACGGGCCGTTCGCCGGTCGCAGCTCCGGTGGGACCCAGGTGAACACCACGTTCGTGTACGAACCGGGGGCGAGTGTGGCAAACATACCGGCCGAGCCGTCGATCGTCGCCCGGAGGTGGTCGGCCATGGCAACGGCATGATCGATCCTGGTGGCGAATCCGGCGTCACCCCTGGCCTGCCACAGCAACCACAGCTTCAACACGTCGACCCGGCGGGCGCACTGGAAGTGCCGGTCACCGGAGTCCAGCTCACCATGTAGTTTGTCCGGTTGGAAGAGGTAGTCGGCCCCGGTGGCGAAACACGGGCCGAGCAGTTCGGGGTCGGCCACCAGGAGCGCCGTGCACTGCTGGGTCACCCCCATCATCTTGTGCAGGTTCCAGACGAACGAGTCCGACCGCTCAACCCCGGCAAGCCGGTGTCGTTGGCGCTCGCTGAACAGTGCGGAGCCGCCGTAGCAGCCGTCGACGTGAAGCCACAGGTCATGGTCGGCGCAGACATCGGCCAGTTCGTCGAGCGGGTCGAATGCCGAGGTCACCGTTGTGCCCGCGGTGGCGATGACCAGGAACGGGGTGTCGCCCCGGTCGATCGCCGCGGCGATGGCGACCCGCAGCGCCGTGATGTCGATGACCCCTTCCGCATCGGTTGGCACCTTGATGACCGCATCGCGGCCGAGGCCAAGCAGCGCCGCCGACTTCACCGCCGCGTAGTGGCCGGTGTCCGACACAAAAAGCACCAGCCTTTCCGGCCCGGCCCCCCGGTTGACCAGGTCCGGGTCCAGCCGGTGGCGGGCCAGCTGCATGGCGTACAGCGTTGCGCTGGAGCCACCGGGGGCGAACAGACCGGGCGGCAATCCGTCCGGCGCGTCGCCGATCGGGTATCCGGCCACCCTGGCAAGCTTCCGCAGCACGGCCGCCTCCATCAGGGTGAACACCGGGGCCGCCTCGTAGGTGGCGTTTGTGGTGTTGAGCGCCGCGCCGAGCCAGTCGCCGGCAACGGCCACCGGGTCCGGCCCGGCGAAGTTCTGGTTGAAGAAGCGGGGGTGGCTGGTGTGGACCGAGTGTTTGACCACCAGCTCCGCCGCGGCCGCCACCTCCGCTGCGGAGCGGGGCACGGTGTCGTCCGAGAGCTCGAGCGGGATCACCGCGTCGAACGCCGCCCGCAGCTCGTCCGGCCCGGCGAAGTCGACCACTGGGTCATCCCCGGACGGCGGATGCAGAAGGTACTCCTGGGCGATGGCGACCAGCCGTTGCTCGATGTTCATGGTGGCTCCTCCCGGCGTTGACCGGACGCTGTGGCTCGGGCACCTCGACCCTATGCGCCGTTAGCCCTTCGTGCGTTACGCTAGAGCTTCTAACACCGTTGATTGGGGGAACGTGGCCGTATCTTGGCGCGGAACAGGCGTGTGCGGAACGTGTGGGTGCAGAACGGTTGCGTCCGGCATTCCGTACAAAAACCGGTGCGGGGACGGCTCATCGCCAACGCCGGACCATAAGCGGAGGCCCGGAGCGGGGAGACAATCATGAAGCCGTTGGACGTTCGTGATCTCGGCATGGTCTACGAGGTGCCGAAGGGAGACCCGGTCAATGCACTACGGGATGTGTCGTTCAACCTGGACGGCGGGCGGCTGCTGACGCTGCTCGGCCCGAGCGGCTGCGGCAAGACCACGCTGCTGAACATCATCGCCGGTTTCCTGGCTCCCACAAACGGCCAGGTTCTGCTTGGTGGTGAACCGGTCACCGGTCCCAGCAGGGAGCGGGGCATGGTGTTCCAGCAGGGGGCGCTGTTCGAGTGGCACTCGGTGGCGAAGAACATCTCGTTCGGGCCCCGGATGAGCGGTCGAAGACACAAGGACGTGCTGCCCGAGGTCGACCAGTTGCTCGAGACCGTCGGCCTCAAAGGCTTCGGAGACAAGCAGGTCTATGAGCTCTCGGGTGGTATGCAGCAGCGGGTCGCGCTTGCCCGCTGCCTGGCCAACGACCCGGACATGATGCTCATGGACGAGCCCCTTGGTGCGTTGGACGCGCTGACCAGGGAGAAGATGCAGAGCCTGATCCTCAACCTGTGGGACGAGACCGGCAAGACCATCGTGCTGGTCACCCACAGCGTCGAGGAGGCGCTGATCCTGGGAGACATGGTGTTTGTCATGGCGCCTCGGCCCGGTCGGATCGAAAAGACCTATGAGCTGCCGTTCGCAAAGCGGGCCCTCACCGAGGATCCCCGGGAGCTGAAGGCGACGCCAGAATTCCAGGAGGTCAAGGAGGAGATCCTCAGCTTCATCTGGGAAATGGAAGAGGAGATCATGGGACGGGAGGAGGTCTGACATGAGTGAGTTGAAAAGTACTGATGCGATGGGGCCGGCGTCCCCGGATCGCCATGAACTTGCCGCCGGCAGTAGCAGCCGTGGCCGCAAGGGTCGTCGAGCGGACAACAAGACGGTGACCTTCGGGGACGCCTCGGCGGTGCAAAGCCTGCCGCTGTGGAGCCTCTTCTCCCTGTTCCTGCTGTTCGCCCTCTGGTACATCCTGACCAGGGCCTGGGGGTATCCGGAGGACTTCGCGGCAACGCTCGGGCCGGACGTCACCTCGGATCGGGATCTCTTTGCGGAGTGCCAACTCAGCGCCGACTGCGACCCCGACTCCTACACGCAGTTCGTCCGGCCGATCATCTTCCCGTCACCCCGGGACACCGGCAACGCCTTTGTCGAGCTGTTCACCGACGGCTACCGCAACATCAGCCTGTGGGAGCACACCTGGGCCAGCCTGTGGCGGATCATTCGGGGCATGTTCTGGGGGTCGCTGGCCGGCATCCCAATCGGGCTGTCGATGGGACTGTCCAGCCGGGCTCGGGGATTCTTCGACACCATCGTCGAGGGCTTCCGGCCGATTCCGCCGCTGGCCCTGCTGCCGCTGTTCATCCTCACCTTCGGCATCGGCAAGAAGTCGGCGGTGCCGCTCCTCGTCTTCGCATCGCTGTGGATCATGATCATCGCCGCCCGTGCCGGTATCCGGAATGTGAACCTGGCCAAGGTCCGGGCGGCGTACTCGCTTGGTGCGTCGAAACCACAGATCCTGCGGAACGTACTGATTCCGAACGCCCTTCCGGACATCTTCACCGGCATCCGGGTTGCGCTCGGGGTGTCGTGGGGAACGCTCGTGGCGGCCGAGATCTCCGGGATCAATGATGGCCTCGGGGCCATGATCATTCAGGCCAAGAACTTCTCCCGGCTTGACATCATCGTCTGTGGAATCGTGATCATCGCCGTCATCGGTGTGCTCATGGACGTCCTGATCCGGGCCTTGGAATCGTTGTTGATTCCGTGGCAGGGCAAGGGTTGATCTCCAACATCTTTCGGTCGGCACCGACCCATTCCTAGATCCGCTGGTTCGGCGGCACGTTTGTGTCATTCCCGCTAGTGTTAGACCGACTAACCGCCACCTCGGTGGTGGCGATCCGTTGGGAGGCTGCGGGCTTCCCACAAGTAGGGAGAGAAAATAGTGAAGAAACTTCTACTGCTGCTGGCCGTTTTCGGCCTGGTGGCTGCGGCATGCGGCAGCGACGATGACAGCGCCGGCGGCGAGGGCGAAACCCTGATCGACGAGCTCAACGTCGCCTACTTCTCGGGCTGGCCGCTGCCACCGCAGATCGGTCAGGAGGACGGTAGCTTTGCGGCGGCCGTCGGTGCGGAGACCATCAACTGGATCCCGCTTCCCGACGGCGGTTCGATGGCAGACGGCATGGTCGCCGGTGACGTCGACATCGCCTACTCGATCGGCCTCACGCCGTTTGCGGTCAAAGCAACCCAGGGCGCACCGATCACCATGGTCGGTATTGCCGTGTCCTACGCCGACGCCGACAACTGCTTCGTCCAGGGAGACCTCGGCTACACCAGGGACAACGCTGCCGAGGCGCTGAACGGTGCCACCATCCTGACCCCGATCGGGAACGTGACCCACTACAAGCTTCTCAACACGCTGGAGTTCCTCGGGGTCGACATGTCCACGGTGGAGATCCTCCCCCACGAGAGCGGTGACTCCACCGCAGCCTCGTTCGCAAGCGGCCAGATCCAGGTCGGTTGCGCCTTCGGTGGCCCGCTGGTCACCATGGAGGAAGCCGGCGGCGTTCCGCTGCTCACCGGTGAGGAGACCTCGAACGAGGTAGGCATCAAGACCTACGATGTCACCGCGGTCGCCAACGACTTCGCCGAGGAGAACCCCGACGTGGTGACGGGCTTCCTCCGGGCCACCGAGGAGTTCAACGAGAAGTGGGCAGCCGATCCGGACGCCAACAACCCGATCATCGCCACCGCCGCCGGTATGGAGGAAGTGGGTAACTTCCTGTCCGGGCCGACCTGGTTCACCTTCCCCACCGTCGACGAGCAGCTGAGCAACGCCTGGCTCGGTAGCAGCGTTGCAAGCGTGATGAAGGAGCAGCTGACGTTCTTCATGGAGCAGGGCGAGGTTGATGCCGTGGCCGATGACTACGGTCAGTTCATCGACACCAGCTATCTGGAGGCAATCGGCTAACTCCGACAGCAGCACCTGATGTGAACAGGGCCGGCGGTCATGCCGCCGGCCCTGTCGCGTCACGGCCCGTCGGGGCGACCGTCGAATTCGTCTCCGACGTCAGCGATGAGCCAATACAGTCATAGCCGTGAGTGACTCATCCGATTCCGTCGTCAGTTCCGAAACCGTTCGGGTTGGGCTCCTGGGGTGCGGCATCGTCGGCACCCAGTTGGTCACGCTG
>JBCCGJ010000036.1:0-27735 GCA_039029335.1 Actinomycetota bacterium | reverse complement strand
GCCGAACTGGAGCTACAGGAGACCCAACTCGAGGAGTACGCCCGCCGGTCGGAGTCCCGGGACCGGGCGGACGCCGAGCGACGGCGGGACGCCGAGCGGCCCAACCGACGGAGCAGGAACAAGTCGGGTAAGCGGGGCGGTCGGCGCAGGCGGTAGCAGGGTGCCGGGCGGCTTCGTCGCGGGGACTCCCGACAGGGGGCGGCTTCCTGGCGTGGGGCTCCGCACCCGATGCTGATTCCTGGGCCATACTCAAGGAGGAACAGGGAGGTCTCGGTGCGGCTACAGGCCCTTGGTTGCAGTTCGGTTTTGCGGATAGTCGGCGCGATGGTTGCGGTGATGCTCGTGGCGTCCGCCTGCGGACGGTCCGCTCCGGAGGATGCCGTTGCCGAGCTGGACCCCTCGCAGGAGCCGTCATCCGCAGGCATTCAGGCCACCAGTGCAAGCTCCGTGGTGCCGCCCGCCGCAACAACAAGTACAACCACCGCAACCACCCAGCCTCCGGCTGCCGCAGAGCCGGCGGGGACCTACGTGGTCCAAGCCGGTGACACGCTCTCGGTCATTGCCGAGCAGTTCGGGGTGAGCACCGCCGCCATTTCCGAGGCGAACGGCATCACCGACATCAACGCCATCCAGCCCGGGCAGGAACTGATCATTCCCGCCCCCGCCGGGTAGCGGTCGGACGCGTTCGGCCTGAACCGCCCGGGCGAGCGTCAGCTGCTGACCGGCTGCACGCCGACCGCGGCGGACCAGGCGGTTCGCCAACCGGACGGTTCAAGACCCTGCGAGCGCATGGCCTGGGTTGCAGCCTCGATGTCTCCGTGGCCGCACAGTGCGGCGAGCAGCGCGATCACCAGGCGGCTGGTCTTGTCATCGGTTGCGTCCAACTCGTCCCATGCCGCTGCAAGCGCCTGATCCCTGGCCTCGGCATCACCCTGGGTGTGCTTCGCCGCCGCCCGCGAGGCGTAGGCCAGGACCCGGTCCAGATACGTGGAGTGGCCGGTGACCACACTCTGGACGTTCCGCTCGACGTCCTCGTAGCGGCCCTGGATGGCGGCGATGAACGCCGTCACCGCCTGTTCGAAGTGGCCGGACCGGCTGCTCCGCGGCCCGTCGGCCCACGAAAGTTGGGTGGCGGCTTCCGCAACGGCACCTCGCTGGAGCAGCGCAAGCGTCAGCGAAACCCGAAGGTCGGCCTCGCCGACGTTTGACGGGTCGTCGTGGGCGCCTTCATACCGTGCGGCCCACCGGATGGCCCGCTCCGGCTCTCCGATTCTGGCCGCGGACGCGCAGTTGGCGATGATGGCGATCCGGCGGGAGCTTCGATCACCGAGGCGGTCCGCGGTGTTGAACGCCTCCTCAAGAAGGTCGGTTCCCTCGGCCGGGCGGCCAAGCGAGACCAGGGCCCGCCCCTCGAGGGCCAACGACTGGACCAGGGCGCCGTAGTCCTCGGACTTGGTGGCGGCCACCTGAGCCTCCCCGGCCAGCGTTCTGGCCTGTCGGGCGTCGCCGGACCACAGCGCAAGCGAGGCGGCCAGATTCAACATGATGGCCTCGGCCGACGGGTCACCTCGACGCTTGGCCTCCGGCAGCACCGAGACAAGCAGCTCCCTGGCGGTCTCCCACTCCCCCAGGTGGAACGCGATCCACGCCTGGACCCCCTGGGCCCAGGCCAGACCGGACCGATCGCCGAGCTCGGCGAAGATGTCAACCGCCTGGCCGACCAGGTTGTCCGCCCGGTGCACCTCACCGCGAACAAACGCATGCCAAGCCAGACTCTGCAGGGCCCACGCCTCGTTCCGGCGATCACCGGCCTTGGCCGCCACCAGACGGGACGAGTTCAACGCCTGGGTGGCCAGGGCATCGTCCGACCGGTCCATCTCGGTGATACCGAGCAGCCGGAGGGCCAGCGCCTGCTCGTCCGCGACGCCGAGCGCGGCCAGCCGATCCGCCGCCTCCCGGAGCTGGCTGGCCGCCCGATCGAGGTCACCGGCCTTTCGGTTGACGTCACCCCGGACCAGCAGCGACCGGGCCGCGGTCTCCGGATCGTGCTCGACCAGCGGTTCGAGCCGGTCCAGGTCCGCCCGGCATCCTGCGATGTCGTGGATCTCGCAGCGGGCCTTCGCCCGGCCGTACAGGAACCCGATCACCCGCTCCGGTTCGTCCGCCAGCTCAAGCCCGTAGTCGAACCAGCGCTCCGCCTGGGCAGGCTCGCCGACTTCGAGGGCCCGGTCCCCGGCCTCGGCCAGCCAGCTGACCGCTTCCCGCCTGACCTGATCCGGGTCGAGGTTCGGGATGTACGAGACTTCACCGGCAAGCTGGGCGGCCGCCCGGTAGTTCTCGGCGATGGCCACGACGACCGAGTTCCGGATGCGGCCGGTCTGGGCCCCCCTGAGGTACCCGGCGATGCCGGCGTGGCGCTGAGCCCGAACGGTTTTGGTGAGCGTCCCGTAGGCCACGTCCCGCACCAGGTCGGACTGGAACTCGTAGCGGGAGCCGTTGATGGCCAGGAGATCCTGGGCCACCAGCTCCGCAAGATCGGCGTCGATGCTGGCCACACCGCGGGCCTCCTTTGCGAGGGTGGCCAGGCCGATGACCGAACCGCTTCGACCCAGCACCGATGCATCCTCGATCAGGCCACGCTGGGCGGCGTCCAAGGTGTCCAGCCTGGCGGCGATGATGCCCCGCAAGGTGTCCGGCAACTCCCCGAGGTCCATCCCGGGGGCCGGTGTCCTGCGCTCACCATTGCTCAGTAACGACTCACCACCCTCCCGGACGAACGATGCAAGCTCCTCCAGGAAGTACGGGTTCCCGCCGCTGCGAGCGACAAGCTCCTCGGCCGTCTCCAGGGACAGGGTGGCACCGATCTCGTCGAGGAGCTGCCGCGACGCGGCAGGCCGTAGCGGGCCGATCCGGACGACGGACACACCGTGGCGACCCTCGGCCAGGTTCTCCGCGGTCAGGGACTGGGCGGACACCATGATGAACAGTGGGGTCCGCGCCAGCTCATTGAGGAGGTGCTCCAACAGCTGCCAGACGCCGTGACCCGCCCAGTGCATGTCCGTCAGAACGATGACCACCGCCCGCTGCTGCAACTCGAACTGCAGGACCTGGGAGAGGGCAAGGGCGACCTCGGCCCGGTTCCGGTTCTTCTCACCGCCCCGAAGCGGCGTGTCGTAACCCAGCGTATGCAACAGTGCGGTCAACCACCGGGCCACCTCCGGGTCGCTCTTGCCGAAGCGCTCGGTGAGGGCGGCCCGCAGCTTCGCCTCCGCCTCGGACCGGGTCAGGTCAACCTCGACCCCGTACAGGTTGCGCAGCAGCTCGCCGATGGGCCACCACACGTTTGCCTCGCCGTAGGCCACACAGCGGCCACGGAGGACCAGCAGCTCCGTCCTGGCCGACAGCCGATTGGACGTCTCCTGGATCAGCCGGTTCTTGCCCATGCCGGCCTCGCCGATGACCGCGCTGAGCTGGGCGGTCTGCAGGTCCATGGCCATCATCGCCTGCGCCTCGAGGAACGCAAGCTCCCGTTCCCGACCGACGAACAGCTCCGCCTTCTGCCGCCGCGCCCCGGGGCTGCGGGTGGTCTCCAGTGCGACCCATGCCTCGATCGGCGCCTCCCGGCCGCGGGCGGACACCCGGCCTGCCGAGGTGTAGCTGACCGAGTCACCGGTGGCCTGCCTGGTGGAGGCGCCGACCAGGACCTGACCCGGCTCGGCGAGCTCCTGCAGCCGGGACGCCGAGTTCATCACGTCCCCCATGGCCGTGTAGTCGCCGCCGGTGGAGGTACTGCCGACCAGCACCTCACCGGTGTTGACCCCGATCCGCATGCTGACCAGCGGCCCGTCCGTGTTCTGGATCCGTTGAATGGTCGACTGCATCCGCAGGCCGGCCCGGACCGCTCGCTCCGCATCGTCGGAGTGGGCGACCGGTGCACCGAACAGCGCCACGATCTGGTCGCCGACGATCTTGTCGACGATGCCGCCGAACGAGGTGACGTCCTCGGTCAGTTGGGCGAACGCCCGGTCGACGAGATGTTTGACCTCTTCGGGGTCCCGGCGCTCGGCCAGGGCGGTGAAACCGACGATGTCGGCGAAGAGAGCCGTGACGATCCTGCGTTCCTCCTCAACCGCGGCCTGGGACGCGCCGCAGCTGGAACAGAATCGGGCCCTTTCGGGCAGCGCAGCCCCGCACGAACGACAGTTCATCTCCGATCAGCCTATTTCAACCAGGTCGGCTAGACACCAACGACGACCGTGTCGGAATCCATCTGGGCACCCGGTTCCGGCTGGCACGTCGAGCACCAGAAGGTGCTCCGTGCATGGACACCATGGGTGCCGGAACTGACCGGCCCGCTGCAGCGAATGCAGGGGAGACCGACCCGGCCGTAGACCGCCAGCCCCGGCCGTCCGTCCACCACGACCGTCACACGAGGCCCGGAGCCGAGGTTCTGCTGGAGCATCGTGGCCGCGGTCTCCACCAGGCGGCGACGGGTGGATACATCGAGCGAGCCGACCGGCGTGGCCGGATGGACACCGCAGGCGAACAGGACCTCACTCTTGTAGACGTTGCCCACCCCGCAGCAGATTCGCTGGTCGAGCAGGGCGACCGCAGCCGGGGTGTCGGCGGTTCGAAGTGCAAAGCGCCGGACGGCCTCCTCAATGTCCGGGGCGGGGAGGCAGAGGTCCGGCCCGAGGTGGTCGGTTGATGCGGCACCGGCGGGCCGGTGGCCGACCAGACCGGACGGCCGCCGATCGGTCCTGATCAGCTTCACATGGGGTGCGGAGAAGCAGACGGCAACCCAACCGTCCTCGGTTTCTATGGTGGCCATGGCCGACCGTTTCGACCGCCGCCAGCGCTGGCCCGCCTGGTAGATGTGCCAACTGCCGGTCATCTTCATGTGGGTTTCCAGGGTGGTGCCGTCCCCGAACCGGACCAGCAGGTACTTGCCGACGGCCTCGACCCGTTCGATCGCCGTGCCCGGCCGCGGTCCGGCCGCCACCAGACGGGGCGCGGCGAACGCCCGCACCGTCTTCCCCTCCAGCACCGGCTTGAGCCGACCTGCGGTCCGATGAATCGTGTCACCTTCAGGCACCGGTTCCAGTGTGGCACCGGCCACTGACAGCGGCACCAACCCGAGCAGGTCAGCTCCGGGTCAGGGTACGGAGCCGGAAAACTCGGCCCTGCCACGAGGCAACGGCCCGGATGATAACTAGCGTCCGAATAATGGAATCCGGATCCCATGAACTGCACACAGCCGACGCACCATGGTGGCGTCGAGGCGTCGTCTACCAGGTCTACATTCGCTCCTATGCGGACGGGAACGGCGACGGTACGGGCGACATCACCGGCCTGCGCAGCCGGCTGCCCTATCTCCGGGATCTCGGCGTCGATGCGATCTGGATCAACCCGTGGTACCTGTCACCATTGGCGGACGGCGGGTATGACGTTGCCGACTATCGGCAGATCGAGCCGCGGTACGGCACCGTCGACGAAGCCGGCCTGCTGATCGCCGAGGCCCACGAGCACGGCATCAAGGTCATCGCCGACGTGGTGCCGAACCACACGTCGGAAGCCCACGTCTGGTTCGCCGAGGCCGTGGCCGCACCGCCGGGCGATCCGGCCAGGGATCGGTACCACATTCGGCCCGGCTCGGGACCGGACGGCTCCCAACCGCCGACGGACTGGACCAGTGTCTTCGGCGGACCGGCGTGGAGCAGGCTGCCCGACGGCGAGTGGTATCTCCACCTGTTCGCCCCGGAACAACCGGACCTCAACTGGGAGAACGACGAGGTTCGGAAAGAGCTGTTGGCCGTGCTGCGGTTCTGGCTCGATCGGGGCGTGGACGGCTTCCGGGTCGACGTGGCCCACGGCCTGGTCAAGAACATGACGTTTCCCGACCTTGGTGAGAACACGGCGGAGATCCTCAGTTCCTCCACCATCCCGAACCATCCGTTCTGGGACCGGGACGGCATCCATGAGATCGTGCGGGGCTGGCGGGAGGTGCTGGACTCCTACGACGGCGATCGGATGATGGTGGCCGAGGCGTGGGTTCACCCCGACCGCCTCCCGCTGTACCTCCGCCCGGACGAGTACCACCAGTCCTTCAACTTCGATCTGCTGGAAGCCCCCTGGGACGCCGACCGCTTCGCCAAGATCATCACCTCCTCCAGCAGGGCTGCGGCCGAAGTCGGCTCAACGTCCACCTGGGTGTTGGCCAACCACGACGTTATGCGGGAGGCCACCCGCTACGGCCTGCCGAACGGGACGGACTGGCGTGCGTGGCCGGTGACCGGTCCCGCGGATGTGCTGGATGTGGCGAAGGGGGCCCGGCGGGCCAGAGCCGCAGCGCTGCTGTTCCTGGGGCTACCCGGTTCGGCCTACGTCTACCAGGGTCAGGAGCTCGGCCTGCCGGAGGTCTGGGACCTGCCGGAGGACGTCCTGGACGATCCGGTGTGGGAACGGTCGGACCACACCAGGCGTGGCCGGGACGGCTGCCGGGTCCCACTCCCATGGACCGTCGACGGCCCGTCGTACGGGTTCGGGGACGGCCAGGCGTGGTTGCCGCAACCGGCGAGCTGGTCCGGCCTGTCCGCCGCCGCCCAGGCGGAGGATGCGGCGTCAAGCCATCGGCTCTATCAAGCGGCCATCGCCCTCCGACGAACCTGGGGTGCCACCGATGAGTCCATCACCCTGATCGACCTCGGCCCCGACGTGCTGGCCTATCAGCGGGGCAGCGGCCTGCGCTGTGTGACCAACATGGGCACCGAGGCGATCCCCCTACCGGCCCATGAGGAGGTCCTGCTCAGCAGCGATCCGGCACAGGACGGTTCGGTGCTGGCCCCGGACTCGGCGATCTGGCTCCGCTGAAAAGTGGCCGGCCGACAGCCCGGGGATGCGCACCGTCGCCTCCCCGGCGCTCGTAGGCTTGCCTCATGACAACGCCGATCACCACCACCACGGCTTGGCAGCAGCTGGCCGACCACGCGAGCGCGATCAAGGACACCACCATTCCCCAGCTGTTCGAGCGCGATCCCGGGCGGGCGAAGGACCTGACCGTTGAGGCCGCCGGTCTCTACGTGGATTTCTCCAAGAACCGAATCACCACCGAGACCCGGGACCAGCTTGTCGCCCTGGCCGAGGCGGCGGACGTGTCCGGGATGCGCGATGCCATGTTCGCCGGTGAGCGGATCAACACCACCGAGGATCGGTCGGTCCTGCACACCGCGCTCCGCAAGCCGGCCGGGGAGTCACTGGTCGTCGATGGCGTCGACGTCGTGCCGGACGTCCATCGGGTGCTGGACAAGATGGCGGCGTTCAGCAATTCGGTCAGGGACGGGCAGTGGCTCGGGGCGACCGGCGAACCGATCTCGGCCGTTGTCAACATCGGCATCGGCGGCTCGGATCTCGGTCCGGCGATGGCGTACCGGGCGCTCCGCCCCTACTCGGACCGCAGCACGTCGTTCACGTTCGTTTCCAACATCGACCCAACGGACCTCCACGAGGCGCTGATCGGTCTCGACCCGGCAACCACGCTCTTCATCGTGGTGTCCAAGACGTTCGGAACCATCGAAACGCTGACCAACGCCCGGTCGGCCAGGGCCTGGCTGGTCGACACCCTCGGTGAGGACGCGGTCAGCAAACACTTCGTGGCCGTCTCCACCAACGCCGATCGGGTTGCCGAGTTCGGCATCGACACGGCGAACATGTTCGAGTTCTGGGACTGGGTCGGAGGCCGGTATTCGGTTCCGTCCGCCGTCGGGCTCTCGTTGATGCTGGCGATCGGACCGGACGGATTCCGGGAGTTCCTGGCCGGCATGTATGAGATGGACCGGCACTTTCTCACCGCTCCTCCGGCGGAGAACCTGCCGATGCTGATGGGGCTCATCGGTGTTTGGTACAGCAACTTCTTCGGCGCCCAGTCATCGGCGGTGCTCCCCTACTCGGATCACCTGGGTCGCTTCGCCGCCTACCTGCAGCAGCTGGACATGGAGAGCAACGGCAAACGGGTGGACAAGAACGGCCGGGAGCTGACCCTCGATTCCGGTCCGATCGTGTGGGGTGAGCCGGGCACAAACGGCCAGCATGCGTTCTACCAGCTGATCCACCAGGGCACCCGGCTGATTCCCGCGGACTTCATCGGGTTCACCGAGGCCACGGATCCCATCGGCAACCATCACGATCTGCTCATGGCCAACTTCTTCGCCCAGACCGAGGCGCTGGCCTTCGGCGGGTACTCCGGCGATCCGGCCGGAGATGGAAGCTCCGACGCCGGAGGCCGCGATCCGCAGCGGCTCTTCCCGGGAAACCGGCCGACCACAACCATCCTCGGTCAGCGGCTCGACCCGGCAACGCTGGGCAGGCTGATCGCCCTGTATGAGCACAAGGTCTTCACCATGGGGGCGATCTGGGGCATCAACTCGTTCGACCAGTTCGGTGTCGAGCTCGGCAAGGTTCTGGCCGTTGCGATCGAGCCGGAACTGGTTGTGGAGCCGGGAGCCGGCGAGCCGCTGAAGCACGACGCCTCGACCAACGCCCTGATCGAGCGATACCGCCGGACCAGAGCCGGCTGATCGGACCGGATGCGGCGGCTTCTGATTCAGAATCAAATCGTTGTCGGTCCAACGCGGAGTAGGGTCTGACCATGGCTTTGGTCCGATGGATAACCGAAATGGGAATGGGCGTTGACGTCCACGGTGGCGACTACACAAAGGCCGCGGAACGCGCGGTGTCCGATGCGCTCCGCCACAGCAGCCTCAACTTCTTCAACGCCGCGGGCAAGAGCCGGGATGACATGCACGTCGAGGTGGTGATTGCGGTGGCCGACCCGGACGCCATCGACCATGATCGGATCGAGGCGCAGGTCCCCTACGGGACGGTGACGGTCTCCCCGACGAGCGGCGGCCTCGATGTGCCGAGCGCTACGGTCGACGGCGACCTGATGGTCATCGCCAACGCAGCGATCCTGGTTTCGTTCCCCGAGTAGGTCCGAGTAGCCCGAGTAGCCCGAGTAGCCCGAGTAAGGACCGAGAAGAAAGGCCCGACATCCCTCATGCCCCACGTGTCGCTCGACGATCTTGAAGCGGCGAGCCGTGCCGCACTGCTGGAGCACGGTGCCGGTGAGCCTGCGGCCAGCCAGGTGGCCGCCGCGATCCGGGTGGCGGAGAGCTACGGCAACCGGATCTGCGGCCTGTACTACCTGGAGAGCTACTGCAAGCAGCTGCAGACCGGCCGGATCGACGGCAAGGCGAAACCGAAGGTCTCGGTTGACCGTCCGGGGGCGGTCCGGGTCGATGCGAACCTCGGTTTTGCCCAGGCGGCGTTCGCCGCCGGTTTGGACACCGCCCTGGCCGCGGCCCGGGCCAATGGGATCTGCGGATTCTCCATCGAGCACGCCCACACCTGTACGTCGCTCGGGTTCTTCACCGAACAGCTGGCCAGGGCCGGCATGATCGGTATCGGGGTGACCAACGCCAGTCCGCGGGTCGCGCCGCCGGGTGGTTCGAAACCGGTGCTTGGCACCAACCCGATCGCCATGGCCGTGCCGGACGGTGAGGGCGGGATCGCCTTCCAGTTCGATTTCAGCACCAGTGCGGTCGCACTCGGCAAGATCACCATGGCCGCCGCGGCGGGCGAGGAGATCCCGCCGGGTTGGGCGGTCGACGCCGAGGGTAACCCCACCACCGACCCGAACGCCGCGCTCAAGGGTTCCCTGCTCTCGGCCGGTGGCTACAAGGGGTACGGCTTCGGCCTGATGGTCGAGGTGCTGGCCGCCGGTTTGACCGGCAGCCGGGCCAGCGTTGACGTGCCGCCGTTGAAGACCCCGTACGGCGTCCCGCATGACCTGGGGCAGTTCTATCTGATCATCGATCCGGGGGCGTACGCGGCGGACGGCTTCCATCGGGCCGTGGCCAATCTGGGTCAGGTGATCGCCGACCAGCCGGGGGCCAGGTTGCCGGGGACGAACCGGCCGGACCCGTCGATCATCGAGATCGACCGTGACCTCTGGGCCGATGTTCTGGTGCTGGCCAAAGGCCCGAACCGGACCTGACGGCGCGCCGATCGCCGGTTTCGGGGCTAGCGCCGGTAGGTCGGACCTTTGTAACCGGCTTTGAACCCGCCGGCCAGCAGCAGCTCGGCCACCTCGGGATGGTCGGTGATGGGATCCCCGTTGACCTTCTGGATCTCCAGTGAACGGATCCGTTTGTCCGTCACAAGCCCGATCAGGGCGCGGACCCAGTCCGGGTCGTCGAGGGCACCGTCGAACACGACGATGCTGCGCCCTCCCTTGTGGCAGTAGGCCAGCGGGAGGCCGTTCCGCAGCATCACGTACGCCCCGGTGGCTCGAGCCGGTCGACCCTCGGTCTCCGGCCACGGTAGCGCCGCCCCGTAGGGCTGTGCCGGGTCCACTGCGGCCAGCGTGATCACCGCAGGGACCTCGTCCGGCACGGCGTCCTGCCGCTCGTCCCGTAACCGGTCGACCGCGCCGGGCAGGGCGAACTGGGCCGCACCGAGACCGGTCACGAAGTAGCCCCGGCGAACCTGACCCCGGTCCTCCATCTCCTTGAGGACCGGATAGACCCCGGCGAACCCGCCGGCGGCCCCTTCGGCGAGGGCCATCTCCCGAGTGACCACCCCGTAGCGTTCCAGGAGCTGCAGGGCCCGGGCGGCTGCGTCCTCGGTGGGGGTGACCTTGCCGACGCCGTTCCGCAGGTCGGCGACCAACGCCCAGCGGCCGGTGCCGGACGCCGGCCCGAGCCGGGAGAGCGATCGCATGTTGGGACGACGGGCTCTGCCCGCGGCCCGGGTGCCGGCCTTCTTCGGCGACACCCCGGAGACCAACGCCCGTAGCGGGGTCAGGGAGTCGTTGGTGACCTCACCCGCCCACACCAGATCCCACAGTGCGGTCAGGACCGACGCGTCGGTGTAGTCACAACCGGCGGTCTGCGCCGCGGCCACCAGGTCGGACCAGAACGACGCCCCTCGCTGGGCCAGATGGGCCCGGAGCGCGTCGTGGATGTCCGCCGACGGTCGTTCCTGATCATCCGAGTCCGAGTCCGGGCCGGACCCGGAGCCGGCATCCGGTTCGGGAATCAACGCCCCCACCTGGTCCCGCCAGACCAGCCGAACCCGGCCGTCCGTCGGCCCGAGGGAGCCGCCGCCGACCCAGACCACCTCGCCGGCGGTCAACAGGGTGTCCAGGTCGGCGGGTTGGTAGCCGTCCACCCGGGAGGCCAGGATGTCCTGCTCCAGCGAGGATGCCGGCAGTGCGGCACCCTGCAGCGTGGTGAGCACCTCGGCCAGCCCGTCCACCCCCCGCAAGTTGGAACCGACGTGTTGCCAGTTGGGCACGAAGCGGGCCAGGACGTCCTGCTCGACCGGCTCGACCTCTTTCCTGAGAGCGGCCAACGACCGGCGCCGAAGCACCCGGAGCACGTCGTTGTGGCACCACTCCCGCTCGATGCCGTCCGGGCGGAACTCACCCCGGACCACCCGGCCCTGCCGTTCAAGATCTTCCAGCGCGGCGATCGCCCGGTGGGGTTCGACACCCAGCGACGCCGCCAGCTCCTCGGTCAGGAACGGGCCGTGGGTTCTGGCGTAGCGGGAGACCAGATCCGCCAGGGGGTCATCGACCGAGTCCGTGAACGCCGCGGGTAGTCCCGGCGGCAATGCCACACCGAGCGCATCCCGCAGCCGGGAGGCGTCTTCCGCCGCGGCATAGAGCTGACCGGAACCGGAGCCAGCGGCCTCCGGTGCGTCCCCGGCCCCGCCGGTGACGTCCCCGATGGCGATGATCCGCCGTTGATCCAACAGTTCGACGAGGGCCTCCTCTGCATCGATCCCGTTGACCCGTTTGCCGACCTGGTCAAGCGACAGCGGGCCGAGCCACCGCAGCAGATCCTCCACCTGGTCCACGTTCTTGGCCCGCCAGTTGTCCGCCGTCCGCTGCAGTTCCGCCTCCAGGATGGCCAGAACGTCAGGGTCGAGCAGTTCCCGCAGCTCCTCCGCCCCGAGCAGGTCCCGCAGCAGATCCCGATCCAACGACAACGCCGCGGCCCGACGTTCGGCCAGTGGCGCGTCCCCTTCGTACATGTACTGGGCGATCCAGCCGAACAGCAGCGACTGGGCGAACGGCGACGCCGACGGTGTGTCGACCGGGACCATCTTGACCTTGCGGCTCCGCAGCTCGGTCAGGACCTGGCGGAGGGCGGGGACGTCAAAGACGTCGTTGACACACTCCCGGCTGGCCTCGAGCAGAATCGGGAAGCTGGGGTACTTGGCGGCAACGGCCAGCAGGTCCGCCGCCTTCTGCCGCTGCTGCCACAGCGGGGTCCGCCGGTCCGGCCGAAGCCGCGGCAGCAGCAGGGCCCGGGCGGCGCACTCCCGGAACCGGGCGGCGAACATCGCCGTCTGGGGCAGCTGGGTGACCAGCAGCTCATCAAGGTCGTCAGGATCGACCAGGAGTTCCTCAAGCGGGAGTTCATCAACCGCTTCGGGGAGGCGGATGACGATGCCGTCGTCAGACCACATCAGTTCAACGTCCCAGCCCCACTGCTCGGCAAGCCGATGCTGGAGCGCCATGCCCCACGGGGCGTGGACCTGGGCCCCGAACGGGCTGAGGACGCAGATGCGCCAATCGCCGATCTCGTCCCGGAACCGTTCCACCACGATGGTCCGATCGTCGGGGATGCGGCCGGTCGCCTCCCGCTGCTCCTCGAGGAACAGCAACAGGTTGGATGCGGCCATCGGGTCCAGGCCGTGGCGCTCCCGGAGCCGGTCCAGGGCGTCGGACGGTTCGGCGGCCCCGATCTCCCGGACGAACGCCCCCATCGCCCGGCCGAGCTCAAGCGGCCGACCCGGGCCGTCCCCGTGCCAGAACGGCATCTTGCCCGGCTGCCCGGGAGCGGGGGTGACCACGACCCGTTCGTGGGTGATGTCCTGTATCCGCCACGTGCTGGCGCCGAGCAGGAACGTCTCCCCCGGCCGGGACTCGTAGACCATCTCCTCATCCAGCTCACCAACGCGGGTCCCGTCCGGCAGGAACACGCCGTACAGCCCGCGGTCCGGGATGGTCCCGCCACTGGTGACCGCCAGCCGCTGCGCCCCGGGCCGCCCCCGAACCACACCCTCGACCCGGTCCCAGATGATGCGGGGGCGAAGCTCGGCAAACTCGTCGGAGGGGTACCGACCGGCCAGGAGGTCCAGCACGTTGTGGAACGCCTCCTCCGACAGGTCCGCGTAGTTGGCCGCACCCCGCATAAGGGCCGCCAGATCTTCGACCGGCCAGTCGTCAAGGGCGCAGGCGGCGACGATCTGCTGGGCCAGGACATCCAGCGGGTTCCGGGGGTAGCGGGTCTCCTCAATGAGGCCGTTGTGCATGCGGTCGACGACGACCGCCGCTTCGACCAGGTCCGCCCGGTGTTTCGGGAAGAACTTGGCCCGGCTTGGTGCACCGACCTGGTGCCCGGCCCGACCGACCCGCTGCAGGCCGCGACTGACCGCGCCGGGAGACTCCACCTGGACGACCAGGTCAACTGCTCCCATGTCGATGCCGAGCTCCAGCGACGACGTGGCGACCAGGCCCTTCAGCTCCCCCCGCTTCAACCGATCCTCGATGGCCAGCCGCTGTTCGCGGCTGAGCGATCCGTGGTGGGCAAGCACCAGCTCGGCGGGGTCCTTGTCATGGGCTTCTCCGGCCGAGTCGTCGGCGGTGGCGATACCGGGGGCCGGGCCGAAGGATTTCCCGTCCGCCTCGGCGGAGCGGTTCTCTCCGTCGAGCGCAAGCTCGTTCAGGCGGGTGGCCAGCCGTTCCGCCAACCGCCGGGCGTTGACAAAGACGATGGTGGAGCGGTTCTCCTTGACCAGGTCAAGCAGACGGGGGTGCATGGACGGCCAGATGCTGCGCCGGGCCGGACCCGCAGCGGCCGCGCCGGCCACCGGTTCGTCGACGATCTCCTCCCCGAGGCGGCCCATGTCCTCAACCGGGACGATGACCTCAACATCCAATTCCTTGGAAATGCCGGTGTCCACGATGGTGACCGGCCGTGGTCGACCGTCGGAGAAGCCACCGAGGAACCGGGCGATCTCCTCAAGCGGCCGCTGGGTGGCCGACAGACCGATGCGCTGCGGCGGTTTCTCGGTCAGTCGCTCCAGCCGTTCCAGGGTGATGGCCATGTGAGAGCCCCGCTTGGTGGCGGCCAGGGCGTGGATCTCATCGATGATGACCGTCTCCACCCCGGCCAGCGTCTCCCGGACCCGCGAGGTCAACATGAGGTACAGCGATTCCGGGGTGGTGATCAGAAGATCCGGCGGGTCCTTGGCCAGCTGGCGCCGCTCCTCCGCCGACGTGTCCCCGGTGCGCAGCGCCACCCGGGGTTCGAAGAACGGCTCCCCCATCCGTTCCGCCGCCAGCCGGACGCCCTGCAGCGGCGCCCGGAGGTTCTTCTCCACGTCAACCGCCAGCGCCCGCAACGGTGAGATGTAGAGGATGCGGGTCCGATGGTTCCTGTCCTCCGGCGGTGGCGCCGTGGTCAGCTGATCCAGCCCCCAGAAGAATGCGGTGAGGGTCTTACCGGAGCCGGTGGGCGCCAGGATCAGCGTGTGGTCCCCGGCGGCGATCCGAGGCCAGCCCTGGGTCTGGGGCGGGGTTGGCCCGGCAAACGTGGTCTGAAACCAGGCCGCGGCGGGACGGCTGAACCCATCGAACAGGCTTGCCTGTTCGGAGTCCTCGTCAGTAGCAGCACCGGGGCCAGTCACGGTTCCAGCCTAAACGTAGGGTGGGACAGCCGGCCCACCACAAAGCTCGGCGGCCTAACATCGCATCGGAGGCGGGACCGTGCTGTGATGACGGCCATCCGGTCGGTGGATGCAAAACGTTCTGTCCGGCAGCAGTTTGATGTGCCACTTGCCCTCGTGAACCCGATGGTGGTGTTGGGAGCAGAGCGGAATCAGGTTGTCCAGGTCGGTCCTGCCACCCCGCTCCCATTCGAGGATGTGATGCGCCTGACACCACCCGATCGGTGCGGTACAGCCGACCCAGGCGCAGGTGGTGTGGAGGGCTCTGATAGCCGCCCACTGACCATCGGTGGCGGTCCGGTGTAGGCGGCCAACCGCCAGCGGCACGCCCCGCCCGTCCAACACGACCCGCCGCAGCGTTGCGTCGCAGCAGATCCTGCTGAGCGACTCCACCGGGAGGTCATGGCCCTGCTCGGTCTGACAGATCGTTCGGTCATGCCGACCGCTCGCGATTGTGCGGTGGTCCACCACCACGGTCACCGACGGCCGGCCCGATCTTGTAGGCCCACCAGCCGCGCCCAGGCCCGTGACCAGCTCGACCAACGCCCGAGCCGCGAGGTGGTTGTTCTTTGTGACACCGCTCTCCCCCGCAGCGAGCGAAGCGACCCGCTGGTCGACGGTGTTCGTGAGCATCTCATAGCGCTCGGGATCCAACGCCCCGGCGAACCGGCCCATCCCGGTATCCCGGTCAAACCAGTGCCGAAAGTCCGACGCCGCCTGCCTGGTCACCGTGTCCCCAAGCCCGCCATCACCGATCACCGCGTCGACCTGTTTCTTCACCAGCCGATCAAACGTCTCCGGAGGCATATCGGCGGCCCGGTCGATCAAACCCTCGACATCAAACCCGGCTCTGCTCTCTTGAGGCAACCGGTCCCGGTGGCGGGCGATCGAATCAACCTGCTCACCGGATATTCGACCCGCCGCCATCGCAGCAACCAGACCGGGCATCTCTTCAGCCACGGCAGCCCGGGCGGCCTCCCGTCTGGCCTGACGAGCCCCGACCGCCCCCGCCGACCGCATCGTCTCCGCAGCTGAGGCGGAGCGACCGTCCGCAGCCAGTCGATCAGCCCGGGCCGCGACCCGAACCGCCAACGCATCCAGCGCACGCTGCCCCGCCCGCACCTCCCCAAGCAACGCCCGCAAGCCGGCCTCATCGAGCTCAGCGACACGAACATGCAGAAGCCGACCAGGAAACTCGGCCAACGCTTCTCTTGCTGCCAAAGACACGAACGTCACGACACTCACCAAACCAACCATGGCCGGACCCGAACCCCGAGGAGAATCCTCCACACAGAGATGGGAACCAGAAAGGGCGTTAGAAAACCGGGCGGATGAATGGGGCGGTGACGCCGAGCTGCCAATCAAGACAGTAGACAAACTCTATCGAACAAACGTTCGTACCGCAACCGGGCGGGTTCAATTGGTCACGCATCAATCCTCTAGGCTCCGGATCATGACGCACAGCAGGCTCGGAACGATCGTCAAGTGTCAGGTCAGCGCCCAGGGGCTGATCCAGCAGAAGCGCTACATCGACTCGGACATCGTCGACGCTTCGGAACTGCACCTCTCGGCCGACGGCGTTGTCGGCTGGTGTGACGGGCGGGCCGTGCTGAACCATCACCACCGCCTCAACCCCCGGCTCGGCACATGGAAACCGCACCGGCTGCTGTCGGTCGGGTTCACCGGTCACTACAACGCCATGGCCGACCGGTTCGGGGACGCCCCGGTCGGCTGCGCGGCGGAGAACATCGTCGTGGACCTCGACGAGGTGGTGGCGCTCGACGACGTCTCACGAGGCCTCCAGGTCCGGACCGCGGACGGTGAACAGATAGACCTCGAAGGGGCCACCGTGGCCAAACCGTGTGTGCCGTTCACCAAATATATGCTCAAGAACCAGGACGCCGACGACGAGACCGTCGCCCCCAACCGGGCGTTCCTGGACAACGGCATCCGAGGGTTTGTGATGGGCCTGGCCAATCACACCGAGCCGGTGACGATCCGCCCCGGCGACGAGGTTTGGGCGCTCAACTAGGTCCGGGCTCTCGAATAGCCGTCGGCCGTTGCACGATCGTCAGCTCAGGACGATCAGGAAGATCCCGGCGATGGTGAGGGCGATACCGGGCAGCTGGTCCCTGGTCTTTTGTTCCTTCCAGAGGTAGATGGCCAGCAGCACCGAAGCCACGGACTCCACCTGGCCGACGGCTTTTACGAACGCAACGAAGCTCAGCGAGAACGCCCAGAACCAACCGAGGCTGCCGGCGAAGCTGGTGAATCCGATGGCCGACAGCCGGGGCAGGTGCTGCGGGACGAACCGGAACGCCGGACGCTCCCTGACCAGTATCCACACGGTGAGGATCACCACCTCCATCCACGTCACGTGGAAGAGGGTTGTGGCGGCCAAGCCGAACGTGCCGTCGATGTCCGGGTTCGCGTCGGCGAGCGCCTCGGTTGCCTGCTGGATCCCGAACCCGGCCACAACGAGCATGGCGGCCGCCAGCAGCGCAAGCCCGGTCCCCCGGTTGGCCGCCACCAGGTCGGACCAGCCGACGCTGACCCCGGGTTCCTTTGCCGCGGCCGACGCTCGACCGATCATGGCAACCCCGAGCGCGCTGGCGAAGATACCGAGCCACCCGAGCGCGGCGGGTGATTCGCTGAAGAACAGAAACCCGGTGATGGCGGCCAGCGCAACCTCGGTCTTGTGGACCACGATCGCCTGGGCGAACGTGGCGAGCCGGAACGAGGTGATCAGCGCAACATTGCCGAGCAGCTGCCCGATACCGGCGATGAGGCTGAGCACCAGAAACCGGACCGGCAGGTTCGGCGGGCCGTCGAAGTCCACCGAGTAGACGATCAGGATCAGCGCAAAGGAGAACGGCAGGTTGAAGGCGAACCGGGACCAGCTGAGCAGGGTCGCCGGGAGGACACCCGAAAGGCTTCTGGCCAGGCCGTTCCGTGCAGTCTGCAACAGTCCGGCGGCCAGTGAGATGACGACCCACACGAATCCGCACCGTAGCGCGCCCGGACCCGCATAGGCTCTGGCCATGACTCGCCCATTCCGATTCGGTGTGCAAACCAAGTCCGCAGGCTCCCGGGCCGAGTGGACCGAGATGATCCGCAAGATCGACGACCTCGGCTACAGCTCGGTGACGATGCCGGACCACTTCGACGATCAGCTGGCCCCCGTGGTGGCCCTGATGTCGGCCGCCGAAACCAGCGACCGGCTTCGGGTCGGCGCACTGGTGTGGTGCAACGACTACCGGCACCCGGTGGTGTTCGCCAAGGAGGCGGCCACGCTCGACCTGCTGTCGGAGGGCCGACTTGAGCTGGGCATCGGCGCCGGTTGGATGGTCTCCGACTACGAGGAGGCCGGCATGGACTATGACCGGGCCGGCGTCCGGATCGAGCGGATGGTCGAATCGATCGAGGTGCTCAAAGGCCTCTTCGGCGACGAGGCGTTCAGCTACGAGGGCGAGCACTACACCATCAAGAACCTCAACTCCACGCCGAAGCCGGTCCAAAAGCCCCATCCCCCGTTCCTCATCGGCGGTGGCGGTCCACGGTTCCTGAGACTGGCAGGCAAACACGCCGACATCGTCGGCATCAACCCGAACCTGGCGGCCGGGGTCATCACGCCGGAGATGGGCAGCGACGCAACCGCGGAGCGGTACGAGGAGAAGCTCAGCTGGGTGAAGGAGGGCGCCGGCGACCGGTTCGACGACATCGAGCTCCAGGTCCGGACGTTTTTTGTGATTGTCACCGACGACCGGATGGGCACCGCCGAGGCGATGTCGGCCAGCGTCGGGCTGACCGCCGAGCAGGGACTGGCCTCGCCGTTGGCCATGGTCGGCAACCCGTCCCAGATCGCCGAGGATCTGCGGTACCGCCGAGAGCGGTTCGGCTTCAGCTACGTCGTGGTCGGCCAGGACCAGTACGAGGCGTTCGCACCGGTGGTTGCCGAACTCGCCGGTACCTGAGCGGAGGCACACGGGGCAGACAGGGCGGGCGTACCCAGCGGCGGCCCGTCGACAGCGCCGACGTTCTACACTCAATAAGACGTTATGGCTATCGACTACGAGGATCTCCAGCCGGGCATCCAGCCCGGTGAACAGGCCACCGGGACAAAGCGGATCATCCAGATCATCGCCGGAGTCCTGCTGGTGGTGGCCGGCATCGCCATGCTCGTGCTTCCGGGACCGGGCCTGGTGGCCATCGCCGTCGGCCTGAACCTGATAAAGCCGGACAACGCGCTGGTCCGGTGGATGCGGCGACGGGTGCCCGGCCTGCCGGAAGAGGGTCGGGTGCCGAACTCCTACCTGGCGCTCGGTGCGGTGCTGCTGGTCGGCAGTACAACCGTTGCGATCCTCTGGGGCCAGGACATCAACAACTGGATCCGGGATCTCGTCGGAGTCTGAGAGAGCACCTCATGCGGATCGGGATCGACACGGGTGGCACCTACACCGATGCGGTGCGGTACCACGAGACGGCGGGGGTGTTGGCCACGGCAAAGGCCAGGACACGGATCGACCTGTCGGTCGGCATCGCCGAAGCATTGGACGCCGTCCTGGACGACCCCACCGAGATTTCCCTGGTCTGTCTGTCCACCACCCTGGCCACCAACGCGCTGGTTGAGGGGGTCGGCGGCCGGGTGGCGCTGGTCTCGATCGGATTCACCGAGGCGGAGCTGGAGCGGGGCGGCCTCCGGGATGCGCTTGGTGACGCCCCGGTGATCATGGCCGCCGGAGGCCACGATTCGGTCGGGAACGAACAGGCGCCGCTTGAGCTCGATCGCATCGTGGCTGACGCCGCCGACCAGGACGTAGCGGCGTTTGCCGTCGCCGGGCAGTTCAGCGTCCGGAACCCCGCCCACGAACTGCAGGTCAAGGAGGCGCTGTCCTCCCTCGGCAAACCGGTGGCGTGCAGCCACGAGCTCTCGGCGAAACTCAACGGCCCGAAGCGGGCGCTGACCTGTCTGTTGAACGCACGGCTGATCGGCCTGATCGCCGAGCTCAGTGACGCAGCCGAGAAGATCCTGGCCGACCGCAACATCGACGCCCCGCTGATGATCGTCCGGGGTGACGGCTCGCTGGTCTCCGCCGCCTTCGCCCGCAACCGCCCGATCGAGACCATCCTGTCCGGCCCGGCGGCAAGCCTCATCGGCGCCGGGCACCTCGCCGGTCAGCAGGAGGTTGTTGTCTCCGACATCGGCGGCACCACGACAGACGTCGGGGTTCTGCGGGGCGGCATGCCGAAGGTCAGCACCGACGGCGCAACCGTCGGCGGCCACCGCACGATGGTCGAAGCGGTGGAGATGTTCACCTACGGGTTGGGCGGTGACAGCGAGATCCAATTCGATCAGAAGGCCAAGCTGGCGGGTCTGCTGATCGGTCCGCGGCGGGTCACCCCGCTGTCCCTGCTGGCCACCGAGGAGCCGGACCTGGTCCATCGCACGCTGGACAGGCGGGAGTTTCCGTTTCGGGATCGGGACGTCATGTTCGCTGCGGCCACCGGCCGGACCGGACCGGTCCACGATCGGGAGCAGCGGGTTCTGGACAAGATCGGTGATCGGTGGGTCGCCCTCGACGAGGTGGCGAACAGCAGCCTGGAGATGTCAGCCCTGCGCACCCTGGTCAGCCGCAGCCTTGTCCGATTGGCCGGATTCACCCCGAGCGACGCAGCGCATGTTCTCGGCCTCCACAATCAGTGGGACGACACCGCGGCGGTCAAAGCTGCGGAGTTGATGGCGGCAGCGGCGGACAGCGGCGGCAATCCGGTCAGGGAAAACGGCCGAGAATTCGCCGAATGGGTCATGCACAGCCTCACCAGGCGATCCACCGAAGCGGTCCTCGAAGCGGTGCTCGGCATAGACGGTTTCCCGGCCGACGCCGTCCGGTCCGAACTGGTCCAGCGGGCCATCGACGGCCACCGGGGCGCAACCTCGGTCCGGGTCGGTCCGACGATGCCGATCGTCGGGCTCGGCGCGTCGGTCGCAACGTACTATCCGGGGGTCGCGGCGATGTTGGGCGTCGACGGAATCGTGCCGGAACACGCCGAGGTGGCAAACGCCGTCGGCGCCGCAGTCGGCCGGGTGCGGATCGTCCGCCAGGCCACGGTCAGCCAACCGACAAAGGGTCAGTTCAGGATTCATGTGCCGGGCGCCGGTGACGACCTGGGCAATCTGGAACCGGCGATCGATCGGGCCGTTGCCCTCCTCAGCGAAGAGGTGACCGGGCTGGCGGACGACGCCGGTGCAGCCTCCGTCACGCTGGACGTCGACGTCCAGAAAAAGACCGCCGAGGTCGGCGGCAAGACGGTCTTCGTGGAAGGCGTTGTCACCGTGGTCGGCTCCGGACCCCCAAAGCTGGGCTGATCCGCCTGGCCGACGCCGGCGGCGCGTCGATCGACATCGGGGCCGCCCCTGGGGAGAGGTGGAGGGCGACCCCGATGCGAACTCAGCCTTCCGGCGGACCTCCGGACTCCAACTGCACCGGCTCGGCCTCGGGTGGTGGCGGCGGGAAGTCGAGTTCGGCGGCGCCCGCCGACCCATCCGTTGCGCCGGTCAACGCCTCGAGGATGTTGACTCCGGTGGCGTTCTCGATCTGCTCCACCACCGAAACCACTGCGGCGGGCATCTGACCGGCGACACCACCGATAGCGCCTCCGGCGCTCCCGTCGCCGCCGTCGATCACGGTGAGGCGATCGATGTCGATGTTGCCGACGGTGTCGGTGATCTGCTCGACCAGTTCCGGCAGCATGTTCAGCACCAGCACGTCCCGTGCGTTCGGCCCCGCTTCGTTGAACCGGTCGGCCATACGTTGGAACACGGCGATGTTGGCGTTGCCGTTCTCGATGATCGACGCCGCCTCACCTCTGGCCTGCAGTTCCATCGCCTCCCGCTCCGCCCGGGCCGGAGCGATCACGTCGGCTTCCAGCCGACGCTTCTGCAGCTCGATCCGTTCGGCTTCCAGCTTCTGTTCGGCTTCGACCCTGGCCTGCTCGGAGGCGACGGTGGCCCGCTTCTCCGAAGCGAGCGCTTCGGCGTCCAGCTCGGCCTGGCGAACCCGGAGCTTGTTCTGCTCCTCGGCGATCGCCAGGTTGGCCTGGACCCTGGCCAGCTCGGCCCGCTGCCGGGCCGCTGCTTCGGCTTCCTCGGCCTCGGCCGTCTGACCGGCTTCGGTCTCCCTGGCCTCCCGCAGGACGTTGGCGGTCCGGCGACGTCCGACCGCCTCCAGGTACCCGACCTGGTCGGTGACGTTCTGGATCTTCAGCACGTCAAGCTCGAGGCCGAGTGTTCGGATGTCATCGTCGGCCTCGTCGATAAGGGTCTGGGCGAACTTGAGACGGTCCTCGTTCACTTCCTCCGGGGTGAGGGTGGCCAGCACGCCACGAAGGTTCGCCTCCAGGTTCTCCTTGGCGATCTGCTGGATGTACTCCGGCGGACGGCCGAGGAACCGCTCGACCGAGTTCTCCAGCACACCCTCCCGGCTGGCCACCTTGATGTTGGCCACGCCCTGGACGTCGAGGGGAATGGCCCCCTTCGAGTAGGCGTTGGTCACCGCCACCTCGATGGGGATCGTGTTGAGGTCCATGTAGTCGACCTTCTCGATGAGCGGTATCCGAAGGGTCCGCCCGCCCTTGATCACCCGATAGCCGACCTTGCGACCATCACTGAGAGCCCTGGTCCGTCCCGACACCACCGCCACACGGTTCGGGGGACAGATGACGATCAGGCTCCTGATCGCCAGCGCCGCCGTGAACAGGGCGACAACTGCGAAGATTGCAACGATTACCGGCCACATATCTCTCTCCTACTCCTCTCCTGCGTCGAGCTCCGGTACCGGCGAAACCAGCGCCGTCCCGTTCTCGATCTTCACCACAACGACGGATGTTCCGACGTCGAACTGTGTTGCCGAGCCCTCGGCGATCGCCCTGGCCACCAGGTACTGGGGCTGGCCGCTGAGGTCGACACGAATGCGTCCCCGCTGCTCCGGACTCATGGGCAGGACCACTTTGGCCAGCCGCCCTTCGAGGGTTCGGTCCGAAATGTGAGAGCTCACCTGCGAGTGCTTGATGAACCCGAACAGGGCTGCGTTGATGGCCGCGGCGATGGCCCCGATGAGAACCGCCGAACCGAACGTGGCCACCGACCCGTAGCCGAGCCAGCCGAAGACCAGGCCGGCAAATCCGAAGAAGGCCGAGAAGAACACGACGGTACGGAACGAGACGATGCTCGAGAACACCGCACCGAACGCACCATCGAAGGCGCCACCGCCGACGTCGACGCCCACCGCGTCCGCTCCGAGCTCGGGACCGTCGATGTCCGGAGAGCCGACGTCAACACCGCCGGCTTCCAGTTCCGGACCACCGGCCTCGAACTCGAGATCGGCCTCGAACTCGAGATCGGCCTCAACCTCAAGATCGAGGTCAACGTCCGAGCCGACGTCCGCTTCGAAGTCACTGGCCAGCCCGCCGAGCACCATGGGGATCAGAAACGAACCACCGAAGATGGCCGCTGCCACGTAGACCCAGATCATGTCACGCCTTCTCCTTCGGACCGCCCCCGGTCCGCCTTGCCCTTGACCACTTTGTCCGTAACCACGTTGCCCTTGACCGTTGGGACCCCTGCCGGGATCCCCTAGTGACCGCCCAACACCGCGTTGACCCCGGCGCTGACCGCCTCCCAATCCGCAACCCATGCCGCCAACACGTCACGACCGAGGTCCGTTGCCTCATAGACCTTGCGGGCCGGGCCGCTGTCGGACGGAACCAGTTGCGCCTCAATCCGACCGTTTTCCTTCAACCGCTTCAACACCAGGTAGATCGATCCCTCATTCGGCACTGCGAGCCCCCGCTCGTTCAGTTTCTGCACCAGCGCATAGCCGTAGCTGGGCTCCTCGACGATGGAGGCGAGCACGCAGATGTCCAGTACTCCCTTCAGGATCTGCGAGTGGTGTATTTCAACGCGGGATACCATTTCTTCTATAGTACCTCTGATTGATGAGTAGTCAAGGGAAATCTCTTCCGTTAGCCGGCACGCCGGTTACGGATCAGACAGGGGTGAGTATCTGGCCTGCGATCTGGGCTGCGTAGTTGTCGACATCCAGTCGCCCCGGTGGCTGCGGTTCACCTACGATGGCGACCGCCCGATGAAAGCCGGTCAGCTCGACCGGTAGTCGGTCACGTCGTTCACGCTGTCTCATCGCGGCGACGGCCGACAGGAGGGAGGCCGCAAGCGACCGGTCGCCCGTCTCGGCTGCCAGCCACGCCACGCTTTCGTAGCAGTGCATCAGGCACCCGGGATGATCGGTGAGCGTAAATGCTGCAGTCGCCCGTCTGAGCCAACCCGCCGACTCGGCAGCACATCCATTGACCAGGTAGGCCGCTCCAAGGACTTCCTGGGCGTGCGCGACCGAGACCTCGTTTTCGCTCTGCTGTGAGAGGTTGAGACACTCCTGTGCGGTGTCCAGGGACCGTACGGGATCGCTGGTCAACTCCCATCGGGCAAGAAAGTCCAGGATCGTTGCGCTCCACGGAGAGTCCGTCCGGCGGGCGTCGACCAAGAGCGCTTGGAGGCAGCGACCGGTCGTGTCGTCCGTGGCGTCGAAGCGTGCCACGGCTTCGAAGAGCCTGGCCATGATCAGATCACTCGCCTGCGGGACCACGGCGCTGAGCCTTTCCGTCATCTGTTCGACGTCTTCGTCGCCGACATCGAGAGATTGACTGCCATGCGCAAACGCAGATCCGGTGGCCAGCAGGAGCAGGTCAGGCGTGTCAGCAAGACGCGGATCATCGACGAGATCTCGAAGCAAATGCCACGAGAGGAGGGTGCGATTCGTTGCTCGCCACCAGTCATCGGTTCGGTCCATGATCCGCACGGCAAGTTGAGGATCTCTTCTCGTTGCCAGCCGTACCGCCTGATGGAGCGCAGCGTGTTCCTTGTTGAGGAAGGCGATTGCGTCTGCGTGACGGCTTGACTCGCTCCATGCTGAAAGTTGTCGGCTCCTTGTATCCCAGTACTGCAGCAGGGACTGCTCGCCATCTCTTTGATCTTTGGCTGCTGCCGGTCGGGAGCCGACCCAAGCTCGGATCAGGTCGAGAAGTCGGAAGCGCCGAGCATCGGCATCGACCAGGCCAAGGAGTGAGCGATCAAGGAGGTGGCGAAGCGAGTCCTCGGTGACGTGTGGACCGAAAGACCACAGGCTGGCGGCGGTCTCGAGGCTGAAATCGCCTTCGATCAACGTCAGACGATGCAGGAGGCTGCGAGCTTGGACGGGCAGCGCTTCATAGCTCGATCGGATGGCCTCCTGCAATGGCCCGCGACCGGAAAGCTGGGACGACAGGAGCCGATTGCGGCCATCGCCGCCTCCGAGGTCATCGAGCAACTCAGCCTGCGTGAGCAAGTCCGTTCGCGCCGCCGCCAACTCGATCCCGAGCGGGAGGTTGTCGACCGAACTACAAATGGCCGCTATCAACCCGGCATCAGTGGCGAGAGGCGCCGCCTGTGCTTGAGCTCGATCGGCAAAAAGCCATGCTGCGCCGGCATCGGTCATCGGTCCAAGTGCTAAAATCTCCGCGGCCGACGTCGGGAGGCGATGCCTGCTGGTCACAACCAACCGAAGACCTGGTGAGCACTGCAGCCACGTCGTCGCCGCTCTGGCAACCTCATCCGCCATATGCTCGGCGTTGTCGATGACAAGAAGAGCCGGATGGGCTCCGACGAAATCGCATACCGCCGTTGGTGAAGCTTCGAGCGGTGTCCCGGTTACGGTCTGGTTGACCAGGCTCAGAAGACCTTCGCGGGTCGAGAGTTGGTTGACGTCGACGAACCACGTCGGGTCACTCGCTTCAGCCTGATGAAGACGAGCGACCTCGATCGCCAGCCGCGTCTTTCCCACGCCACCCGGTCCGACAACGGTGACAAACCGCGAGCGCTTCATCCTCCCCAGTAACTCTCGCAACTCGGCGTTGCGGCCTCCAAAGCTGGACACCGGACTCGGAACCTCGCTCGGCGCAAGCGTTCTTGCTCTTGAGGCGGTCAGCTCGAGCAGAACTCGATAGTGCGCCTGCATGTCAGCACCGGGCGACGCACCAAGTTCGTCGACCAGTGTCCGTTGCGCTCGCTCGAAGGCACGGAGGGCTTCGGCGGGCCGTCCAGCAGCAGTCAGTGCCCTCAGAAGGAGCAGCCATCGTTGCTCCCGCAAGGGCGCCGCTGAGACGAGAAGCTCGGCATCGGCGACGAGATCTCGGCCCGGCCGATTGGCCGACAGCTGCGCATCGAGTTGCCACTCTTCGAGCTGCTGGAGGAGTTCGTTGATGCGCGACCGTTCAGGTAGCGAGTGGTGCCAGTGTTCCAGTTCGGCAAGGACTGGGCCGGTGAAGAGGCGCAGACCCCGCTCGGAGATCTCTACGACCTGCTCATGGTTCCCCGCCCCCCGGTGCTCGTCGCATTGATCGACCAGCGCATCCAGACGAGTGATATCAACGGCCACCCTCGATCCAAGCCGGTACCCACCACCGACCGTTTCCACGAGAGCAACGTCGAACCGCCGCCGCAGTCGATGCACAAATCCTTGCATCGTCTTTCGGTAGGTGCGTGGCAGATCAGCGCCCCAGACGGCCTCGCCGAGTACATCGACCGGTACCGCCCGGTGTGGGTCGAGCGTCAGGGCAGCCAGGAGTGCCGCCTCGCGTTGCGGACCAACGGGATGCACCGACCCACCGGAACGCACGCTGACGGGGCCGAGCACACATACCTCAAACTCAGGTCTCGCCATGGCGTCGAACTTACTGCCGGCGGGCCGGCGCGGGCGACCGACAACCGATTGACAACCACTTCGACCAAGTGTTGGGGAGACATCCAAGACCCAAGGAGCAAACCATGAAGTGGATGACAATGATGAAGTACAGCCCTCAGGGTGCCGCCGCCATCAAGAGCGCCGGCGGCGCGGCTCGGCGAGACGCGGTCGCAGAAGTGTTCGGCCAAACCGGAGTGACCCTCCTGCACTGGTGGCACGGCGGCACGCCGGAGTGGGATGTCATCATGATCGTCGACGCCGAACCCGACTACGCAGTCCAGGCCAGCTTCACACTGGCGACTTTCGCAACCGGCGACATGCTCCGAGCGACGACTATTCCCCTCGTGGATCCAGAGGCATTCGACGCCGCACTGGTTCCGGCCCACCCCTCGGCCGAGTGACCATGTTCATCTGAGGCGGAAGCCGATCGTGCGAGGGGCTATTCGCAGATACGCCACTCGCCGTCTTCGTCGACCAGGGTGAACACCGAATCCAGCGTTGCGCCGTCGACCTCGATGGTGCCGGTCACCGTCGCCCTGCTGTTGACGATGTCGATCTGGTTGTAGGAGTACCCGGTGATGTCGCCACCGATCTCGTCCGCGGCCTCCGAGATCCATACGTCCCGGGGCGTCGCGGCCTGGCTGGCGGCGCAGAGTTGGTCGTAGGCCGCCCCGTATTCGCCGTTGTCCAGGTTGGCCACATAGTCGTTTGTGGCGTCCAGGGGACCGCGCACCGCGTTAAAGACAAGCAGCGTGCAGGCACCGATGCCGATGGCGAACAGCAGCGGGATGCCGAGCAGCAGCCACGGCCAGACCCGGCGACCCTTCTTCTCGACCGGCGGGTACTGCGCCGGAGCGGCCTGCTGCCCGGGCGCATACTGCTGCCCCGGCGGCTGATACGGCGGTGGCTGCTGACCGGGCGGCGGGTACTGCCCCGGCGGCTGCTGGCCCGGAGGCGCATACTGGCCTGGCGATTGCTGGCCAGGTGGCGGATAGCCGGGGGCCGGGGGCTCGAACTGCGACGGTTGCGGGCCCTGGGGCGGGAACTGACCGGGGGGCTCGCCTATGCTGAAGCGACCGTGCCGAAAGTCACCGTGATCACGCGCAAAGCCTATGGCGGCGCATATGACGTGATGAGCTCGAAACAT
>JBCCGJ010000035.1:0-28069 GCA_039029335.1 Actinomycetota bacterium | reverse complement strand
CGGCTTTCCCGGGGAGTCCCTGCTGGCGATGGCGCTCGGCGTCGACATGATCAACGTCGGCCGGGAGGCCATGCTGGCCGTCGGCTGTATCCAGGCCCAGAAGTGCCACACGGGGCACTGTCCGACCGGCGTCGCCACCCACACGCGGTGGTTGACCCGCGGCCTCGACCCGACGGACAAGTCGGTCAGGGTCGGTCACTACGTGATGAATCTCCGCCACGAGCTCCTGCAGTTGGCCCATGCGTGTGGCAAACCCCATCCCGGCCTGGTCAGCGGTCACTCGATCGACCTCCTGATCAACGGCGAGACCGCGGTCGGGCTCTGGGAGAACTTCGGCTACCAGGAGAGCTGGCAGCAGGTCGGTCCTGATCGTGAGGCCGAGGTTGCCGGGTTGATGGCCTAAGCCGGGCTGGGGCCTGGGTTGGCGCCAGGCTTGGGCCTGGGTTGGCGCCGGGCTTGGACGTGGGTGCGGCGTGGTGTGAGGCGGGGTCAGGCGTTGTAGCTGCCCGAGGTGGTGTCTCCGCCGGTCCCGGTCCAGTTGGTGTGGAACCACTCGCCCCGGGGTTTGTCCGTCCGCTCGTAGGTGTGGGCGCCGAAGTAGTCCCGCTGCGCCTGGATCATGTTGGCCGAACCGTTTGCCGTCCGATACCCGTCGTAGAAGGACAGGGCGGTTGCGTACGCCGGTACCGGCACACCGTTGCTCATCGCTGCGGTGACCACGCGGCGCCACCCGTCCTGAACCCGAGCCAGGTCGTCGGTGAAGGACTGGTCGATCAGCAGGGACGCCAGATCCGGGTCCCGGTTGAACGCTGCGGTGATATCGTCCAGGAACGCGGCCCGGATGATGCAGCCTGCGCGCCACAGGCCGGCGACAACACCGAGGTTCAGATCCCAGTCGTGTTCCTCGGAGGCGGCGGCCAGCAGCATGAACCCCTGGGCGTAGGACACGATCTTGGAGCCGTACACCGCGTCACGAAGGTCGTCGAGGCTGAACGAATCGGGCGGGATGGAACCGGATGGTCCGGTGAGCATCCCGGACGCGGCGACCCGCTGGTCCTTGAGCGACGAGAGGATGCGCCCGCTGACGGCTTCACTGACCAGTGTGACCGGTTGGGCCAACTCCATGGCGGAAATCACCGTCCACTTGCCGGTTCCCTTCTGCCCGGCGGCGTCCAGGATGTTCTCGACCAGCGGCGAACCGTCCTCGTCACGGGTGGCCAGGATGTCGGCGGTGATGTCGATCAGGAAGGAGTCGAGGATGCCTTCTCCCCAGATCTTGAACGTCTCGGACATCTCCGAATGGGACATGCCGGTGGCTTTCATCAGCGAATACGCCTCGGCGATGACCTGCATGTCGCCGTACTCGATCCCGTTGTGGACCATCTTGACGTAGTGGCCAGCCCCGCCCCGGCCGAGCCAGTCACAGCACGGTTCCCCGTCGTCGGCCACCGCGGCGACCGAGCGAAGCAGTGGCACCACCTGATCACGGGCTTCCTCGGCGCCGCCGGGCATGATCGACGGGCCGAGCCTGGCCCCTTCCTCACCTCCGGACACCCCGGACCCGACAAACAGCAGCCCGTCCGCCGCAAGCTCGGCCACTCGACGCTCCGAGTCGCTGTAGAGGGAGTTGCCGCCGTCGATGATGATGTCTCCCGGTTCCAGGAAGGGCTTGAGCTGATCGATGACCAGGTCGACCACCGGGCCGGCCTTCACCATCAGCATGATCCGCCGGGGTCGTTTGACGGCTGCGACCAGGGACTCCACATCCTCGCAGGCGATGAGCGCGTGCCCCGCCCCCGGACCGTTGACGAACTCCTCGGTGGTGGCGAACGTGCGGTTGTAGACGGCGACGGTGTGGCCGTGGTCGGTGAAGTTCAGTGCAAGATTCTGGCCCATGACGGCCAGTCCGATCAGTCCAAGGTCAGCGGTGCTCATTGCCTCTTTCTAGGCCGAAACCGGACGTTCCCCTACGTCGGGCGACGATCATTCAGATTTCGCCCGCCGTGGTCTTTTTGCTCAACCGGCGCCCGTAGTAGAAACGGGGGCATGACCTACGAAACGATCGAGTACAACGTCGAGCAGAGGGTGGCGACCATCACCCTCAACCGTCCGGATCGGCTGAACGCGTTCAACAACGTCATGCGGAACGAGCTGCTGGGGCTCTTCGACGAGATCGATGCGGATGACGAGGTTCGAGCGGTAATCATGACCGGCGCAGGTCGCGGGTTCTGCGCCGGGGCCGACCTTGAGTCCGGCGGTGACACCTTCGACGCCGGCGCCAGGGGGCGGGACCCGGAGGTGACCAACCGGGACGGCGGCGGTCTGGTCAGCCTCCGCATCTTCCAGCTGACAAAACCGATCATCGCCGCCATCAACGGTCCGGCGGTGGGGGTCGGAGTCACCATGACCCTGCCGATGGACGTGCGGCTCGCAGCGGAGAGCGCCAGGATCGGGTTTGTGTTCGCCAGGCGGGGCATCGTGCCGGAGGCGTGCTCGTCCTGGTTCCTACCCCGGGTGGTCGGCATCAGCCAGGCCGCCCAGTGGTGCTATTCGGGGCGGGTGTTCGATGCGGCGGAGGCCGGTCGAGGAGGTCTGGTTGAGGTGGTGCCCGACGATGAGCTGCTCGACCGGGCGAACGCCATTGCAGGCGAGATCGCCACCCACGCCGCCCCGGTGTCGGTCGCAGTGACCCGCCAGCTCCTCTGGCAGGGGCTGACATTCGACCATCCGATGCAGTCCCATCGGGCGGACTCCCGGGCCATTCAGGGCCTCGGGCAGCTGGCGGACGCCCGCGAGGGTGTCACCAGCTTCCTGGAGAAGCGGGACCCGGAGTGGTCGCTGAAACCGTCTGCCGACACGCCGGAGGTCTTCCCCTGGGTGGAACAACCGGGGTTCTCCTGATCATCCGGACACGCCGGTGACCGGACCGGCCGCCCCTGCCGGTCAGCGCACAAGACAACCGACGATCGCCGCCGGATGGTGGTCGGTCGGCCGTGCGCCGACCGAGCCGCTTAGCGTGCGGCACCCTCCAGGGAGTCCGTGCGGGGCTCGCTCGCCAGGTAGGCGCAGGCGAACCGCCGATCACCATCGTTCCAGCCCTGTTCGTTCGGATACCAGATCGGTGAGCTGAGCCGGAACTCCGACTCGAAGGGGGAGATCCCCACGAAGTCGGTGAAGAGCGCCTCGCACTCCGCGGCGGCAAGCTCCAGCACCGCCTCTTCGCCCTGGAACGATTCACCGGCCCCGACGTCGAGGTTGCCGCTACCGATCATCTGACCCAGGTGGGCCTCCGGGCACTGGGTGACCCGTACCTGGTCATCCAACCTGAGCGATTCCGATGTCTCCTCCGGACCGAGGTTGAAGCACTCACCGGTGGCCAGGTCGAAGAAGCGAGCGTGTTGCGACGGGTCGAACTCGGACGTGAGCGGCACCGCGTCGAGCACCGCACACAGCACCCCGCGGTCCCCCCGATCCCAGCTGGTCTCGTTCGGCCGCCAGTACCGGTAGTTGAACCCCTCGGCCTCCACGTCATAGGCCTCCTGGAACAGTGAGGCGCACAGATCGCTGGTCGCGGTGCCAACCTGATCCTGGCCGGGGAACGGGTCATCCGCTGCGAAGTCCAGATTGGCCCGGCCGAAGAAGACCCCGTTGTGCTCACCGTCGCAGGGGACGAGGAGCGCCAGGCTGTTGCTGTTGAGGTCGTAGGCGTTGACCCCGTCGTCCGGAACGAAGCAGTCGCCGACCTTCAGCCGGGAAACCGGCACGGCGTCCGGCCTTGGGAAGTCCGAACCGGCCCCCTCGACGGACCGGTCAAGGGGACTTGCGTCCAACTGCTGAACCGAGCACACCGTTTCGGTCGACCCTGCGGCCCACGCCGCAGCGCCGGGAGTGCTTGAGCGGGCCGCCAACGTGGTGTCCAGAACCGGGCTGTCCAGATAGGCCTCACCCGCAGCGGTGCACCGGTCCCCGAGCCAGTCGATCAGCGCGGCCTCACCGGGGAACGCTCCGTCCCCGTCGGAGAAGGCCAGAATCTCGGACACCTGGGCCTGGTGCGGCGTGGTGCAGTCCGCCAGCTGCCACTGGGAGGCGGAGCTTCCGGTCCGAGGGTTGACACAGTCGCCGATGGCAAGGTCGGATGCGGTCACGATGGCCCCCGGCTGCCGGGATCCACCGGTGTCCTGCCCGGCGGAGGCTCCGCTGTCACCGCCGACCAGGAAGATGGCGGAGATCACCGCAACGGTGAGCATGCCGGCCAAAATGCCCCCGCCGATGGCAAGGCCGGGCTTGAAGTCGCCTGGCGCGGGGGTGACCGGATTCATGGCAAAAGCTTGCATCCCATTCCGTGAAAGAACAACACCAAGCACCAACCTGAAACGTTGACCGGTATGGCCGAAAAAACGGCCCCCGGGAAGTGGGGCGCCGACCGTTGTGGAAACGGCCGCAGCCACAGTCGTGGAGCTGGGGGGAATCGAACCCCCGTCCGTCGAGGAGGCACCGCTCGCGCTACGACCATTCCCGTGAATCAGCGTTACGGCAGCTGCATCGCCGGGTCGATGTGAAGCCGAAGCTCCCGTGCCGCGCAGACTTTCCTGCGGGTCAGCGGTCTTTGCCTGCTGTCAGCGGTCTCTCCCGCCGTCCACCGGTGCTTCTGTTGCCGGGCTGCACCGATCCGGCCCCGCGTGGCCTCTCGGCTCGCGATGTTCCTCTAACTACCTAGTGACTAGGCAGCGAGTTGGAAGTCAGCTTTTGTGCCGCTTCTGAAAAACCCCGTTTAACGAGTCTGAGCAACTCGGGTCGCACAAACGACTTCTCATCTCGACGTCGAAACCGATCAGCCCCGAGAGGAAGAACGTCTGGTTGGTGTTGGTGTTGTCAAGGAACGAACCCGCCGATTCGGGCGGTCTTTCAGTGTAGCCGCTTGCTGTGCGGCCGGTTCACCGGCGATTCCGGCGGGCCAGTTCACGCCTGGCCTCACGGTCGGCGTCGCGCTTGGCGATCAGCTGCCGTTTGTCCACCGTCTTTCGGCCACGACCGAGGCCCAACTCCAGTTTCGCCCGGTTGTCCTTGAAGTAGAGGGCCATCGGAACAAGCGCAAGGTGATCCTGCTCGGTCTTGGAGAACAGCCGGTCCAACTCCGCCCGGTGCATCAGCAGCTTGCGTTTCCTGGTCGGGTCGCTGACCAGATGGGTGCTGGCCCTGCTGTAGGGCGAAATGTGGAAACCGACAAGCCAGAGCTCACCGTTCTCGAACCGGGCGTAGGCATCGCTGATCTGGACCTTGGCCTCGCGGAGCGACTTGACCTCGCTGCCGCGCAGCACGATCCCGGCCTCAAAGGTTTCGGAGATCTCGTAGTTTCTGCGGGCCTGCTTGTTCGTGGCGACCATCTTGACGGCCATGGTCCCAGGCTACCGTCGGCCGGCCACCCGGGGTGACCGATTACCGGAACCGGCCCGGTTGGACGGGACCGGCGTGGGGAGCGGCGGCTAGGATTTTTCGGTGTTGGAGTTCACTCGACGGCAGTGGCTGCAGATGCTCGCCGAGTCGTGGGATCGCTACCCGATGGAGGGGTGCGGGCTGCTCATCGGGGACCCGGAGGGCGACCCGGACCACGCCGTTGTCCGGCGGTTCGTGCCGATCCGTAACGAGGCGGCGTCGTCGCGGATCTATCGCCTGGACGGGGCGGAGTTCGCCAGGGCGGCGATGGCCGCCGACGACGAGGGCCTGGACATCATCGGGGTCATGCACTCCCACACTCATACTGCGGCCTACCCGTCCCCGACGGATGTGGCCGAGGCGTCGCAGCCCCTGGTTCCGCCGACCTGGCACTGGGTCATCGTCAGCCTGGGTTGGGGTTACCCGGAGCTGCACAGTTTTCGGATCGTCGACGGTGGAATACACGAGGAACCGGTCGGGCTCTTCCGGGGTGGTCACTGACCTGGACGGCGGCGCCCCGACGAGGCGGGCGTCTTCGCCGGCATCAGCAGCGGTGCGGCCCTGCAGCCGTCCCGGGCCGGGTGGCGGACGCGTTCAGCGCTTGATCGGCTAGTTGTCCGTCGAGCGGCGGAGCCGACGACGGCCGAGCCAGCCCAGCGCCGCATGCAGCTCGTCGCGTTCGTGCTCCAGTTTGCCGATCCGGGTTGCGAGGAATGAACGCTGGGAGCGCTCGTGCTCAAGCTGACGGCGTATCTCGTCGGTCCGGGCCTCGGCGACGGCCCGTTCCTTGTCCATCTCAGCGACGGCGGACTTGGTCGTCTCCAGGTCGGAAAGGGCTCGTTCCCGCTCCGCCCGCTCTGCGTCGAGATCGTCGCCCGCCCGCCGGAGCTTTTTGGCCAGTTCCTGGGTTTCCGCCCGTGCGGCCGTCGCCTGGGTCTTTGCCAGGACCACGGCGGCGTGAGCCGCCAGTGTTTCGGAGATGTACCGGTCCAGCTGCTCGGGGATGTCCGACGGCGCCGGCCGCTCCCCGGTCAGGTCCAGTGGCCAACCCTCCCGTTCGGCGATGGCCGCCAGAGCCCTGGAGGGCAGCGACCACTCCGTCTCGTTCCGAACGGCTTCGGGGACGGCGCCCCCTTCCAGCCTCCCCCGGAGCGTCTGCTGAGATATACCGAAAGCCCGCGCGGCTTCCGTCAGCTCTACCAATTCTGCGCCATTCACGGACCGAGCTTATGCATCGCCCTGTGGTCGTTCAAGGATCCAAACTGAATGGTCTGCCCCGGTTACTTTCCCGAAATAGTCCTAGGGTTGGAGGAAGCCGGAAACAGATGATCAGGTGATGCGTCGACTACAAATCGGCTACATACACCCCAAGAATCAAGATTGATCCAGATCTATAGAGATGAAATACGATCAATGGTGTGGCACCTGCATGGTGGCAACGTCGGCGCTCGATGGCTGCGGGTCGAGGCCGCCGGACGGTGATCAGTCGCCGGCGGTCCGGTTGATGGCGTCGATCACCTCATCGATCGTGGCCCCCGGCCGGTCCTTGAATGCCGCCATTCGTTCGTAGAGGGTCGCAGCCGCCCGATGGAACCCGTCCGGCACTCCGGCGGAGTCCATCGTGTCGGCGATCTCCTGCATCTCGCCGCTGAACCGCCACGCCTTCGGGCTGACGCCGGCGGCCACCGCATCGGCCCGTGCAACCAGACCCGGCTGGGAGATCTCCCACTCCTCCCGCAGCCGATCGAGCACACCGGCGTCCGATGCAAGCGCATGCACCGCCAAAAGCAAGGCGCTCTGCCCCTTCGTCCAACCGGCGAAGGCCATCTTCAGCGCCGACGCCGCGGCGCCGTCCGCTGACTCGCCCAGCGATCGGACGTCGAGGGCCGACCCGTCCCACAGGGTCGCCAGGTCGCCCGCTCCCGGACCGGCCAGGTACATCCGGGTCGTCCCCGGTGTCCGTGCCGGCGGACCGATGATGCCACCGTCGACGAATCGGCATCCCCCGCCACCGTCCTGCAGCACCTGACCGACCGCCATGGACGTGGCCGGGGAGACGGCGTTTGCATCCACGTAGGTGCCGGCGAAGCCACAGGCGGCCACGGCGCCGGCGACGTCGCGGGCGGCGGCGGGCGGACAGACCGAGACGACGATGTCGGCCTCGCGGCAAAACGTCGGCAACGGTACCGACGTCCCGAAGGCCCGCTGCGGCGGCCCGTGCTGTGCTGGCGGGGGAGCGGTTGTCGCCTGCCCAGAGCACCGATGCCTCAGCTGTGGCCGCCGCACCGACGGTGACGCCCATCTGTCCGGGATGAAGAATGCCGATCGTGGTCATGCGGCCATACTGACATGCAACTCCCGACCGACCAGAAGCGGCTAGCCTTTTCTCCGTGCGACGCCGCCCCATCGGAATGTTCGACAGCGGCTTCGGCGGTTTGACCGTGGCCAGAGCCACCATCGATCTGCTGCCGAACGAGGACATCATCTACCTGGGGGACACCGCCCGCTACCCGTACGGGCCCCGACCCCAGGACCAGGTCAGGGAGTATGCGATCGAGATCGCCGACCATCTGGTCGACCGGTACGGCATCAAGGTGCTGGTCGTCGCCTGCAACACGGCCACTGCGGCCGCCCTCGACCATCTGGCGGAGCAACTGCCGATCCCCGTCCTCGGTGTTGTCGACCCGGGCGTGCGTGCGCTGGTCGACGCATCGGAGAGCGGACGATTCGGGGTCATCGGGACGATCGGCACCATCGGGTCGGGAGCCTACGACGAGGCCCTGTCCCGTATCGCTCCGGACACCAAGCTGTTGAGCTGCGCCTGCCCCGGGTTTGTCGAGTTTGTCGAACGGGGGCTCACGAAGGGGGCCGAGGTCGAGATGCTGGCCAGGCGGATGCTGGCCCCGGTGGTCGCCGCCGATCTGGATGCCCTGCTGCTCGGCTGTACCCACTATCCGTACCTCAATCGGGTGATCGGGGACGTCGTCGGCCGGGGGGTTGTGCTGGTCTCCTCGGCGGATGAAACGGCCTTTGCGCTGGCCCGCCTACTGGCCGATCTTGACCTGGAAAATCCCGATCGCAATCGGGTGGGACGACAGCAGTTCGTCTCATCCGGTGATATACGTGCATTTACAGAACTGGGAAGTCGCTTGCTGGGTCCGGAATTGATCGACGCCGAGCTTTGGCGCCCGGGGGAATCGGACACCGAGACGGGAGCATGAGCACCATGGCCGAAGGCCTTTCAGAAAGCACCGCAGACGGCGGGTCGGCGGGCGGCAGCAGGCCGGACGGGCGGCAGAACGACGAGCTGCGGCCGGTCTCATTCCAACGGGACTTCACCGACATGGCGGACGGGTCCGTGCTGGTCAGCTTCGGCCGCACCCAGGTGCTGTGCACCGCATCGATCGCCGACGACGTCCCCCGCTGGATGCGGGACAGCGGCGAGGGGTGGGTCACGGCGGAGTACAACATGCTGCCGGGGTCGAGCCCCGAGCGGATCCGCAGGCGGACGTCCGGTCGGGATCAGGAGATTCAGCGGTTGATCGGCCGCAGCCTCCGAGCGGTCTGTGACATGAAGCTCCTCGGCGAGCGGTCCATCACCGTCGACTGTGACGTCCTCCAGGCCGACGGTGGCACCAGGACCGCCTCAATCTGCGGCGGCTACGTCGCCCTGCATGATGCGCTGGCCAGGTTGGTGGCCGACGGGGAACTTGAGACCCACCCGCTGACCGACAACTGCGCGGCGGTGAGCGTTGGCATCATCGACGGCGAGTGCCGCCTTGACCTGCCCTACGCCGAGGACGCCGGTGCGGAGGTGGACATGAACGTTGTGATGACCGGGTCCGGCAGTTTCATCGAGGTCCAGGGGACCGCGGAGGGAGCGGTCTTCGAACGCGATCAGTTGAGCACACTGCTCGATCTGGCGTCCGGCGGCATCGCCTCGATCGTCAAAGCCCAGAACGAGACGGTGGCATCGCCGCCCAGCCCACGCCGGCCTCGGCCGTAGCCGGCGTCCGATCGATCGCCGTGGCCTCGCTGGTCGTCGCCTCGTCCAACCCCGGCAAGATCGCCGAGCTGGTCGACCTCCTCGGTGACCGTTATTCCGTCCTACCTCGGCCGACCGATCTGCCTGACACGGTCGAGGACGGCGAAACGCTTGAGGCCAACGCAACCAAAAAGGCGGCCGAGGTTTCGGCATTCACCGGCTCAACGGCGCTGGCCGACGACACCGGTCTGTTCGTCGATGCGCTCGAGGGCCGCCCCGGTGTGCGGACCGCCCGGTTCGCCGGGCCGGACGCAACCAACGAGCAGAACGTGGCCAAAATGCTGGCCGAGCTGGCTGGCGTCGAGAACCGCCGGGCCCGGTTTCGGACCGTCATCGCCCTGACCGATCCGTCGGGAACAACCCGGCTGGCGTCCGGCGCGGTGGAGGGGATCATCACCACGGAACCACGGGGCTCGGACGGATTCGGTTACGACCCGATCTTCGTCCCCGACGACGGAGACGGTCGGACGTTCGCCGAGATGGATCTGGCCGATAAGCAGCATGTCAGCCATCGGGCCAGGGCCCTGCAGGCGCTGCTGCAGCAACTTCGTCAACCGGGCGGCTGAGCGGCTCCGGCGCCGCAGGCCGGAGTGCCCGCCTGTCCGGCACGGGCACGTGCGGACGGGGGGAGTCGAACCCCCACACCCTTTCGGGCGCCAGGACCTAAACCTGGTGCGTCTGCCAATTCCGCCACGTCCGCAGCTGTGGCTTGAGACCGATGACCGATTCAAGCTTTTGCACAGTCCACCGTAGCTGGTTCAGCGACGGTAACCTGGCAAATATGACTACCCCAGTAATCCCCACCGCCGAAGTTCCCACCAGCGGGTTTGGGTTCGACATCTACCAGCAGCTGCTCAAGCAGCGGATCGTGTTCCTCGGCCAGCAGGTCGATGACACCATTGCGAACTCACTGGCGGCACAGATCCTGTACCTGGCCGGTCAGGACCCGGACAAGGACATCTGGCTGTACATCAATTCGCCCGGTGGCTCGGTGACCGCCGGTATGGCCATCTACGACACCATGCAGTTCGTAAAGCCGGACATCGCCACCGTGTGCCTCGGCCTCGGTGCGTCGATGGGCCAGTTCCTCCTGACCGCAGGCGCCCCCGGCAAGCGGTACGCGCTGCCTCACGCCCGGGTGCTGATGCACCAGCCAAGCGCAGGGGTGCAGGGTCAGGCGGTCGACATCGCCATCCAGGCCGAGAACCTGATCAAGATCAAGCAGGAGATGGCGGAACTCATCGCCGAGCACTCCGGCCAGACCGCGGAGCAGATCACCGCGGACTCCGACCGTGACCGGTGGTTCTCCGCCGAGGAGGCCAAGGACTACGGCCTGCTCGATCACGTGATCTCCCGGGCGGGCGAACTCCCCGACAGCTAACCGGCCCCGCCCCGCCCCACACGCCGAAATCTGGGCAACCAGGTCACAAACTCCGTGGGCTGCGCGCCCGAATTTGGCAAGAGCGGATGGCTCAGCTGTTGCCGAGCCTGCCCTGCCAGGCCTCGGCGGCAAGCTTCCGCAGTTCGGTGACCGCCGCCCCCAGACCGTCCGGGTGGCGGAACATCGCCGACCCGGAAATCAGCACGTTCGCCCCGGCACCGGCGGCACCGGCAACGGTGCCGGCGGAGATGCCCCCATCGACCTCGAGGTCGATCCAGTGGTCCGCCGTGTCCAGCAGGTTGCGGGTCTTGTTGATCTTCGGCTCCATCGTGTTGATGTACGCCTGGCCGCCGAACCCGGGGTTCACGGTCATGATCAACACCATCTGGAGGAGGTCGAGCACGGACTCGATCGTCTCGACCGGCGTGTGGGGATTCAGTGCAACCGCCGGCGCGGCGCCGAGTTCCCGGATGGTGGCCAGCGTCCGGTGGAGGTGGGTACAGGTCTCGGCGTGGACGATGATGATCTGACAGCCTGCCTCGATGAATCGAGGGATCAGGTGATCCGGCTCCTCGATCATCAGGTGCGCCTCGAACGGGACGGAAACGACCGACCGAACGGAACCGATGACGTCCGGGCCGAACGTGATGTTCGGGACGAACCGGCCGTCCATCACATCGAACTGAATCCGATCGACGCCGGCCCGCTCCAGCGCCGCACACTCGTCTCCCAACCTGGCGAAGTCCGCCGGGAGTACGGACGGTGCGATGAGGATCGGAGGTTGGGTCCCGCCGGAGACTGCTGCGTCGTCCGGATCCGGCTGGTTCTCGATGGAAGTCTCGGTTGGTGCCATACGCTTTCAGCATGCCAGAGCCGGTATCGAACCCCGTTCATTTTGAGCTGACCGTTGACCGGGTGGCCAAGGGCGGGGCGGCGCTTGGGCCGGCGCCCGACGGCCGTACGGTGTTCGTTTCCGGTGCGATCCCCGGCGAACGGGTTGCGGTTGAAACGGTTGCCACCCACCGATCCCGGCTGGAGGCGCGGACCGTCGCCGTCCTGGAACCGTCGGCGGATCGAGTGGACGAGGCCTGCGGCCACGTGGCGGACGGCTGCGGTGGCTGTGACTGGCAGCATGTTGCAGCCGACCGGCAGTCGACGCTCCGGGCCGAGATCGTTGCCGACTGCCTCCGCCGTCTGGCGGGGATCGACGATGCCGACATCCGAATCGGGCCCTCGCTCCCGGTCACCGGCTACCGGACGACCGTCCGGGCCGCAGTGGTCGAGGGGCGGGCCGCGTATCGGGTCGGCGGCTCACACGACACGGTGCTGATCGAGCGGTGCCCGGTCGCCCATCCGTTGGTCGAGGAGCTGCTGGTCGAGGGGCGCTTCGGCAACGCGACGGAGGTGACCGTCCGGGCCGGCGCCAACACCGGTGAGCGGCTGGTGCTGCTCGACCCGGTGGTCGACGGCGACGTTCGTGTGCCGGACGGGGTCAAGATCGTGGGCCGGGCCGACCTGGCCGACGGCGCCCGACCGCACTATCACGAGAACATCGGTGGGCTCCGGCTGCAGATCTCGGCCGACTCCTTCTTCCAGTGCAGGCCGGACGGGGCGATGGTTCTGGCCGAACTCGCCGGTGATGCGGTGGCCGACGCAGAGGGAGTGTTGCTCGACGCCTACTGCGGCGTCGGACTGTTCGGTGCGCTTGCCGGCATCGGCCGGTCGGTGATCGGCGTCGAGTCGAATCCGTCGGCGGTCAAGGATGCGGCCTACAACCTCGGTCCCCATGGGCGGGTCGTCAAGTCGGACTTCGAACGGTGGCGGGCCGAGCCGGTCGGTGCGGTGATCGCCGACCCCGCACGGGTCGGACTTCGTCGGCGGGGCTGCGACCGGGTTGCCGAGACCGGCGCAAGCCGGGTGGCGCTGGTCAGCTGCGATCCGGCGTCGCTGGCCCGAGACGCCGGCCTCCTCGCCGAGCGGGGCTACCGGCTGGACCACCTCACCGTGCTCGACCTGTTCGGTCACACCTCACACGTTGAGACGGTCTCCCGGTTCGTGCTGGCATAGCGGCGCCGTCCGACCGGCCCTCAGTTCATCCAGCGATCGATGATCTCCTCGATTTCTCCCGACGCCTGCAGGTCGGCCAGCGCCTGGTTGATCGGCTCCCGCCACGGAGACCCCTGGGCAAGCCCGAACGTCTCGAACTCCTCGTACAGGACGGTGCCGGCCGGTCGAACCCCGTGCTCCGGCCCGATGGCCGAGAGGGCAAACGGGTTGGTGACCATCACATCGATCTCGCCGGCCTCCACCGCCTCGAACAGCGCGGCCTGGGAATCGAAGGCGACGGTCTCCAGCCCCTCACCGTTGACGTAGTCTGCGAAGGTGCTGCCGCCGACCACGCCGACCGGATGGTCGCGGGCGTCGTCAAGGCCTTCGATGGGTGCGGCCGTCCGCTGCTCGGCCAGGATGTCGGTGATCTGGGAGACGAACGCGCCGACCAGGAAGAGGCTGAGGAGCATGGCGAGCAGCGCGATGGCCCGCCCGCCGAAGGACCGAGGGGCCTTGTCCCCGTAACCGACGGTGGTCACCGTCACCGTCGCCCACCAGAATCCGTCCCAGATGCCCGGCAGGTACTCCTGGCGAAAGTCGCTGCCCTCCTCATCATCCCGTCCACGTTCGACGATCCAGATCAGGTGGGCCAGGATCACCAGCCCCAGTACGGCGACCAGGAGGATCTGTCTGACCGAAGGGGAGAAGAGGGTGGAGAGGATCGACCGGTCGGCGACCATCCGTTCGTGGAAGCCCAGCTGAGGGCCGGAGCTGATCACCGCTGAGCTGAAATCGAACCGGGTCTCCCTGGCCGCGGTTGGTGCAAGCGGGGCGACGGCGACCTCGGCGTCACCCCGTTCGACGGTGTCGAGGAGTTCGCCGAAGCTGTCGGCCCACACGAACTCGTAGGTCACCCCCAGCTCCAGTGCAACGGCGGCCCATATCTCGGCGTAGAAGCCGTCCGGCCGTCCGTCGTCGTTGTCGACGAACGGTTCCAGCTCGGTCAGGACAATCCGAACCGAGTCGGCTGGGGGCGTGATCTCGGTCTCCGAGGACGACTGGGCCGCGGCGGCTGTGGTCAGCGTCCCGCAGACGCCGATCAGCACAAAGCAGCAGAGGACCGCGGTGCGCATCGATAAACGGGAGCCGCCGCGCTAGTCGGCGGCGAAACGCTTCTTGTTCTGCGCCTGCTTCTGTCGCCTGGCTTCACCGGCGGCCCGCAGTTCTGCGGCCAACTCCGGTGTGACCTCCATGAACCGGTCACGCCAGCTGTGGTCCTCCGACCAGACGAACGGCGCCTGCACGGTCGTCTGGGGGACAAACGCCCGCTCCAGCACATCAAGGCCGAGGCCGACGATGGCTCGCTGCATCTCGACGTCGTTCGGTTTGCCGGTCGGGTTGCCAAGCGGGAAGTCGACAAACAGGAAGCGGGGCACCGCCGCCTGCTCAACGATGTCCCGGCCGCTGCCGATGATCACGGTTGGGATGCCTGCGGCCTCCAGGTGGCGGGCGACCAGACTCACGGTCTGGTGGCAGACCGGTCAGAGGGGGATAAGGAGGACCACGTCGACGCCATCCTCCCGGCACCACTGTTCGATGGTCGCTGCGTCCTCGCCGGTTCGGCGCTGGCTGTACTCGGTGGGGGCCCCGTAGAACCGGTCCGCCAGTCTGCCGATGCGTCCCTCGGCCGCCGCTTCCCGCAACCGCTGCAGTGGGAGGAAGCTCTCCGTGTCGTTGGTGTGGGTCGCCTGCTTGTCCCACGAGAGATCGTCGGTGAACATCCGGTTCGGTGCGCTCGCCGTTTCCCGGGCGAACGGCCGCTTCGGCAGTGGCGGTGGTGCGTCGGCCGGTTTGTCCTCCTGATGGATGCCGCTGGTGGTGACCACACCAACGGTGCAATCCGCAAGGGGTTTCGGCAGCGGGGTGAACGGTGCGGTCTCGTTGCTGGCCCACCGGTATGGCTTCTCGTAGCCGTGGGCGGCGTAGTACTCCCGGGACTTGTCGATGTAGCTGACGTAGTTACGGTGCGCCGTCGACATCGCCCGAGCGGGTGCCCCGACTGTTGGTTCAGCTGCTGCGGTCATGGCCACCACCCTAGTTCGGCCCATCGATCAGTCGAAATTTCCGACGGCGTTCCCGCCCGACACTCGCCCGGCTCCCCGGCCGTACCCGTGTCCCGGTCGCGGTCCCGGTCGGTGTCACTGCCTGGGACGAAGCGGATTGCTCAGTCGAGATCGTTGATCAGGTGGTGGTGAGCTCGGCCAAACGGCGCCGGGATCCGGGTCGCCAGGACCACGTGGTAGGTGACCAGGACGATTGCGGTTGCGACGCCGATGGCAACGGCGTTCCCGCTGGTCCAGACCTTGATCGCAACCGAGACCGCCGCCGCGACGGCGATCATGGACGCCTGGCCGCCGACCCACGGGGTCCGCTCGGCGAGGAGTGCACCGCGCTCATACCGGCCGAACAGGGCGACGATGGCGGCCAGGAAGAGAGCGGACAGGGCGATCAGCGGCAGTTTCTGGATCCACCAGGCGGCGGTGCCGGCTGCGGCGGTCGGCAGGAAGCCGATGCCGTACAGCACCGCGCCTGCAGCCACGGCAGCGGTGAAGTGCCAGAGGTAGACGGTCATGGCCATGCTGTTCCCCGCGACGACGGCGGTCCACGCCGCCCGGCTCCGAGCCGTCGGTTTTGCCAACCACGCCGACAGCGCCGGGGCGAACGAAAGGGCGGTTGCGCTGTAGGCCGCACCAAAGAGCATCAGGGCGACGGACGGCGGGTGGGTCGGCGAGAGGTCACCGATGCCGGGGAAGTGGACCATCGAGACCGGGTACGGACCGACGGTCACGGCGGCGATAGCCAGCACCCACAGCACGCCCGCAGCGGCCACCAGGCGCCGACCCGTTGGCAGGAGGTGGTCCCGCCAGGCGAACCCGGCGGTCTGAAACAGCAGCCAGCCGAGGATCCAGTTCAGCTGCGGCAGGTAGGGAACACCGGCGAAGCGGCTCGCCTCAAGGGCGACGAACAGGGCGATGCCACCACCGGCGACCAGGGCGGGATTCCGGCGGAATCGGGGGAGAAGATACGGCGCAATGGCGGTGTCGACCGTGTAGTTGGAGAGGAACCACAGCGGGATTGCCGCTGCGGTTGCACCCACCGCAACCAACGACCCGACACCCAGCAGATTGCCGAAGATCAGCAGGCCGAACCACACCGCGGCCAGGAGCGCCGTCGGCGCCAGCATGCGGCGCAGCCGACCGGCGATCCAGTCCTGCGGTTTGCCGTCCCGCCGGACGTGGGCGTCGAGCGACATGGCGGACGAGAAACCGCCGACAACAAAGAACAGCGGCATGACCTGGAACAGCCAGCTCATGACCGCAAGGCTCGGTGCCGCTTCGAGGGCGTTCCCGCTGATGAGGTTCCCGTCCGCGTCGGTTGTGATCATGATCGCCGCCCAGTGGCCCATGGCGACAGCAACCATGGCAACCGCCCGATACAGGTCGACGGCCCGGTTCCGGTCCCGGCCTGCCGCAGCTGCCAGCTCGGAGACCGATGGGGTGTTCTGCAGGGTCGTTGAAGTCATGCCTCCATTGACTCTTTTCCCGGGGTCCGGCGGAATCCGGGGAATCCCCCAAAACCCCTGGGGAGTCCGGTCTGGGGACCTCGGGGCCCATCGCTCGGGTGCGCCGGATGGTGTCGTAATCGCTCACCGAAAAGGCACGGCCGAAATATGTCTGTATCATGACATCTGGCGTGGGCCGGACGGCACTTGAAAGGCGGCCTCAGGCTCGTGGTAGTCGCAACACAGACACAAGTAACCGTTCAAGCACCGGTTTCGGTGTGCGGTCGTCCATCGGGTAGCGGGCGTGCCGTTGGGTTCGTGGCCGACCAATCGGCCCGGGCCTCTTCAAACAGTCCAATTCTGGGGGTTTGCTGATGTTTCGAGGTCGGTCAGACGGCAAGGACGGCGGGGCCAAGCGCCGCGGTTCGGAGCGGCAGAAGAGCAGCGGGGACAGGGCTCGTCAGAGCAGCGCCAGAGCAAGCGCCCGCCAGGCGAAACGCCAGGCCGAGGACACCGGCCCCGGTGCGCGATCGCGCGACGGCCGACCGGCCGATCCCCGCAATGCCAGAACCGGCAAGAAGATTCGCCGTATAGAGTCCGGGCCCGCCCGGCCGTCCGATCCCACCGAACTGGGTGGTCCCCCAAGCCGGCCGCCCACCCGTCGCCCCCTTGGCCAACCACCGGGGAACGGGGCCTCCGGAAACGGCGTCTCGGGGAACGGCGATCGATCCGTTCCCGGCGGATTGGCAGCCCGGCCACCCAGCCTGCCGCCCGTGCAACAGCCGACGGGGGACATCCCGCGCATCCCGATCGACGACGTCGCCCCCACCGGCCCGGGACGAAACGGCTTCCCGGATTCCGACTTCCACGCTCCGGTCACCGCCAACGGGGACCACCTCGATGCGGCCGCCATGGACCCGGGCGCCTACGCCCCGGACGCCTTTGACACCGGCGTCGTCGACCCGGGCCCTCTGAACCAGGCCGGCGATTCGCACATTGGAAGTGTCTCGCCCGGGGGTGTTGCGCCATCCGTTGACGGGGTCTTCGCCCAGTCCAGGGCGGAGAACGGCAACCAGGAACGGTCGTTGCGGTCGGGAGCCGCGCCGGGCAGGCCGGTTCCGTCCGCCCTGCCCGAGTTCGACGATCCACCGGCCGAGGCCGAGCAGCCCGGGTTCCCCCAGGCCGGGACCCAGCCGCCACCACTTCGTACCGATCCGTCCACCGGCAACTACGCGGCGGTCGGTGCCGCGGCGATGACCGGGGAAACCTACGGCGCGATGTCCGGCAACGACCCGTACGAGATGCCCCACCAGAGCCCGGCGCTCACCTCACCCGGGCGGGCACGGCAACCGCAGTCCCCACCGATCAACGCCACCCGTCAGATGGATCAGCCGATGGGGGGTGGATTCGGCGATCCCGGTGCACCCGCTCCGGGAAGACGACCGGGCGGCGGACGACCGCGCGGCGGTGACCGCCGTGACCGTCCTCAGGACACCGAGTTCAAACTGGCCGACAAGCGGCCCCGCCAGAAGCCGAAGGAACCGAACCGCTTTCTGTTGGCCGCGGGTCTGGCCGCCATCCTCCTGCTCGGCGCCGCGGCGGCCTGGTACTTCACCCGCGACACCACCGCGGATGAGGTGGCAACCGGTGACACCGAGCAGGCCGTCACCGAATCGACCGACACCACCGAGCCCGCCACTCCGGAGGCGACGGTTGCGCCGGAACCGCTGGTGAACGAACCAACGCTGTTCTTCGACGCCGCAACGGCCGGACCGCTCCAGCAGGGCGAGACCTACAGCATCGATCTGGTCGGTGAACCGGACGGTTCGCTGCTCCAGGTGGTCGTCGACGACATCCCCCAGGGCGAACCCGACGTGCTTCTCCCGGACCTCATCCTTCCGGCCGGTCGCCACACGATCTACATCCAGATCACCAACGGCGCCGAGGTGAGCCAGTCCACGCCGATTGAGCTGTACGTCCTCGGCGATCCGCCACCGCAGGGGTTCCGGGCCAACCTGTCGTCCGTCGACATGCAGACCGAGGGTTGGGCGGAGGCGATCCGTCAGTTCGACGAGTACCGTGCGGCCGGCCATGAGGCGCTCCAGATCCGACCGATCTCGCCCGGCTACTACAACCTGTTCATCGGCGGCCTCGGCGAGGATCGCAGTGCGGCCGTCGCCTACTGCGAATCGTTCAGCCTCGCTGTGCCGGATCAGTGCTTCCCGACCTACTTCGAGCCGACCGAAGCGGACGCTGCGGCAACCACCGGCTCCACCGATGAGTCGACGGACGCCATGACCGACGAGGATCCCGACGCCATGGCAGACGAGGACACAACCTCGACGACCGTGGCCGGTGGCTGATCACGACGCCAGGATAGACCTCGGCATCCGAGGGCTCGGGCCGGCCGAACACATCGGCCGCGGCGGCTTCGCCGATGTGTACCGGGCCGAACAGCTCAGCCTCCGTCGGACGGTCGCGGTCAAGGTGCTGCGAGCCCAGGCCTCCGATCCGGAGATCGAAGCCCGCTTCGAGCGGGAGTGCCACGCCATCGGCGCCGTCTCCGACCATCCACACATCATCGGCGTTCATGAAGGTGGCTTCACCAGCAACGGCCGGGCCTACCTGGTCATGGAATACCTGCCCGGCGGCTCGCTGAGTGAACACATCGAACGCACCGGTCCGCTCTCCGGCGAGGAGACCATCGACATCGGCATCAAGATCGGGCGGGCGCTCGGTGAGGCCCACCGGGTCGGGATCCTGCATCGGGATCTGAAACCGGCGAACATCATGATCTCCGCCTACGGCGAGCCGGCCCTCGGGGATTTCGGCATCGCCAGAATCGAGGGTGGTCATCGGACCGCCACCGGTGTGGTGACCGCCAGCTTCGCCCACGCCGCGCCGGAGGTGCTGGAAGGTCAGCCGCCGACCACGTCGGCCGACATCTACTCCCTCGGATCGACGCTCTATGAGTTGCTGGTCGGTCACGGGCCGTACTTCGACCCCACGGACGACAGCGTGTGGCCGCTGATGAAGCGGGTCATGTCCGAACCGATGCCCTCACCGGAATCGGTCGGCATGGGCACGCTGTTCGGCTATGCGTTCCGGCGAGCGACCGCCAGAAACCCGGCCGACCGGTACCAGAACGCCGATGAGTTCGTCCGGGACCTGGAAACGGCGGTGGCCACCCCGCCGTTGATGGTGGCTCCACCGGACGGTTCCCTCGCCGCGACCATCCCGGACCTCCGCCCCGGTCCCGTCGGCCAGGCCCCCGACATGGCCGGCTTCTCCGAGAGCAACCTGGCCGGGCCGGTCACGCTCGACCCGCCGCCGGGCGCGGCCACCCCGGATCTCGTCCAACCCGTCGGGGACACCCCGGTCGCCGGTGTTGGTGTCGACCAGCAGTGGCATGAGCTGTATGAGCCGCCGGGGAGCGGCGGTCTGCCGGCCGCCCGCCCCACCGCGGGCACCCGGAGCGGTCCTCGCCGCTCGGCCGCCCGGGTCCTCGGCACGATCGCCGTGGCAGTCGGTGGTCTTCTGTTCCTGGCGGTCGCGGGGATCCTTGTTGCCGGCGCACTGGGAGGATCCGACGAGCCGACGGTGACGATTGCGGTCGCCGGTGGGGTAGACGGGCCGCTCGCGGCGGAAACGGAGCTCCCGATCACCGTGCAGGGAGCGGCGGCCGGTGCCGGGTATCGGCCGGTGGTCGACGGGCTCGCCACCGGAGCCGTCGGTACGGAGCCGCCGGTCGTCGTCCTCACCTCCGGCCGCCATTCGGTGGCCGTCGAGGTCACATCCCAGGGCGAGGTGGAGGTGACGGAACCGGTCGAGGTGTACGTCGCCGGCGACCCGCCCCCACCGGGGTACCGGGCCAACCTGGCCTCGGTGGCCGTCGACGGTGGCTGGGATGCGGCGTTGGCCACCTTCGATCGGTTGGTGGCCGACGGGCACCGTGACGTGCAGATCCTTCGAAGCGACGACAGTCCCCGACAGACACCGGGGTACTGGAACCTCTTTGTTGCCGGGTTCGGTGACGATCCGGAGGCGGCGGAGCGGTACTGCGAGGAGTATGACCTGGCGATCCCCAGCCAGTGCTTCGCCGGGTACTTCGATCCGAATGCCTGAGCCGCCGCCGGACGAGCACCGCACCCTGTCGACCAGTCCAGACGGTGGGCAGCCGCGGGCGGGCGAAGGGAATTTGTGGAACCCGGTCCGATCTACCATCCTCGTCGGAATGCACCTTGACCGCCCGTCCGGCCGTTCGCCGGGCCGTCCCGCCGTTCGGCGCGGGCCCTGTTGATGGGCCTCGGGACAAGCGACAGACCGGAGGCCGACGGCCAGGAACCGGCCGACAGGAACAGCAGAGACAGCGCAGGCGCCGCCAAGGTCGACGATCCGTTCCACCGGTCCGCCGGCCGGGTGGAGGCCGATCGGCCACGAAACCGCTGGTTCCACGGCTGGAAGCTGGTAGCGGCCGGCGCCGCCATCCAAGCCCTGCAGAGCGGGTTCATCACCCAGGCGTACGGTAATTACGCGGTGCTCCTCGAGCGGCAGTTCGGTTGGAGCAAAACAACGTTCTCCGCCGCATTCTCGCTGATGCGGGCCGAGAGCGGCCTGCTCGGACCACTGCAGGGGTGGGCGCTGGAGCGCTTCGGTACAAGGCGGATCATGCGGTTGGGGGTCATCCTCACCGGCTTCGGCCTGGTCGGCTTCAGCCAGATTCAGACCCTGCTGCACTTCTTTGTGGCCCTGGCGGTTGTGGCGATCGGGGCCAGCCTCTGCGGGTTCCTCAGCATCACCGCCGCAACGGTTCGCTGGTTCGAGCGGAACCGGGCCAAAGCCCTGTCGTTCTCCGGGACCGGTTTTGCCATCGGCGGCATCGTCACGCCCGGCGTCGTGTGGCTGCTCCGCACGTTCGGCTGGCGATGGACCGCCGCGCTGAGCGGGCTGGCAATCGTGGCCATCGCCTACCCGCTGTGCAACTACTTCGGTGAGGGCCCCGAGGACCGGGGTGAGTTCGTCGACGGGATCGATCCCTCGACGGTCATCGAGCGCCCCCGGGCCGAAGGTGTCTCGGACACCCACTTCACCGCAAGCGAGGCCGTCCGGACCAGAGCGTTCTGGATGATCTCCCTCGGTCATGGCACCGCCCTCCTCGTTGTCGGTTCGGTGATCGCCCACCTCTCGCTGTACCTCACGAGCGAACAGGGATTCAGCCTGCAGGAGGCCAGCTTCGTCGGCGGGGCGATGCCGCTCATGCAGTTCGTCGGTCAGCTGGCCGGCGGTGTCCTCGGCGACAGAATGAACAAACGGATCCTTGCGTCCGGGGCGATGATCGGTCACATGGTCGGCCTGCTCCTGCTCACCTACGCCACGTCCCGGTGGATGATCTGGCTCTTTGTGCCACTGCACGGGCTGTCCTGGGGGGTTCGCGGTCCGCTGATGCAGGCGTTGCGGGCCGACTACTTCGGGTCGACCTCGTTCGCCAAGATCATGGGTATCTCCTCGATGATCGTGATGATGGGCATGATGGGCGGACCGCTTGTCGCCGGGATCCTGGCCGACCGGACCGGTTCCTACCAGTTCGGCTTCACGATCCTTGCCTTCCTGGCCGGAGCCGGGCTGCTGTTCTTTGTCCTGGCTACACCGCCGAAGCGGCCGGAATCGCACCGGCGTCCTGCTCCCGCCGCGGGATAGCAACCAGCACGGCAAGGACCGTGAGCAGCCCGAGCGCCGCCGCGCCGAGGAACGCAGCACGCTCCGACGCCTCGAAGACCGGGACCCAGAGCAGTGGGCCGACGGCGTGTCCCATGAACCGGAAGGACAGGATGGCCGACAGGGCGCCGCCCCGGTTCTCCGGAACGATCGAGGCCCCGACCTGCTGCACAACCAGCACCACAAATCCGAACAGCGCGCCGGCCGCCGCATACAGCACCGCCGTCGCCGCGGTTGTGCCGACAAAACCCAGGGCGGCAACCAGCAGCGACACGACCGACGTTGCAAACAGACCGCAGGCCCGGGGCCCGAATCGGTCCAGTACTCGTCCGAAGGCCGGAGCCAGCAGCGTGGCGGCCAGATTGCCGCCGGCCAACAGGAATCCGGCACTCGCCGCATCCATCACCAGGACGTCCCGGGTCTTGAGTCCCACCAGGATCGCCGCACCGATCGGGCCGGCCGCGGCGGCGAAGGTGCCGACGCCGAGGACCAGCAGCCGCCGGCCCAGAAGCGGTCGGATCGGTGGACGGTCCGCCCCGGCTCTGCGAGCGCCCGGTGGTACAAACGTCACGATGAAAACGGTGACCAGGGCCGTCGCCCAGAACGCAAGGCGCCAGTCAACGGCAGCGGCGAGTCCACCGGCGAACGGTGCAAGACCGCCGCCGGCGGCCTGGAAGCTGCCGTACACACCGAGCCGCTTGCCGAGCTGCGCCGGCGGGGTGATCTCGGCCAGACCGGCTATCAGCAGCGGGGTGATGAACGCGTTGCCAACCCCCTGCACGGCCCTGGCGAAGAGGAACATCCCGAGGGTCGGGGCAAGCGACGCCAGTACCGAAGCGGCGATGTACCCGCTCAGGCTGATCCGGAGCACCAGCCGCCGACCGAACCGTTCACCGATGGTGCCGGACACCAGCAGCAGCGCCGCCATCGGGAACAGGTAGGCGGAGAATGCCCAGCTGATGGTGGCCGAATCCACGTCGAACTGCTCCCGCAGCTCCGGAAGCATGGCAACGATGATCATCGTGCCGAACGGTCCGAGAAATCCACCGAGGTAGAACGGCAGCGTCCGCACCCCGATGGCCGGGACCGAGTTGGGAACGGACGGGGATGCCACCGAACCGAGTATGGAGGTGTGGGGTGGCGGAGAGCCAGTTTGCTGTGGTGTTGTTGGGGATTCCGATGTGAGGAGGCTGCATGATGAGCTCGGAAACCACCGAGGTGGTGACGGTCGACGGGACCCGTCTCTGGAGTCGACTGATGGACATGGCGACGGTCGCGCCAACGGTGAACGGCGGCAGCAACCGCCAGGCGTTGAGCGACGATGACGCGGCTGGCCGGGCACTTCTGCTCGGCTGGGCCGCGGCCGCCGGCTGTACATCGGAGACCGATGAGATCGGCAACCTGTGGATTCGCCGTCCCGGTACCGATCCGGACGCCGACCCGGTGATGGTCGGCAGCCACCTGGACACCCAGCCGACCGGTGGGCGGTTCGACGGCGTCTACGGCGTGCTCGGCGGTTTTGAGGTCATCGAGCGGCTGAACGACCTGGACATCCGGACGACCCGGCCGATCGACCTTGTCGTCTGGACAAACGAGGAGGGGTCCCGCTTCCAGCACTCGATGATGGGGTCGGGCGTCTGGGCGGGCAAGCTGCCCATCGACGATGCCAAGGACCTCACCGATGTTGACGGGATCTCGGTGGCCGAGGAACTGAAACGGCTCGGCTGGGATGGGAGTAGACCGGCGGTCCCCGGCAGGTATGCCGCGGCCTTCGAACTGCACATCGAGCAGGGGCCGATCCTTGAAGCCGAGGTCTTGGACATCGGCGTGGTGACCGGCGTGCAGGGGCTGCGATGGTTCACCATCGAACTCGGCGGGTTTCCGGCCCACGCCGGTCCGACACCGATGGTCGGCAGGAAGGACCCGGCGAAGGCCATCGCCGCAATCGTCACCAGGGTCTACGAGGCCGTCGAGACCAGAGGGGAGTGGGCCAGAGCCACCTTCGCCCAGTTCCGGTCATCGCCGGTTTCCCCCAACACGATCCCCGAAGTGCTGTCCTGCACGCTGGACATCCGCCATCCGGACGCTGAGGTGCTGGACGGGTTGGAGCGTGACATGCGGGCCATCGTCGCCGCCGAGTGCGAGCGGCTGGGGGTGACCGCCGTGGTGGTGCTGCAGAACGATTCGCCACCGGTGGTGTTCGCCGAGCACCTGGTCGACTCCGTCGAGCGGTCGGCCGAGGCCCGTGGATTCCGCCATCGTCGGATGATCTCCGGAGCAGGTCACGACGCCTGCTATGTGGCGCTGCACTGCCCGACGGCCATGATCTTTGTGCCGTGCAAGGACGGTTTGAGCCACAACGAGGCGGAGAGCATCACCTTCGACGAGGCGACCAGGGGCGCCAGCGTGCTCCTGGGTGCCGTTCTTGAGCAGGCCGGCTGATCAGCAGGCTCTCACTGGCGACGCCAGTCAGGGCAGCGCGGCCCAGCCCCAGTCCCAGCTCTAGCCCCAGCCCTACGCCTGGTCGCGGTTGTGAGCGTTGTCGTGGCCGTGAGCGCTGTTGTGGCTGTGGTCGTGGCCGTGATCGTCGTGTGTGTGGTCGTGGCCCGGTGGGCGGGCGGCAACGGCGGCGGCGGTGCGCTCCAACTCGTCGGTTGAGAGCAGACCGAGTTCCGTGACCAGCTGCTCCAGGGCCCGCAGCCAGCAGCCCCAGTAGTCGTACTGCTCGGGGTCCAGAAGCTCCTGTTCATGGACTGCGATGGCGCCGATCAGGAGGTCCCGGAATCGATCCCATTCGAAGTGTTCGGCCTCGAAGAGCCGCATGGTGGCGCCGAAGAGCCTGGATTGCCACGGCGCGGTGAAGACCAACTCGCCGTTGGCCCGCGGCGGGGCGGCGGGCCCGTCGACGTCCAGAACGTCATCCGCCGTGGTCATCCGGTTGCGGCGGTCGGTGTGGCGATGGTGGCAACACCGATCATCGAGTCCCGGGTCACCAGGGCGGCCAGCTCGTCCTCGCTCAGGTTCTCCGTGCCGGCGGGCCGCTGCGGGATGACCAGGTAGCGGACCTCGGCGCTCGAATCCCATACCTGGATGGTCGTTTCCTCCGCCACGTCCAGCCCCATTTCGGCCAGGACGGTCCGAGGCTCGCGAACGATCCGAGCCCGGTACTCCGGAGATTTGTACCAGCCCGGCGGTAGCCCCAGCAGCGTCCACGGATAACACGAACACAGCGTGCAGCAGACGACGTTGTGGACCCCCGGTTCGTTGATCACCACCTCCAGCCGCTCCAGCCGCCCCGGGTTGACTCCGATCTCGGTCACCGCGGCGGTGGCGTCGACCAGGAGCCGCTGCTTGAAGCCGTCGTCCATCCACGCCCTGGCAACGATCCCCGCGCCGATCATCGGACCGATCCGGCTGCTCCAGGTCTCGATGAAGTTGTCCACCTCGGTGTCGCTCAGGATGCCCTTGTCGACCAGGATCGATTCGAGGGCCTCGGCCCGTACCGCCTGGCCTGTGGTCAGATCCTCGTTCTCGGTGTGGGTGCTCACGTGGCCTCCTAGGTCGACGTGTCGGACGGCGGGGTTCTTCGTGTGCTGCGGCTCATGCCGCGGGGCTCAGGTACGGCTCAAACAGGTCGAGGTGACAGACCTGGTTCGGGTCGCCGTCGGGACCCCACAGCTCTTGGCCATCGAATCCGACGGCATAGACATAGGTGGGCTGTTCGCCTCCGTTGTGGGCGACCGCGTCGGGGAGGGTGAACGCCGGGTAGACCCTGGCGATCGTGCCGGTACGGCCCCGGGCATACCGGGGCAGTCGGTGATGCCCGGCCTGAGGTGCGTGGGCCATGGTGACGATCCGATCACCCACGGAGAACCGGGGTGGCCGGTCGACGGATCTGATGAACGTCGGGTCGTTCTCCCGGGATTCCAGCGTGGTGATCGGATGCATCCGCGGTGGCGGGGTGGCATCGGCCGGGTCGTGGCCGAGGGCCTCGATCGCCTCGTCGATCTCGGTCTGGGCGGCGATGCCCTGGTCCACCGTTGCCGACTCGACGGCGGCCAGCCATCGACCCCAGTACCCGATCGGGAAGTACCGGGTCGGATCCAGGCGCTCGATCCGGTGCCGGTGGGCATCGATGTTGGTCCGACCGCTGCGGAGCAGTGCGAACAGGGCGGCACCGGAGAACGCCTCCCACCGGTCACCGACGTGAATCGGCTCCTCGGGCACGTACGGCACGGGGCCGTACCCCTCGACACCACCGAGATCGTGAATGCCGTCCATCAGGCGGTCATCCCGCCGTCCACGATGAACTCCGAACCGGTACAGTACGAGCTCTCGTCGCTGGCCAGGAACAGCGCCAGGTTGGCCACGTCGTCGGCCGACGCCTCGTAGCCCAGCGGGATCCGCGACCGCACGTCCTCCCGCACACCGGCCTCGTCGAAGGCGCTGAGCATCGGGGTGTCGATGATGCCGGGATGGATTGAGTTCACCCGTACCCCGGACGGGGCCAGCTCCTGGGCGGCGCTCTTGGTCATACCCCTGACCGCCCACTTCGTCGAGGCGTAGGCCAGTGCAACCCCGGCGCCCCGCAGACCGGCGATTGAGGAGATGTTGATGATCGAACCGGACCCGTTCTCGATCATGGTCGGGGCGACGGCCTGCATACCGAGGAACACGCCGGTCTGGTTGATGGCGATCGTGGTGTCCCACAGTTCCCGCTCGGTCGAGGTGACCCCACCGAGTCGGAAGATGCCGGCGTTGTTGACCAGTACGTCGATCCGGCCGTGTTCGGCGACGACCTCCTTGGTGATCGCCTCCCATGCCGCAGCGTCCGTGACGTCGTGCTCGAAGAACGCACCACCGATCTCCTCCGCAACGGCTCGGCCCTCGGTCAGCACGTCGGTCAGGTAGACCGATGCCCCCTCAGCGGCGAACAGCCGCCCCTCGGACGCCCCCTGGCCCCGAGCACCGCCGGTGATCAAGACAACCTTCCCTGCCAATCGATCCATGGCGAGATGGTAGTGCCTCGCCCGCCGCCGGGCATGTGGGATCTCGCCGGAGACCCTGGGGTGGCTACAGGTTCCGGATGATCAGCGAGACGCCGCCGGCCAGGGCGATTCCCAGGATGATCGGGCGGAACAGCCGTCTGTCCAGCCACGGTCGAACGACCCGGGCCGTCAGCAACCCCAGCAGGGCGAAGGGGGTCAGCAGGGCGGAGAGGCCGACCTCGGTCAGACCGAAGAGCCCGATAGGGGCCAGGGCGATGACCGTGACGATGCTGAGTACCGAGGCGACGGATGCCACGGTCGGTCGCATGACCTCGCCGGGCAGGTCGTGCAGGCTCATGACAAGCGGCGGGCCGGGTAGCGAGGCGGTCACCGAACCGAACGCCGCACCGGCGCCGCCCGCAAACTCGGTGATCGGTGTCCTGGGCAGGTGAAATCCGCTGAGCAACAGCAGCGACATGACCACCACAAGCCCTCCGATCCCGAGGGCCAGCATCCGCTCGTCGATGGCCAGCAGCACCAGCACTGCGGCACCGACCCCGATCGGCAGTCCCAGCATCAGCCGTTTCACGACCGCTCGGTCGACGTTCTGCCGTTCGCTCAGGAGATGACGGGCACTGATGATGATGCTGATCAACATCAGCGGTCCCGGTACAAAGGCGGGGTCGATCGCGGCCAACGTCGGCCCGGCGACCAACCCGAGTCCAACGCCGGTCGAACCGTGGGCGGTTGCTCCGAGAATCGTCACGAGGCCGACCACCAGAACCTCCAACCCGGTCATGGGGTTACGGCCTTGGGCACCTGTCCGGGGTACCGGTGGACGGCATGGCTCATCCGGAGGAGTGTGGCACAGCTCGACCGTGCTGAACGTTCCGCCG
>JBCCGJ010000034.1:0-28502 GCA_039029335.1 Actinomycetota bacterium | reverse complement strand
TAGCTGTATTGCCCGGGTTGGTTGTTGACGCGGGTGATGGGTGGTTGGCCGCCGAGGGCGGTGTGGCATCTGTGATGGTTGTAGGTGTGGAGCCAGTTGTCGAGTCGTTTGCGTCGTTGGTTTTCTGAGCGGTAGGGGCGGATGTAGGCCCATTCGTCGAGCATGGTCCGGTTGAAGCGTTCGACTTTGCCGTTGGTTTGGGGCCGGTAGGGGCGGCAGTACTTGTGTGTGATGCCAGTGTTGGCGAGTTCGGTGTTGAAGATGCGGCTGCGGTAGCAGGAGCCGTTGTCGGTCAAGACACACTTGATGTCGATGCCGTGGGTTTCGAAGAACGCTTTGGCTCGTTGCCAGAACCCGACAGCGGTGATGGCTTGTTCATTGTCGTGGATTTCGGCGTAGGCGAGCCGGGAGTGGTCATCGACAGCGGCGTGGACGTAGGAGTATCCGATTCGTTGTTTCTTCTTGGAGTGATGAACAGCGGCGGCTCGACCATGGACTCGCCAGCCGCCCCCTGGTGGGATCTTGCCGAGTTTCTTGATGTCGACGTGGATCATGTCGCCGGGGTTGGGGTGTTCATAGCGGCGGATCACGCGTCCGGTGGGCCGGTCCATCCAGGCGAGGCGGTTACAGCCGTGACGAACCAGGACTTTGTGGACTGTCGAGGGGTTCATCTCGAGACGTCCCGCGATCCGGGCTGGGCCGAGCTTGTGACGGCGCCGTAGTGACACAATTTTGCGTTCGATCTTCGCTCTGGTCTGGTGAGGACATGTTCTGGGTCGGCTTGACCGATCCGCCCACCACTGACCCTCCGGGTTGTGTTGGTAGCGACCCCACCACTTGCTAGCCGTGGCCCGAGAAACGTTCATCGCTTCGGCCACGTGAGCGATTGGAGTACCAGCTTGGATACGGCGAACGAGTTCTTGACGACCCCAATGGGTCAAACGGGCATTAGCGTGCACAACGAGCCTCCCGGCAGCTGTAGTTGGTAGAAGAACCACAGCCTCCCCGGGAGGCTCAACTCACTGGTGGACCCGAGCTAACAACGTCCGTGGTCAATACAACTAGTGAGCGGCCATCCAGGCACCGATGACTTCTCGTAGGTCATCGGCTTTGGCCGTGACCTCGTCCGCATCGGCAAAGTACATCATGCGCTGGAGGTTCGAGCCGTCCTCCAGCGCGGCGTGGTTGCCGGGGATACTCCGGCCGGAAGGAAAGACGAGGCTGACCCGCTTCTTGGCGGACCAGTTGAAGTAACAGATGATGCCGCCGCACTCGAAGGCCGGTGCCCGATACTTGATGGTCTCGGTAACGTCCGGGTCCTCCATGATGATGTCACGGACCGCACGCATCACCGGCGCCAGGGGATTGGCTGTTGACCCAAACCAGTGAGCGACGGCGTCATCCATCAGCCAAGCCTACGGAGGGCGAGGCGGCCTCCGACCGACCCCGAAATCTGGGCATGCAGCCCACAGGAAATGTAGGCCACAGGCCCAAATTTGGGCGGGTTGGCGTGTGCGCTGGCCGGTTGCCGGGGCCGCTATGGTGGGCTGAATGCCGGCAACGATTGTGGTTGGGACCCAGTGGGGCGACGAGGGCAAGGGAAAGTTCACCGACCTCCTGTCCAAGGAAATGTCGATGGTGGTTCGCTACCAGGGTGGTCACAATGCCGGCCACACGCTGGTCGTCGATGGTGAGACCTTCGCCCTGCAGCTGGTACCCAGCGGTGTGCTCTACGACCACATCATCCCGGTGATCGGGAACGGCGTCGTCGTCGACCCGTTCGTTCTCCTGGCGGAGATCGACATGCTGACCCGTCGCGGGATCGACTGCAGCAACCTTCGGGTGTCGGGCAACGCCCACCTGATCATGCCGTACCACCAGCAGTTGGACACCCTTCACGAGCGGCATCTCGGTAAGTCGAAGCTCGGGACCACCAAGCGGGGTATCGGACCGGCCTACGCCGACAAGTCGATGCGGCTCGGGGTTCGGGTCCAGGACCTTCTCGACGAGCTGATCTTCCGGGAGAAGCTGCGGGCGTCGCTGGTCCACACCAACAAGGTGCTGACCAAGATCTTCAACCGCCTGCCGGTGGACCCCGACGCTCTGGCGGACAAGGTCCTCTCGGAGTGCCTCGAACCGCTCAAACCGCACATCGCCGACACCACCGACATCATCCACGATGCCCTGGAGGGCGGTCAGCATGTCCTGTTCGAGGGAGCCCAGGCCACGTTCCTGGACCTCGATCACGGGACCTACCCTTTTGTCACCTCCAGCAACCCCACCGCCGGCGGGGCGTGCATCGGTGCCGGTGTGGGGCCCCGCCACATCGACAAGGTCCTCGGCATCGCCAAGGCCTACGTGACCCGGGTCGGCGCCGGTCCGTTCCCGACGGAACTGTTCGACGAGGACGGGGACCGCATGGTCGACATCGGACGGGAGTTCGGCACGAACACCGGCCGCCGCCGTCGGCCCGGGTGGTTCGATGCGGTCATGATGCGTCATGCGGTTCGGCTCAACAGCCTGACCGAGCTGGCCATCACCAAGCTGGACGTTCTGGACACGTTCGAGACGGTCAAGGTCTGCGTCGCCTACGAGATCGATGGCGTCCGAACGGACAAGCTGCCGTATCACCAGTCGGACGTCCACAATGCCGTGCCGATCTACGAGGAGCTGCCGGGCTGGGGAACGAACCTCACCGAGGCGACAGAACCGAAACACCTGCCGTCAAAGGCTCATGACTACCTGAAGCTCATCGAGGAGCAGGTCGGTGTCCCGATCAACCTGGTTTCAACCGGACCGGGCCGGAATCAGTACCTGCACCTCAACCCCTGAGCACCGAAGACAGCACCATCAGTCGGCGCAGCCACCGGAGCCGTCGTTGACCGACGCCCGAGTCTGGGTCGGGCCGGAGTAAGTCTCAGTCGAACTTGGGCAGCTTGGCCTTTGTCCAGTCCGGTGGCGAGGCGGAACGATCCTCACCCGGTTTCGGATTCGGCCGTCGCTTCGGGAGCGCGTTTGCGCCGCCGGCCCGCTGTCCGGTTCTGGCCCACGGATCGTCGTGGATGCTGAACTCCTCGTCCGGCTCGGTCGACTCCTCGGCCTTCGTCGGCGGTTCGGTTGTCGGCGGTTCGGTTGTCGTCGATTCGTCGGAGCCGTCCGGGTCGCCGGTGGCACCCGGGTAACGGGGCGGCAGGGCGAATTCCTGTGGTGGGTACGGACTCGGTTGACCGTCGATCGGTCCCTGCTCGGCCCGCCGCCGGTCCACCGGATGCTCGCCGCCGTCCTGTGGGTCGATCTCCTCCGGGGCATCGACCTGCTGGTCCGTTCTCCGCTGGGAGACAATCCGTTGATCGGACGCCCGCTCGTCTTCGGGGCGCCTCCGGGCCTGCGGAGCGTCCACCGGCCCCTGATCGTCGGCCCGCCGACCGCCCTGCTGGTGATCCATCGCGGCAAGTCGCCGCTGGTCGGTCACAAACGGACGCGGCCCGGGAAACTCCACCGGCTCCGCATCGACGGGTGATGGATCCGCGTCGAGGGGGGATGGCGTCGGCTCCGCCTCGGCGGTTGTGGGTCCCCACGGCGGTTGATGATCGGAGACCACGGTCGACGCCGTGAGCTCGCCGGTCTCCGCGGTCTCCCTCGTCTCCCGCATGTTGGTCAATCGTTGGATCGCCGACTCGGCCCCGGCGGAAGTCGCCTCATCGGACACCAGGAAGTGATCGTCCCGTGCGGTCTCTGACAACACGTCCGCTGCGATCGGGTCTTGCGCCGACATTTCGCTGATGGCGTGGACCGGTTCCTCAAGAGGATCAGGTGGTGGCGGCTCCCAATCGGGCGGGGTCGGCAGCTGACCGTCCTCTTCCATATCAAAGAACGTGAAGTTGGCCAGGCCCTGTCGGGGAGCCTCTCTGGCCGCCCGAAGCGCCTCCCGCCGTTCCTTGACGGTCTTTTTCGACCCCCGGATCTGCGCTTTTGACTTCGGCCGGAGACCACTGACCACCAGCGCACATGCCCGGCACATGGGCTTTTGGCGGCCCTTCGTCTCCACCAGGCAGTTCCAGCAGAACTCGCCGTAGCACATATGGCAAACGTCAACTGCCCGATCAAAGGGATCTGTTGCGCAACGACCGTTCATGGGGACTTTCGGGCAAAATGGGCGAAGAGTCATTGCATCGGCCCCCAAAGTCCGGGGCTTTAGTGCACGATCGGACAAACCCGTGGAGCAGACGCATGGTTATCCCGAACATCTTGGCCGAACGGTATGCCAGCCGGGAGATGGTCGAGATTTTCGACCGGCGGAACCGGGTTGTGCTGGAGCGGCAGTTGTGGATCGCCGTGCTGCGGGCCCAGATGGCGCTGGGTTTGGACATCGAGCCCGGGGCCATCGACGACTATGAGGCCGTGGTCGACACGGTCGACCTTGACTCGATCCAGCGGCGTGATGCAGTCCTGAAGCACGATGTAAAGGCTCGCCTTGACGAGTTCAGTGAGTTGGCCGGTCGCCAGGATGCCCACAAGGGCCTGACCAGTCGGGATCTGACGGAAAACGTCGAACAGTTGATGGTCTGGCGGGCCATGGATCTCCAAGAGCGGCGAACGGTCGATCTTCTAACGGTCATCGCCGAGCTCGCAGCCCGGTACAGCGCCGAACCGATTGTCGGTCGCACCCACAATGTGCCGGCCCAGCCAACCACGGTCGGCAAGCGAATGGCGCAGGTCGGTGAAGAGCTGTTGGCCGCCTATCAACACCTGGTTGCCGTCCGGCAGAACTTTGCGCTCCGCGGGGTGAAAGGACCGGTCGGTTCACAGCAGGATCAGCTCGACCTTCTGGGATCGGCCGACAACGTCGACCGCCTGGAAGCGATGGTTGCCGAGCACCTCGGTGTCCCCCGGGTACTCGGTGCGGTCGGCCAGGTGTACCCCCGGTCGCGTGACCTTGAGGTGGTGTCGGCCCTTGTGCAATTGGGATCGGCGCCGGCGAACCTGGCCCTCTCCATCAGGCTTATGGCCGGGCATGACCTGGCAACCGAAGGCTTCAAGGCCGGTCAGGTCGGGTCATCGGCGATGCCACACAAGATGAACACCCGATCCTGTGAGCGGATAAATGGCCTGTATACGGTGCTGCGTGGTCATCTCACGATGGCCGCCGGACTTGCCGGCGATCAGTGGAACGAAGGGGATGTCTCCTGCTCGGTCGTTCGCCGGGTGGTTCTGCCCGATGCGTTCTTCACCATCGACGGCATCAACGAGACCACGTTTGCGGTGCTGCGGGACTTCGGGGTGTTTCCCGAGGTGGTCAAGGCGGAAATGCGCCGCTACCTGCCGTTCCTCGCCACCACAAAACTCCTGATGCATGCGGTGCGTGAGGGGGTTGGCCGGGAGCACGCCCACGAGATCATCAAAGGCCATGCGGTCAACGCCGCATTGGCCATGCGGGCCGGCGAAGCCGGTGGTGAGCGTCTGGTTGCGTTGCTTGGCGACGATCCGGCCTATCCCGGCACCGCTGCGGAGATAGCCACGATGATCGCCGATCCAACCGCATTGTTGGGCACGGTTGACGCCCAGGTTGCGCACTTCTGTGACCAGGTGGCGAAACTGCGGGCCGATCGACCGGCCGAGGTATACCGCGGGGAAGACATTCTCTAGTTCCCCGGCTCGCAACCGGCTGCAAAACCGGTGCAAAAATGGAACTTCCCCCGGTCCGATGGGACCCGGGGGAAGCGATAACTTGGGTGAATTCGGCGCTGTCGCCCACGCGCCCTTACACCGGCTCAGGCTGCTCGGCTGATACCGGCCTTCTTGAGAACGGCTGCAGGGACACCGATTTGCCGGAAGGCTGCATAGGTAATTCCTTTACGCTCTGCATAACCCTTGGCCACCCGGGCAAAATCGGCTTCCAATCGGGCCATGTCGACGCCGCTATCCATCTGCTCCAGCTCCACCGAGAGGTCAATCTGCTCTTGGGTCAGCTGCAGCCGTTTTAGCGGGTCTGCTGCCTCCAGCTCGGCGTCAATGCGGTCCAACCGGCGTGAAATGGAGTCCTTGGTGCGCTTCCGTCCGCGCTTCGGCTTCGTTGATTCCAATGCCTCGAGGTATGCCCGAACAAGCCGGCCCTCTGCCCGCCCAACGGCCAGAGCCTGCTTATGGTCATCGGTCATTTGGGACTTCTTGGCTGCCATGGGTAATACATTCCTCACGTTTCGATTCCGAAGCGGCGACTGCCGTTTCAGGTCCTAGCTGGGCGCATTCAGCAATATGCTTGCCTCAGCTTTAAAGACTAATACATAGAGGGGTCGTATTGCACCTATAGTTTTTCCCATTTCTTCCATGCCAAACGGTCCGAAATAGCGTCAAATTCTTTTCCAAAAGAGGTCCCGGACTGGGAGAAACAGGTTTGATGAATAGCCGTTGGTTTCTCATCTCTTGGATGTTGCACGAAACGAAGCGGCTGCTGCAAGGTTCGCCGACCGGCAGGCAACTCCGGGTAATCCCTTGTGGTTACTGGTGAAACGGGACGTCCGCGGCACCGGGGCTTACGGAGAACTCCACGTGTTTTTGGATAGCCAGACTCAGGGCCACACGTTACATCGGCCCTGAGTACTTGAGTGGTCGGGACCGGCGTCGATCCGGTGACCTACCGCTTTTCAGGCGGTCGCTCTACCAACTGAGCTACCCGACCTGGCTGAATCCCCGGCGGGCTGGTGGTGGAAACCGGACCAACTGCGGTGAGGATTTCGCGGTCCCGACGAGATTTGAACTCGCGACCTCCGCCTTGACAGGGCGGCGTGCACTCCAGACTGCACTACGGGACCAACATCTTGGCAAAGGGACTCTTTGCGAAGACCTGCAACCTGCGATCAACCGGGACCAACCGGTGACGGCACTGCTACGAATGTTGACAACTCTGTAGTTGTACTTCTACTTCTACTTGCACTTACTTCTTGCGCTTGGCACCCCCAACGGGATTTGAACCCGTGTTACCTGCGTGAAAGGCAGGCGTCCTAGGCCGCTGAACGATGGGGGCCGAAATTTATTACCTTGCACCACCCGCCACGACGATGCGTCCCGGTGGGTGGTTTCGACGACAAATCGATCCTGCCTGAAGGCCGGGCCAATCTATCGACATTCGTCGGAGAATCAACACCGACGAAGCTTCCAAACGAGATTACCCGGCGCCGTTGCCCGAAAGCATCCGAATTCGAGTTGTCCCGCAGGAGGCCGGGCCCAAGGGTACCCGATTGCATCGGTGCCGCCGCCCGACAGCAGACGAACTCGTGGCCGTGCGTCTATGCGTTTTCCCCTGCCGGGTCGTCGTCCTCCGGCTCGGGGAGGGTGGTGGTGAGCGACATGACCATCTCGTGGACCAACTCGCCCAGGAATTGATAGAGCAGGCGGGACTCGGCGTCCGGCGCGTCGGGATCGACGCCCTCGTCGTCCTCGGAAATGTCCAGCGTTGTGCCGAGCACCAGGCGGATGTCGTTGAGAATTCCCATCCATGAGGAGAGCTGCTCGCCGGTCAAGACGTCGGCCTCCGCCGTCGCCCGGATGATCTCCACCGCCTCACGCCGTTTTGAGATCAACTGGTCCCTGGCGAAGATCTGATACCCCGCATCCCGATCCGGATCATCGGGATAGGCCGTTGGAAAGAGCCGCCTGGTCTCCGGCCCGTCGCCGGACTGGACCTCGTCCAGTTGCTCGGCCAATGAGACGATACCCAGGCGGACCTCCGGGGCCAGCCGAACGTCGAACCGGCCATCGCGGCGCGGGGCGAAGAGCCGTCTGCTCCAGTTGATCACCGGTCTCCTCTGGCCTACTCGTCGTGTTCCATGGTGGCCCAGAGGCCGTGGCTGTGCAGCCGATTCACGTCCCGTTCCGCCTCGGTCCTGGTTCCGTTCGAGACAACCGCCCGGCCTTTCTCGTGTACGTCGAGCATAAGCAGGTTGGCTTTCTGCTCGCTGTAACCGAAGAGTTTGCGGAAAACGAAGGCCACGTAGCTCATCAGATTGATCGGGTCATTCCACACGATGACCACCCACGGCCGATCGGTGTCCTCGACCGCGTCGACCGACGGCTCGACAACCTCAAGGGGCATACTCACACCGTTATTGTGGCAGCTACCGGCGTGACCTGGAATCCAATGATCCTTCTGTGGGTCAGAATGCTGAAGCTCCACACCACCAGCGCACCGAATATATGGGCCTCGACCAGGGCCGCCGGCACGCCGAGGCTGAATTGGAGGTACCCAAGCCCACCCTGGGCCACCACCGCAACCAAAAGCCACCGGAGGGCCACGAACCCGGAGGCGATCTGCGGTTCGGTCCGGTCGGCGTCTCTTGCCAGGTGCACCGCAAAGACCACCAGGATCAGGAGCAGCAGCCACACGGCCGTGCTGTGGACGCGGGTGATCTGCGTGAGGTCGAACGGCAGTCGCTCCGCCCTGCTGTCCCCACTGTGGGGGCCGGTGCCGGTGACCAGCGTGCCGATGAGCAGCACCGCGGCGGCCATACCCATTTGCAGTCTGGCCAGCGTTGCGGTGCGCTGGTCGACCGGGCCGACGGTGCGAACGCTCGTCGGTTCAGTGGAATAGCGGAACCAGTCATGGTCTCCCGGCTCGCCGGCCAGCAGCCACAGCGACTGGGCCGCCCACAGCAGCGCCATGGAAAACAGGAAGTGGATGCCCACCACCGCAGGGTGGAGATCCAGCAGAACGGTCAACCCGCCGAGAACGATCTGGGCCACGGTGCCGGCCACCAGCATCCAGGCGAATCGAACCGGTTCCGGCCTGGCCGGGTTGAGCCGTCGGGCCGCCACAACCACCAAAACCGCCGAGACGGTCACCGCCAGTGAGATCACCCGATTGCCGAACTCGATCAGGCCGTGGATCTGCCACTCCGGTAGCAGTTCACCTTCATTACAAGTCGGCCAGTCTTCGCAACCGAGGCCCGCCTCGGTTAGTCGCACCGCGGCGCCGGACAATACGATTAGGCCCTGCATGACCCAGGCCACCAACGCAAGTAGTCGAAAGCGAGGCGTCACCACGGGTGCAACCTACCAGCGGGGGTGTGATCCTCGAATGATCGAGGGTCGGCGTTCAACAAGATTACGATTCACGGTCGAGCCCTGCGGACTTTCCGCTCAGGGCCGTACTCCGGTCCCTATTCGCTACGATTGCCGATGGTGCTAACAGCTGCTCCCGCTCGATATCGGGTCCGCCCGTTTATCGCGCTGACGAAGCCACGAATAATAGAGCTGCTCCTGGTGACCACCGTCCCGACGATGGTGGTCGCCGAGAGAGGCATCCCCTCGCTGTGGCTGATGGTCGCAACCGTGATCGGCGGCACCCTGGCGGCGGGCGGTGCGAACGCGTTCAACATGTACGTCGATCGCGATATCGACGGGTTGATGGAGCGGACGAAGGGCCGGCCACTGGTCACCGGCGAGGTAGCCCCTCGGGAAGCCCTGATCTTCGCCGCGGCCATCGAGACCCTCGCGTTCTTCTGGTTGTGGGCCTTCGTCAACCTGCTCTCCGCCGTACTGGCCGTCGGCGCCTGTGCGTTCTACGTGTTCGTGTACACCCTGTGGCTCAAGCGGACCTCCACCCAGAACATCGTCATCGGTGGCGCCGCCGGTGCGGTGCCGGCGCTGATCGGCTGGTCGTCGGTGACCAACGAGGTCAGCTGGGCGGCCATTCTCCTGTTCGGGGTCATCTTCTTCTGGACCCCGCCCCACTTCTGGTCTCTGGCCATCAAGTACCAAAAGGACTACTCGGCGGCCTCGGTGCCGATGATGCCGGTCGTCCAGGGGCACCGGTCGACCGCAACCCAGATGGTGATCTACTCGGCCATCGTCTGGATGATCTCCCTGATCTTCCACGTCGTCGCCGACATGGGCTGGATCTACCTGGCAACCGCCATGGTTTTGGGTGTGCTGTTCACCGGCGGCGCGGTCCGGCTGCGGGCCGAAACCAACCCGGTCCAGCAGGCCAAGTTGTCGATGCGTTACTTCAACTTCTCCATAACCCACCTGACGGTTTTTTTCGCTGCTTTGGCGGTCGACCAGCTAGTGGGGTGGGGAATATGACGGTTTCGATTTCCCCGCTGACACGCGGTTACAGTACTGGCCGCAGTATTTCCAAAACCCCCCGTAACCCACTGAGTTCTGCCGTACCGGCTCACCCGGTCCGGCAGACCGATCCAACGGTGTAATTCATGGCTCTTACTGAAACTCGCCCGGAGAAGGACGCGACCGACGACGCCGGTTCGTCCCCTGCAGCCGGCGCGGCGGCGGGGACGGCGGCACCGGCCACGGTTGACAGCATCATCGGCACCGGTGACCACAAGACGATCGGTCGGCTCTTCATCGGCGCAGGACTCATCGGTCTGATCGGCGGGCTGATCGTTGGGATCGTGGCCACGTTCCAGGCCAACAACTTCGACAGCCCCGCAGCCGACGCCATCGACCATCTGGCCCAGATCTGGTCGCTCAGCCGGGATCTGGTCATGTTCGGCGGCCTGGTTCCGCTCCTGCTCGGTATTGCCATATATGTAGTGCCGCTACAGATCGGTGCACCAAGTCTGGCCTTCGCCAGGGGAGCGGCCGCCGGTTTGTGGACCTGGTTCCTCGGGCTCGGCCTGCTTGTCCTCGCCTATGTCTTCGACGGTGGACCGGGCGGTGGTGATGAGGACTTCATCGTCCTGTGGGCCGCGGCACTGGCCATGATGATCGGCGGTCTGGTGTGGGCCATGGTCTGCGTGGCAACCACCATCCTCGGCGCCAGGACCCAGGGCATGACCCTGGAGCGGGTCCCGGTCACAACCTGGGGGTTCTTCGTCTTCTCTCTGGTCGGCATCTTCAGCCTCCCCATCGTCATGGGTGAGCTGCTCCTGGCCTTCCTCCGGGTTCGCTACTTTCATCTGCCGTGGGATCAGAGCGCCAGCCTGACCGGCATCCTCGACGGGGTCAGCCTCGCCCCGGCCGTTTACTGGCTGGGTATTCCCGGTCTTGCCATGGGGGCGGACATCATCGGTGTCCACAGCGAAGAGCCGGTCAGGGCCCACAAGCCGGTGCTGGTGGCCATCGGGCTCTTCGGGCTGCTGACCTACGGCGCGGATGTGGTCGGCCTCGCCTCCATCAGGCCGGTTGATTTCAACAACGGCTTCCTTGTGGTCGGGCTGTTCGCCTGCGTGCTCCCGATCCTCGGTGTGCTCGGCCTTTCCGGCCAGAGCATCAGAACCGGCACGCTCAACCTTCGGGCGGCGCTGATCGGTGTCCTGCTGTCCGGGCTCCTGCTCCTCCTCGCCGCCATCGTTGCGCTGCTGGCCACGGTCGCCCCGATCATGCGCTGGCTCGACTCGGTCTCGCCCGGCTCGGTCGACCTGAGCAATTCGCTGGTGCTCAACGGCACTCGGTTCCACGAGGGCCTCCGAGCGCTTGTTGTCGGCTCGGTGATCGCCGCCGTGATCGCCGCCCTCCATCACTGGGCTCCGAAGATCTGGGGTCGTCGCATGGCGGAGCCGCTCGGTTTTGTCGCACTATTGGCCACCGCCGCCGGTTCGGTGATCTGGGCCGCCGGTGAGATCGCTGCCGGTTTCGACGATCAGCCGTGGCTACCGGCACGGGCAACCGACGACTTTGCCTCCGGACTTGCCGCCATCTCCCTGATCGGGGTTGCGGTGATCGCCGCCGGCCCGGTCATCCTGGGGGCGAACATCGCAACCAGCTTCCTCGGTTCGAAACGTGCCGGCTCCAGCCCGAACGTCTGGTCCGGCACCACGCTGGAGTGGGCAACCGCATCACCACCGAAGCCGGGCAACTTCCCGGCGCCCCCGATCGTCCGGTCGGCGACACCGCTCGCCGACGGCGACCTGCTGTACGTCGGCATGGAGAGTGAAGACGAGGAGTCCGGCGACACGGAGTCCGGCGAGAAGGAAGAGAGCGAGGGCTAACGGCGATGACGGCAACCGACATCACCCCGTACGATTTCATCCCCCAGGACGTCGCCCCGGCCGCTCCCGCCAGGCCCCGATTGCTGCTGATCGCCACCTCGCTGGCGTCAGTGGCCATGGCCATGGGTTTCTCCGGATTGATCGGCATCTACGTCGCCCGGCGTCAGGAGGTGCTGGCCACCGGCGAGCGTTGGTTGCCCGACGGGGTCAACATCCCCCTGACCCAGCCGAACTTCATGGGCCTGACCCTGGCGTTCTCCGTGGTCACCATCTGGTGGTCGGTCGCCGCTGTCCGCAACGACGATCGGCCGAACTCCTTTATCGCCTCGATCCTTTCACTGGTCTTCGCCTTTGCGTTCCTGGCCCAGACCGCCTACCTCTTCACGATCATGGAGATCGAGATTCTGGCCACTGAGCGGGCCGTGCTCCTCTACGGCATCATCGGCACCCACATGGTGATGATGCTTGTGGCCATGGGGTACGCCCTGATCATGGCCATGCGAACCCTCGGCGGTGAGTACTCCTCACGGGACTACGAGGGTGTGCTCTGTGCCGCCGCATTCTGGACCATGACCGTCGCTCTCTATGGCGTCATGTGGTACGTCATCTACATCACCAAGTAGGTAGAAATGTTCACCTGGGGATCCAAATACCTATTCGGAATCTTTGCAGCGGCCTTCATCGCCGCGGTGGTCTACGGCCTCGTCACCGGTGGTGGGCCGATCGGTGTCATCAGCATGGGCTACAAGGGCGGTGTCGGTGAGCACACCGGCTACACGATCCTCATGGCCACCTCGTTGCTGGCCCTCTTCCTCGGGATCATCAGCGTGATCACCCGTGACGGCGACGCCGAGGACATGGCCACGCTGGCGGGTACCGACCACGCCATTGCGGTTCGTCCGCCTGCCTCCGCCAGCATCGCCGCGCCGCTCGCGGCGTTCGGCATCGCCTGCCTTGCGCTCGGCATCGCCGTCGGTCAGGCGTTCCTGTATCTCGGTCTCGCCGTGCTCGGCTCGGTCGCCGTCGAGTGGATGGTGCAGGCCTGGGCGGAACGGGCAACCGGTGACGACGGGGTGAACGACGTGATCCGCCGCCGGGTCCTCGGCCCCATCCAGGTGCCGATGCTCAGCCTCCTTGCCATTGCGGTCATCGTGATCAGCCTGTCCCGCATCCTGCTGGCCGTGTCCAAGACCGGCTCGGTGGTCATCGTTGTGGTCGCCGCCACGTTTGTGTTCCTCAGCGCCATCCTCATTAGTAAGTCGCGGGCGCCACGGTCGATCGTCTCCGCACTGGTCAGCTTCGGTGCCGTTGCGGTCCTTGCCGGTGGTGTCGTCGGTGCGGTGCAGGGGGAGCGGGACTTCCACCACGGACACGAGGGTGAGCATTCCGAGGACGGTTCGCACTCCGAGGAGGAGGGCGAGTGACCAAGAAAACCACCGCCGGGTTAGCAGTAAACGATTCCAGCGGGCCAAGCTTGAGTACCTCGAGGGCCGCTCTGACAACAACTCTGGAAGGAACGATGCGTTCTCGTTTCATGAACACTCGAGGGGGTGGCCGTCGTCTGCGAAGGCTGTCGGCCTTCGGCCTGATGGCCGTGGTCCTTGCGGGTTGCGCAGAGGACAAGCCGCTCAACACCTTCGAGCCCCGCGGTCCCCAGGCCGAGGCCATCGACAACCTCATGGGCCCCATCTGGTGGATCATGGGTGTCATCTTCGTGCTGGTCGTCGGCGGCGCGATCGTGGTGACGTTGCGGAACCGGGTCAACGAGGACGAGTACGATCCCGATGACCTGCCGGCCCAAACCCACGGCAACACCCCGCTGGAGCTGGCGTGGACCATCGCCCCCGCCGTTCTGCTGGCGGTCATCTGCATCCCGATGGTGCAGCAGATCTGGAACCTGGAGCAGAAGAACGACGCGGGTGAACTGGACGTCATGGTCATCGGCCAGCAGTGGTGGTGGGAGTACCGCTACGACGTCGACGGTGACGGGTTCTTCGTCGACGCAAACGGCGACGGCATCGTCAACCCCGAGATCGGCGGTGACGATTCCATGCTGCCGCTGGACATCGCCCTCGACCCTGACGACGTGGTCACCGCAACCGAGCTGGTCATCCCGGCCGGGGAGCAGGTTGACCTGATCCTCACCTCCCGGGACGTGATCCACTCGTTCTGGATCCCCCGCCTCAACGGCAAACGGGACACGGTCCCCGGCCGCTGGCACACCTGGTCCCTCGAAGCGGACGAGCCGGGCAAGTACACCGGCTGGTGCACGGAGTTCTGCGGCCTCTCCCACGCCAGGATGCGGATGTCGGCCATCGCGCTGGAACCGGACGAGTTCGACGAGTGGCTGGCGAACCAGCAAACACTCGCCGACGTCCCCACCGACGAGGAGGCCATCGCCGGATACGAGCTGTTCCAGAACAACTGCCAGCGGTGCCATGTCATCGAGGACGGCAACCTGGACTACAGCGACACCTACACCACCGACATCGCCCTGGTGTCCAAGGCCGCACCGAACCTGACCCACTTCGCCACCCGGTCAACCTTTGCCGGTGGTATCTACAGCGTCTACGCCGGCGGCCCGAACAACAGCACCGAGGCCGACGACGACGCGCTCAACCCGTTCGACTACATCGATCTTTCCGAGCTGGCGGCCAACCCGACAACCCTCGAGGACTACCGATTCAACTCCGCCGAGCTCAAACGGTGGATTTCCAATGCGCCGTCGCGCAAGGCCATGGCCCCCGACCCGGTCGAGGAGACCGGCCTCGGCCGAGGCATGCCGGCCTTCACCGACCTGTCCGATGAACAACTCGACCAGATCGTCGCCTATCTGGCGACGCTCGACTGAATCAGGGAGCATGTGAGATGGCAGTAGTTGAGGAACCACTCGCTCTTCCGTCCGGCGTGGCCGAGGTGGCGGAACGTCCGATGGGCGCGTTCGCCCGTCCGAAGAACCAAACCGGTTTCAAGGACTGGCTGACCACGGTCGACCACAAGAAGATCGGGATCATGTACGGCGCCGCCGCCATGTTCTTCCTGGTCATTGGCGGTGTTGCCGCCCTGCTCATCCGGATTCAGCTGGCCACCCCGAACAGCACCTTCCTGTCAGCGGACGCGTACAACCGGATCTTCACCATGCACGGCACCGTCATGGTGTTCCTGGTTGTCATGCCCATCGGTGCGGCGTTCGCCAACTTCCTGATGCCACTGCAGGTGGGGGCCAGGGACGTTGCATTCCCCCGTATCAACGCGTTCAGCTTCTGGGTGTTCTTCCTCGGCGGCCTGATGCTCAACACCAGCTGGTTCATCGGCGGCGGGGCAAACGGCGGCTGGTTCAACTACGCACCGAACAACGGAATCCCGTTCTCTCCGTCCACCGGCATCGACTTCTGGAACATCGGTCTGTTGGTGGTCGGCATCGGTTCGTTGACCGGTTCGATCAACCTGATCACCACCGTGCTCAACATGCGGGCGCCGGGTATGTCGCTCATGAAGATGCCGGTCTTCGTGTGGATGACCCTGGTCACCCAGTTCCTCCTGCTCTTTGCCATCCCGGTGCTCACCGTTGCCCAGGTGCTCCTGGCCGCCGACCGACTCTTCAGCGCCAACTTCTTCAACGTCGAGCAGGGCGCCGACCCGCTGCTGTGGCAGCACCTGTTCTGGATCTTCGGTCACCCGGAGGTGTACCTGATGATCCTGCCGGCGTTTGGCATCATCTCCGAGGTCATTCCCACCTTCGCCCGCAAGCCGATCTTCGGGTACCCGTTCATGGTGTTCTCCGGTATCGCCATCGGGTTCATGGGCTGGGGCGTGTGGGCCCACCACATGTTCGTCTCCGGTATCGGCCCGCTGTCGGTCACCGCGTTCAGCGTGGCCACCATGTTCATCGCCGTGCCGACCGGTGTGAAGATCCTCAACTGGCTCGCCACGCTGTGGGGCGGCAAGTTGATCCTCAACACCGCGATGTTGTTCTCCATCGGCCTGGTCACCCAGTTCACCATCGGCGGCCTCTCCGGTGTGTCCCACGCCATCGCCCCGTCGGATACCCAGCAGACCGATACCTACTACATCGTCGCCCACTTCCACTACGTGCTGTTCGGTGGTGCCCTGTTCGGGTTCATGGCCGGCTTCTACTTCTGGTGGCCGAAGGCCTTCGGTTACCAACTGGGGGAGCGGCTCGGCAAGTGGAACTTCTGGGTGATGGTCGTCGGCTTCAACCTGACCTTCGGCCCCATGCACATCCTGGGCCTCCAGGGCATGCCGCGGCGGATGCAGACCTACGACGACGCCATGGGCTTCACCTTCTGGAACCAGGTCGCCTCCTGGGGTTCGTTCATCCTTGCCGTCGGTGTGCTCCTGTTCCTGGTCAACATCGGCAAGACCCATCTGGCCTGGCGGGCCGCCGGTCGCCCCGATGTCGGCCCGGACCCGTGGGACGGCCGCACCATCGAATGGTCGATCAACTCGCCGGCCCCCGGCCACAACTTTGACGTCGATCCGGTTGTCACCTCCCTGGACGACTTCTGGCACCGCAAGTATCAGCCGGACGAGAACGGCAAGCTTCGCCGGGTCCACACCGGCGCGGAGCTGGCCCAGCCCGGCGATCCGACCGGTGTCCACCTCCCGGCTTCGTCCTACTGGCCCATCGTGCTGGCCGCTGCGCTGCCGATCATCGGCTACGGCCTGATCTTCAACCTCTGGCTCGGTCTGCCCGGCGTGATCCTGATGATGATTGCGCTCTGGGGCTGGGCGCTGGAGCCGGCGGACGATCTGGATCCCAGTGATGATCATGATCACGGCGGACACGACGAGCACGACGCAGAACTGGAGACGGTTTCGTGACTGAGCGGGCATCTTATGGGACAGGGAAGGATGCAGCATGACCGATCTAGCTGACGCCCCGGAGACGGGCACGGAAGCTCTGGGCACGGACGATGTCGTCGAGGAGCACGGCCACGACGGCCACGGCCACGACGATCACGGTCACGAAGGTCACCACTCCAGCCTCGGCCTGTCCAACATGAAGTTGGCCATGTGGATCTTTCTCGGCTCGGAGTGCCTGCTCTTCGGCGCCCTGATCTCCACCTACCTGCTTTCGGTGGCCCGGTTCGTCGAGGAGCTCGCCGCCGGGAATCCCCGAATACTCGATGCGCTGGTGGCCGACGGCATGCCGGACGAACTCATCAACGAGTTCGTCACCGAGCGGTCGGTCGAACCGATGTGGGACATCCCGTTCACCTCGGGTTCCTCGTTCATCCTGCTGATGAGCTCGCTGACGATGGTTTTGGCCCACAAGGCCGTTCACGAGGGTGACTACCGGAACTCCCGGGTGTGGCTGGCCGCCACCGCGCTGCTTGGCTCCACATTCATCGCCGGCCAGGTGTACGAGTTCACCGCCTTCTACCGGGAGGGCCTGAGCTACACCGGGACCCTGTTCGGTTCTGCGTTCTACACCCTGACCGGCTTCCACGGCGTGCACGTCACGGGCGGCATCATCATGTTGATGTCGTTGCTGATCCTGTCGTTCCGGGGCAAGCTTCGCCAGGACCGGGCGGAAACGGTTGAACTGGTTGGTCTGTACTGGCACTTCGTCGACATCGTGTGGGTCCTTATCTTCACGATCGTCTATCTCATCCCGTAAGGATCGCTGCGATGACTGAAACCATCTCCTCCGACCACGCCGCCGACGGTCATGACGCCCACGACGATCACGACGACCATCACCCGACCGAGCTGCAGTACTGGGTCATCTTTGTCGTCCTGGCGATCCTGACCGCGGTCGAGGTGGCATGGTCGTACCTCGGGCTCAGTGGACCGGCTCTTGTCCTCCCGCTGATCGCCATGATGGTCGTCAAGTTCTTCCTGGTCGCCGGGGCGTTTATGCACCTCTACTTCGACCTGAAGATCCTCCACGGCCGGCTCTTCACGTGGGCGTTCGCCGCAGCGATCATCCTGGCCATGGGTGTGTACGCCGTCGTGTTCGCCGCATTCAGATTCCAGGTGTAGGCGGGTTGGCCGGGACATGAACCTGCTGGCGGCCGTAGAGGTTCCCTTCGAGGCCCACCTCGAGGTCTGGACTCTCATCGCCGGTGTGCTGGCCCTTGGCTGGTACACGGCCAGGATCGTCCAGCCGAAGGCCGTCTCCGCCGGTTACGAACCGATCAGCCGAGGCCAGAAGTTCTCGTTCCTGCTGGCCGTTGTGCTGATGTGGGTGGTTTCGGACTGGCCCGTCCACGAGGTGGCCGAGGAACACCTGTACTTCGTACACATGTTCCAGCACCTCTTCCTGGCCATGCTGATACCGGCGCTGTTTGTCCTGGCGACACCCCGGTGGCTGTTCGAATTGGTTCTCGGCCGTGATTCGGCCGCCTGGCGGTTCCTTCGCACCGGCTCAAAACCGGTCGTTGCGGGTCTGACGTTCAACGCGCTGACCCTGCTGCTCCACTGGTCCCGGATCGTGCAACTCTCGTTCGAGAACGGTGCCCTCCACTTCTTCTTCCACCTCCTGATCTTCTCCTCCGGGCTCCTGATGTGGATGCCGGTGTTCGGCCCGGTCGATGAGTGGCGGCTCAGCCCACTCGGTCAGTGTTTCTACCTCTTTGCCATGTCGATCGTGCCGACGGTGCCCGGTGGCTGGCTGGTCTTCGCCGAGGATGCGGTCTACCGCCATTACGACACGCCGGACCGACTGTTCGGCATAGACGTGCTGACCGATCAGCAGGCGGCCGGGGTGGTGATGAAGCTGGTCGGCGGGTTTGTCCTATGGGCCATCATCTTCTTCATCTTCACCCGGTGGGCCCATCGTGAGCTGGCCAACGACGAGCAGGATCGGATCAACCGGCAGCGGGCCGCTCGGGAGTCGCTGACCACACAGTCGACCACTGCCGAGCAGGCGCCCCTCACGTTTGAGCAGGTTAGCGCCGAGTTCGCAAAGACCCCGGCCCCGGACGACGACCGCCGCTGAGGTCACCAACCATGGATCTGGCCCGGATGCGGCAGGAGTACGAGACGATCGGCCTCTCCGAAGCGGACGTTCTCGCCGACCCGATCGAGCAGTTCGACCGCTGGTTCAACGAGGCGGTTGCCGCCGAGGTCTACGAGCCGAACGCCATGGTCATCTCCACCGTCGACGGTGGTGGGCAGCCGTGGAGCCGTCACGTGCTGCTGAAGGGCGTCACCGACGGGGCGTTCGATTTCTACACCAACTACGACAGCAACAAGTCGGCGGAGCTCGACACCAACCCCAACATCGCCGTGACCTTCGGTTGGCTCCCGCTGCATCGGCAGGTCAACATCGGCGGAACGGTGGCCCGTGTCCCTGCCGAAGAGTCGGACGCCTACTGGGCGGTCAGGACCCGCGGTTCGCAGATCGGCGGGTGGGCGTCCGCCCAGAGCCGGGAGCTGGTCGATCGGACCCAGCTGGTGGCAAACGTCGAGCGGATGGAGGCTCGCTTCCCCGGCGACGTGCCCCGGCCGCCGCACTGGGGCGGGTGGCGGATCACCCCTCACACGATCGAGTTCTGGCAGGGCAGGCAGAACCGCCTCCACGATCGGCTGCGGTTCAACCGGGATCCGTCCGGGGACTGGCAGCTGGTCCGCCTGTCGCCCTGAGCCGCCGGATCGCCGATGGCCGGCCGGTGGTCCGCGTCCCCGGTCGCCGGTCCCGACCCGAACGCCGATGGCCGGCCGAAAGTCCGCTGGAGCGCGTGTCGCCGTTCTCCGGTCCGGAGTCGCCGGTCCCGACCCGAACGCCGATGGCCGGCCGAAAGTCCGCTGGAGCGCGTGTCGCCGTTTCCCGGGTCGGGAGTCGCCGGCCCCGTCGGATCGCCGATGGCCGGCCGTTGGATGCCGGCTTGCCTGAATGTCGGGCCACCCGATGCCGACCGGCCGGAGGGGGGTCGCTACAATCGCCGATGCCATGACCGCCCCCTACGATCCCTCCGACCTGGTCGGCACCGGCGCCCACCTGTCGGTCGAGGAACTTCGGACGTGGACCAGGTTCCTCGACGCCGGACGGCTGGTCGAGGAGCTGCTCTCCCAACATGTCGCTCAGGCCCATGGCATGTCACACAGCGACTACGAAGTACTGGTTCGCCTCGACGGTGCGGGCGGCGAGATGCGGATGACAACCCTCGCCGGTCAGGTCGTCTCCTCGGCCCAGAAGCTGACCCACACGGCAAACCGGTTGGAGGCCCGGGGGTGGATCGCCAGGGTGGCGGTGGAGGAGGACGGTCGGGGGGTGATGGCCACCCTGCTGCCGGACGGTCGAGCGGCGTTGGCCGCCGCCGCCGGTGAGCACGCCGACTTGATCAAAGAGTTCCTGTTGAATCAGATGACTCTGGAGGAGCAGCGGATCATCGCCGACGTCATGGACCGGGTGGCGACCAATCTGCGGGCGAACCGACGCAGGTAATCCCCAGTAACTCCTCCGGTGATAATTATCTCTTGACCTTTGTAAAATATGCGAGTAAACCACAGGGAGGGAACCAGTCGTGGGTTCTCCGCTGACGCGGTGGATGCGGAATCCCGGCCGGATGACCAGGAGGGAACCCAATGACGTTGCTCACCAGGCGGAGCGCTCGCGCTGCCATCGCAATCCTCATCGTGCTCTTGATGCTGGGATTTGCACCCCACGCGGCGGAGGCCGACGGCCACGAAGGTCCGACGGTGGTGGCGACCGGGCTCGACCAGCCGCGCGATATCGCCTTCAACGACCGTGGTGAGTTGTTCATCTCCGAAGCGGGAAGCGGCGGGCCGGACGAGGTCGGGTTTTTCGCCGGCAGCCTCCAGTGCAGTGGTCTGACCGGCGCCGTCACCCGGGTTGACAAGGCCGGGAATCAGCGGCGGGTGGTTGAAGGACTCCCGTCCGTTGCGGACTGCGTGGACGGCTCGGGCGCAGCGGGACCCGCCGGTCTGATCCCTCGGGGCCGCCACACCATCTTCATCCAGATCGGCTCCACCGGCACGATCGATCCGAACAGCGGTGTCGCCGCAGCCGGGGTTGATCAGTTCGGCCGCCTCCTGCGCACCCGGCCGAACGGCACCGTCATCGGTCCCGTTGCTGACATAACCAGCTTCGAGGCGGCCACGGACACCGACGGCGAGGGGTATGACTCAAACCCCACCGACGTGGCGGCCTGGGGCCGTAACTACGTGATCACCGACGCCGGCGCCAACGCGGTCCACGTGATCAGCCGCTCCGGCCGGCTCATTCGAACCGTCGAGGTTCCCCAGGAGCCGTGCCCCGGGAACCCCGGCAACTGTTTCGGCGATCCAACGCTTGACTCGGTGCCGACCGGTATTGCCAGAGGTTCGGGCGACATCTTCTACATCAGCACCCTGTCCGGGGTTGTCGCCGACTTCAGCGTCGACCCGCCGGATATCGGCTTCAAGCCGGGTAACGGCAAGGTGTTTGCCTTCGACGCCAGGACCGGGGCCATCTGGCCGGTCGTCGACGACCTGTTTACCGCCATCGACGTGGCCTACGACAACCGGGCCGGCACGATCTACGTCGCCGAGTTCCTGAGCGGCGCGGTCTGGGCCGTCGACGCCGAAAGCGGCGACCGCAGCCGGGTGGACACCCCCGGTGACCTGGCGCTCCCCGGCGGGTTGGCCGTTGACCGCAACGGCAACGTGTACGTGTCAACGTTCACCGCCGCTCCGGGCATGCTGGGCCAGGTGGTCCGCTACGACAGGTAGGGGCGGCCAGTGCCGCGTCAGGAAACGTTTGCGGCGTTTCGCCGGCCTCTGACGCCCCTGGCTACCTCCTCGTCGTTGCCGTACGACTCACGAGTAGGACTGCCTCCTGTGTCCCTGCCAGGAACGCCAGCGGCTCGCCGAAACACCCACGGACGCTCCCTGACCCGGCACTAGAGCGAGGCGACCGCAGGGATCAGATCGGAGCCTGCGGTCGCCACATGATCCAGGTCCTGGAGGTCCAGCACCTGCAGATACATCCGGGTGATGCCGGCTTCGGCGTAGGCGCCGAGTTTGGCCACCACCTCCTCGACGGTGCCGGCGGCCCCCGCTTCCCGGAGGTCGTCGGCCGGTCGGCCGATGGCGTCGGCCCGGCGTCGGACCTCGGCATCGCTCCCACCGACACACAGGACCAGCGCCGCAGACTTCACCACCTCATTGGGACTGCGGCCATGGGTCTCGCAGGCCGCGTCGACCCGCTCGATCGCCGGTTTGATCTCTTCAAGCGGCGTGAACGGCAGGTTGAACTCCGCCGCGTACCGGGCGACCAGGTTCGGGGTCCGCTTCGCCCCCCGGCCGCCGATGATCACCGGTGGTCCCGGGCGCTGCGTCGGCTTCGGCAACGCCGGTGAATCGCGGAACTGATGGAACCGGCCATCATGACTGAAGGTGCGGCCCTCGGGCGTCGCCCACAATCCGACGATCTGCTCCAGGTACTCCTCGAACCGATCGAACCGCTCGCCGAGTTTCGGAAAGTCCAACCCGTAGGCGGTGTGTTCGGCTTCGAACCAGCCTGCGCCGAATCCGAAGTCCACCCGGCCGCCGCTCATCGCATCGACCTGGGCGACGGCGACAGCAAGTGGGCCGGGCTGGTAGAACGTGGCCGGACTGACCAGGGTGCCCAGCCGGATCGTGCTGGTGTCGCGGGCCAGCGCACCGAGTGTCACCCAGGCGTGGGTCGGCCCCGGGAAACCGGACACGTCACCCATCTTCAGCAGATGGTCTGACCGGAAGAAACCGGAGAAACCGGATGCCTCGGTGGTCTGGGCGACTGCAAGAAGATCCTCATAGGATGCGCCCTGCTGCGGCTCAGTGAAGATGCGTAGGTCCACCGAAGAACACTAGCGGGAACGCCCGCAGGAGTCCTTTTTGTCGTGCGCGAACGGTTTCCGCGCCGACCGCCGTTGTGGCGGTTACGGGGTTGTCTCCGACGTCGGCCAGGACAGCGCGGCGTCCACCAAACCCTGGATCAACTGGTCGACGTGGGGGAACCGCTTCACGCCCCAGTCCTTCCGGCCCCGGGGGTTCGACGGCCAGAATGCGGCAAGTGGGGAGAGCCCTCTGACCCGCGGCGGCAATTCCAGTTGGACCCCACCGTTCACCGGCAGGTTGCAGGGGTTGTCCGGGTGGAGTCCCCGGAGAGCCTTGGGGATCCTGTTGATGTCGTCGACCACCTCGTACGGCGGAATCGACGCCCGGACGTTGGTCGCAACGTGAGCGGCGAGCTCCCGGTTCCCACCACCACACAGCAGGCTGGTGAAGAATCCCCGCCTGCCGTATCCGTGGATCGCCACCACCACTTCGCAATGTTCGATGAATGACTTGAGGTCCGGCGACTGATCGGGGGACACCTGGGCTGACGGAATGTGATGGCGCATCCCCGGCGGTTGCACGACCCCGTAGAACGACGACCCGGACCGGGCCGCGGCTTCCGAAGCGATCTGGTCCGTCACGCGTTCCAGGTTGCCGCCGTGGAACGCACAGAAGCCGAACCTGCTCCGCAGGTCCACAACCTCCAGCACCCCTGGTTTTGCCAGGAGGCCGGAGAAGGTGATGGGTTCGCGGTTGACCTCCTGCACGGTCTCCAGACTGCCATCTGTGGGCCGTCAGCCGGTAACCCGGCGGCTCCGGCCGGTTCGGTCAGACCAGCTCGGGCTGCTTACGGCCCTTGAAGTCTGCGCCGTTCCGGACGACGAAGCCCGCTGCGGCAAGACCGACATTGATGACCAGGAACGTCCAACCCATCAGGGTGGTTCGGGCCATGGTCCGGCCGAAGACCGTGATGTTGGCGCCGATCCAACCCGCCAGGTCGGCCTGCCACCCTTCGGCGGTGGTCACGATCGAGTCGATCCAGCCGGTCTGGCCGGGAGTGTCGTCGAAGATCTGGATGGTCCAGATCCCGTAAAGCACCAGGTACACACCAACGATCAGGAGCACAACGGCGGAGATCATGTTGATCTTCGGAAGCAGCTGGCGGAAACGGGTGACGATGCCCTTCTTGCCGAAGCCGACGGCGAGGGTCAGCACCGTGGCCAGCAGGCCCATGCCGATGCCGTAGGACAGGAACGAACCGAACCGCTCGAAGAAGGAGGTGTCGTTTGCGGTGCCGACGGTGGAGGCGCCGATGGCCCCCAGGAAGATGCCGATCGTGCAGGTGAGCGACGCAACCGCGTAGGAGATACCGAAGACGAACATGCTGCCGATGGACCGACTGCCACCACCCTTGTTCAGCTTGGGGATGTTGAGCAGCGGCTGGAACCCGGCGAACATGGCGATTCCCATGGCCACCAGCCCGACGCCGACCACGATGGTCACCCGGGGTAGCCACCCGGACGACTGGAGGCCGGAGATCGTCCCGGCCAGGAACAGCCCGAGTACGCCGAACACCGCCAGGAATCCGGCGGACATTGACAGACCGACCACCTGGGCCCGATTGAGGGCAACGATGGAACTCCGTTTTGCGTCCTCACCGTCGTCGAGGCCGAGGAAGTAGCCCAGGTAGGCCGGCAGCAGGGCGAACCCACACGGGTTCACAAGGGCGACCATGCCGAGGGCAAAAGCCCGCGGGTCGAAGATGTCTCCCATTACGCCTCCACCAGATTCTCGTTGATCAGCTCCTGCAGTTTCTCTTCAGAGAGGATTCCGGTCCAGACCTGCAGGACCTCACCCTCGGGAGAGATGAAGGCGGTGGTCGGCATGCCTTTTGCGTCCAAGGCGATGAACAGCTCCTGGTCCGGCTGGAACACCGTGTCGTAGGTGACGCTGGTTTCCTCGACGAAGCTCCGCCAGGTGACCTCGTCAAGGTCGTGGCTGATACCGAGGAATCGGACGGACCCCTCGTTCGCGTTGCTCACCCGCTCGAACTCCGGCAGCTCGGCCCGGCACGGCCCACACCACGAGGCGAAGAAGTTCACCACCAGCGGCTCTCCGGCGTAGTCGGAGAGGACGCCTTCGGTACCGTCCGAGTTGAGGAAGATCAGCGAGTCGAACTGGTCGTTGGCCACCAGAGGATCGGTGCTGTCGGTGGACTCACCGTCCGCCAGCAAGGCGAACAGCAAAACGATGGCCAGGACGGCGCCGCTGACGGCCAGAAAGATCGACCGACCGGAGAAGGCGTTGCGTTCCGCGCCGTCACCGGGTTCCGCTGCCGGATCCGGCTCTTCGATTGTGGTTTGAGAGGAGGTTTCCATGTGAATCCAGACCTTCTGCGGAGTGGGCCTGACCGGCCCGGCGTCACTGACGGTAGGGGAAGAGGTACAAAGCGACTGTAAAAGAAGCCGACAATGGAGCGTGGAAAGGCAACCGGCCGACCGGGTCGACGTATTCCCCTACGTTACGCAAAAACCAAGGCGTCCCGGGCTCGCTTTGACGTTGCCCGGGACGTTGGTTCGATTTCTCGAAGGGGATGGGCCGGAGCCGCGACGTTGGGCTCCGACGTTTTTGTGCGCCTCAATCAGGACAATCCCGCGAGGAGTCTTGGGCCCGGGGGCTCACCCCTGTCGGTGGGCCGAGGCCCCCGGGCAGTGCTTGTTTCGGATAGGCCGACGGCGCACGTCCGCAAACGCGGCGTCGGCATGGTTTTCTCACGGCGCGAGCTGGTGCTCCGCCGCCGAGCTCCTTAGGCGATGAGCTTCTGGAGGTGCGCCGGGATCGGAACCACCGGCAGCTGATCCTCCGGCCTGGCCACCTTCGGCGGCCGACCCCGCCGACGCTTCTGGGCCAGAACCCGTCCGTTGGCGAACAGCTGACCGCCCCAGACCCCGCACGGCTCGGCCCGGCGGATCGCTCCCTCGAGGCAGGGGGCGATCACGGGGCACTCCGCACAGATCCGCTTGGCGGCGACGATGTCCGACAGCTCTTCGGAGAAGAACATGTCCGCGGCGTTGGCCACGGTCCGGCACGCAGCCAGATCCTCCCAGTTGTCGGTCATCTCGTCGGTACCGCCGAAGTCGACCGGGGTCTCCTGGTCGGCGCCCTCGCGGATCGGGGTGTAGGTGAACGGGGTCTCGAGCATCGGCAGACCGAGGTCGACGCCTGCTCGCTCCAGTGTCTCGGTTTCGCGTTGTTCGATGATGGTCATGTCATTCCCTCTGGACAGAACGCCTGCCGGGTCCGGATGGATCGGCTGGCACGGGTTGTGGCTTGTTGGCTAGGTCTTCATGTGGTCTTGGCGTGTCCTTTCTGCATTCGGGGCCCGTGAGTCGGGCGCAAAAGCAAGAAAGCCGCCGGGGGCTTGTGCTCCCAGCGGCTCGGTCAGTGTTGCGTTTTGTCGAGTGGTTAACTCGGCGCAACCTTCCACCGCTGGAAGTGAGGGGTCTTGGTCTTCGGGCAGAAGGCCCAGAAGGCGGAGACCGGGTAAGCATGCATACGCACGGCAGCATGGGCCTTGACGCCGTTGATACCGGTGTCAATACGACCGGTATCGGTGGTGTTGGCCAGACCGGTGGTGCCCTGGAGGCGGTTTACACCGGTGGACAAAACACCGCGCTCGACTCCGCGGAGCTGAGCGCCGTGAACAGCGCCGGCTCCCGAGGAACCGAGGCCGCCGGGCTGGTTAGAGCCCTGCAGGCGCGCAAGGTCGACATCGGGAGCAAAGCTGGGGATTTTGGTTTGCAGATCTACCACTGGCCTTGCTCCTTTCCGGTAGGTTCCGGCCGATGTTGTCCGGTTGCGGTTCGTTCGTTGCGTGTGTGTTGCCTGGTGCTGCTTGAGCACGGGAGGCATCCCGTACCCTAGCACCGTTTTGATAACACACTTACCGAAATCGTGCTGAGATTTCAGGCCGCGCCGGTTCGTGCGGATCACCTGCAACAGAACTACCTATCGGAAGGCTTGTCAAACGAATAAATGCGGCCTGTGCTCCAGTAGCCACAAAGTGGCGTCCTTCGGCGAGAAGGTGAAGATCGCAGGCGGCAACGGCTCGCCCTCGGGAGTGAGTTCTGAGAGCTCATCCAGCGCCCGCGAGAACAGGACCAGGTCTTCGAGCCCCATCTCCCGTTTGCCCGTGCGCTTCTGTTGTACGAAGGCCCGCGTCTTGCCCAGGCGTTCTGCGATCTCGCGGTCGCTCTTGTCGACGATGGATGCGATCAGCTTCAGCGTTCGCCCCGGTTGGCCTGACGGGCAAGCCGCCAATCGATCAGCCAGCTCTGTGATACCTAGCGTCATCACTGTCATGCAACGCATTGTGCCACGCAAAGTTGCATCTGGCTAGTCAGACCACGAAAAGAAACCTGACGAAAGCCTTGACACAACAGTTTCATAGCGCGAGCGTATGACGCAATATGAAACAACCACCACCTCAGTCACCCAAGACCAAGGGTCGACAGCTCCTGGAACTCCAGCTGGGGCAGAAGGGCCTCGACCTAGCGTCGATCGTCGAGACCAAGAGAGCAGATGGCTGCTCCTGGTATGAGATAGCTGACGAGCTGAGAGACCTAGTCGGACATCGCTCGATCAGCCACCAAACGCTACGCCTCTGGTTCAAAGATGAGGTGCCAGCATGATCGACCGCCAGAGTCTCTCTCCCTGCTCTGGCGGCGTTTCTCGGCCGGGGCGTGCTCGGCGGCAGCCCCGGCCGATCCCTCTCCAACGACGTTGGCCCCGCAGCCTTGTCGTTGGTTCGGTCCGGGTGCTGGTGACCTCCTAGCCACCAGCACCCGGATCCCCTACCCGTCCTACAGATCGGCGCCCGGCTGGGCGCCCAGAGACTGCCGAACCCCGAACGATGACGGGACTCTTGCAAGCGCCCAGCCACTCGCCCCACCACCCCCGGAGGAATCCTGTGATCGAGACCCTGATCGTGGCCGGCTGCTTTGTCCTGGCCTGCGCAATCGAAGACCGGACTGGCCGATGACCCCGGTCCAGTTCGACTCCCTGCTATTCGCCCCCGCCTGGCTCAACGCATCCATCGCAGCCTCAGAGGACGACGAGAACCAACCGGCCCTCTACCGGAGCGTCTCCGTGGAGTGGTTCCAACAGGGTGTCCAGCTCATCTCGACCGACAGCACGCTGCTGATCGGAGCGTGGGTCCCATCGTCTGAGGACATCGACACCGCTCGGCCCGACATCGATGAGGCGCCGATCGCTTCCTACGTTGTCCGGGACACGAACAAGCGGATGGCGTCGCTCATGAAGTTCGCGCACGGCGAGGCCCGCGCCGCTGAGAAGGACGGCACCCCCGCACCACAGCTAACACTGTCCGTCCGATCGATGGAAGCCGACGACACCCCGACCCTTTCCCCAGCGTTCGACCGGCTGATGCTCGTCGCCGAGACTGACCGCGAACGTCTCGCTCTCCCCGTCTTCGAAGCCGAGTTCGCCAACTGGCGATCGCTGCTCTCCCGGGGATCCCAGGGGTCCGCTGTCCGGCAGGTCGCTTGGCCTGTCCAGACACTCGGCCGGCTCGGCGGGCTACGAGATCTCGGCGGCCCGCTGGTGTTCACCATGGCCGGCAAGACCGGCGCAACCAGGATCACGGCCGGCAATATGTTCGGCGCGCTCAGCCCGGCGCCGCTATGAGCTCGGCCCGCCAACAGGCGCTCACAGACGCTGTCGGCCTGGTCGCCATCGCCATCGTCG
>JBCCGJ010000033.1:0-29173 GCA_039029335.1 Actinomycetota bacterium | reverse complement strand
CTGCTCCAGGTCTCGGGGCTCAGTCACGTCGCGTTGCTGGTGCTGGCCATCGCCATCCAGATCGGCCAGGCGGTGCCGATCCCGCTGATCGTTCCGCTGCTGACCGCGCTGGTTCTGCTGGCGTGGTTCCCCGGCATGTTGGTCATCGCAACAACGGAGGCCGTGCTCCGGCAGGGGCGGGGAATTGCTCGGCCAGTGACGATCGCAGCGGTCGTCGTCCCGGTCTACGTCGTTTGGCTGGCCACCGTCGGCCGCTACCTCGTCGAGCAGCTCGGCCACTTGATCTGAGCACGCACCACGACGGGTTCGTCCGCGCGGGGAACGGGAGCGGTCAGGTCGGGCCGAGGATCTGGCGCAGCACCTGGTGGGAGACCGCGGTCAATCCTGGATTGGTCCGGTGGTAGTAGGGGAGTTGGATCATTGCGATCGACAGCGCCCACGCCCGACCCCTGGCCCAGGTGGCGTCGTCAAAGCCGATCTCGTCCCGGAAGAGCTCCCGGCTCGGCTCGTCCAACAGGTTCCACGCCCCGTAGGCGTCAACCGCCGGGTCGCCGACACCCACGGTGCCGAAGTCGATCACCGCCGACAGCCGGCCGTTCGCATCGCACAGCACGTTCAGCGGCGAGAGGTCGGCATGGGTCCACATCGGTGGCCGGTCCCAGTCCTCGGCGGTGATGTCCCGGCCCCAGATCGCCAGCGCCCGGCCAAGGTCGAGGTTGAGGATCGGGGCCACCGCCGGGTCATCCGGCGATCCGGCGGCCTGGATCTCCAGCAGCTCGGCAACCGCCCGGCGGAAGTCGCCGTCCCGGGTCGAGACCGGGACGCCCCGTCTACACGGGGGTCCGTCGGTGACATCGATTGCCTGTAACGCACGGAGGAACCGGGCCAGGTCGACCGCCAGCTCCGCCGGGTTCGGGGTTTCCCCCACCGGTGGATTCTCACCGGGCAACCAGCGGCAGATGGTCCAGGCGCACGGGTAGCCGCACCCGGGGCCGCCGATGGCGATCGGCTGCGGCACCGGCAGTGGGAGGCGTTCGGCGAGGGTCGGCAACCACCGGTACTCCTTTTCGACACCGCTGACCGCCCAGCCGATACGGGGCAGCCGAGCCGACAGCTCGTCGCCGATACGGAACAGCGCATTGTCCGTGCCCGCCGAGGGGACCGGGGTCACCGGCAGGTCGGCGTAGGCCGGGAACTGGTCGGCCAGCAGGGCTTGGACAAGTGCCGGGCTCGTCGGGATCTCATCCTGATGCATCGCCGCTGCCACGGCGCCAGTACAGCACCACCGACCGTCGGCCCGCCGGGAATTTGCCGGGATGTCCGGCGCTCGAGCGGACACCGCGGCAGCCTGTTCCACGAGCACTAGGCTCGGCCGATGACCGACTTCGAGCAACCACAGACGGACATCGACCGCGACCGGGCCGACCGGATCGAGGAACTGGCGGCGGCGCTGATCGAGGCCCGCACCGAGCGTCGTCCGCTCGACGAGGGCGCCGCCTGGGTCCCGGTCGACGTCGGGGCGGCGCAGCGGGTTGACGATCGGGTCGCCGAACTGAGCGGCTGGGATGTGGCGGGATGGAAGATCGGCTGTACCTCGGCCCACGCCCAGCAGGTGCTGGGGTCGGCCGGGCCGATCGTCGGCCGGGTCTATTCGGTCGTTGAGTCGGGCATCACGCTGGGGCCGACCGATCTGATGACCGAGCCGAACCTGGAAGGCGAGTTCACCGTGGTCCTCGGCCGGGACATCACACCGGGTGACGTCGTCGACCGGGCCGGCGTGATCGACGCCGTCGCAGAGGTCCGTCCCGCCATCGAGGTGGTCGGCGGGCGCTTCTCCCGGTTCGTCGGTCTCCCGCTGAACCAGGTGATCGCCGACGCCAGCGGCAACAGCCACCTGGTTCTCGGGCCGCCTGCAGTCGGGGTGACCCCGGATCAGCTGGTCGACATGCCGGGGGTCATGACCGTGGACGGGGCCGAGGCCGGTCGGGGGACCGGGGCCGACGTCCTCGGCGATCCGATCACTGCGCTGCTCTGGCTGGTCGATCACCTCGCCGGTCGGGGGATCGACCTCCGGGCGGGTCAGGCGATCACCACGGGCACGCTCACCCAGCTGGCACCGCTGCCGCCGGGCTCCACCGCCGTCGCATCGTTCGGCGCGGTGGGAGAGGTGTCGGTCAGCCGGGCTGGATGATCCGCTGGTGGAGGGCGTCCAACTCGTCCGGTGTGGCCCCCCGATGGGGAAACGGGAACGGCAGATCGCCGGTGACCCGGGGGAGCACGTGGATGTGCAGATGGAACACCGTCTGCCACGCCGCAGCGCCGGTGGCGTGCAGCAGGTTGATGCCGTCGCAACCGAGGCGATCGGTCAGCAGCTTCGACACCACCTTCGCGGAGCGGGCGGTGGCCGCCAGATCCTCCCGGGTGATGTCGTGCAGGTCGACGGCATGCCGCTTTGGGATGACCAGCGTGTGACCTTCGGTGATCGGGTTGATGTCAAGGAACGCCAGCGTGTGGTCGTCCTCGTAGACCTTCCGGCTCGGTGCGTCACCGGCGACGATGGCGCAGAAAATGCAACCGTCCTGGTACCCGCCGCCCGTCATCGGTCGAGGTCTCTTCCGTAGCCGGTTCCGAACCCGGTCGATCCGAAGTGATGACCGTCCGGCGCCGCGTCGTCCCAGTCGCCGATGACGATGTCCCACCGGTCGAGGCAGTCCTTGCACCGGTACGGAATCACGGTGCCGTCCTCAACCTCGCCGTCCTCGGGATGCCAACCGAGCGGATAGCAGGTGCCACCGCAATCGACGCAGACGATCTCAGAGTCCGGAATCGGCATCCGCTCACCGTATCGGCGGCCGCCCCACGGGGTACGTTGCCCGCGAGTGCCGCGGGCCGCGGGTCGGCCGTGCGGCGGGGTACCGTGACCGGGATGCGGGTTATCTCCGGCTCGGCACGAGGCCGCAAGCTCCAGGCCCCTCCCGGACGGGGGACACGGCCGATCACCGATCGGGCAAAAGAGGGCATCTTCAACATGCTGGAATCTTTGGGCGGCGTCGACGGGGTCGTTGTGGTCGACCTCTTTGCCGGGAGCGGGTCCTTCGGCATCGAGAGCCTCAGCCGGGGCGCTGCTCAGGCGGTGTTCGTCGAACGGGACCGCACGGCGCTGCAGACCCTCCGGGCCAACATCGAGACACTGGGGTTCGGTGACCGGGCCACCGTCATCGCCGGTTCGGTCACCACCGCTCTTACCGCGTTGCCGCCTGCGGACATCGCATTCTGTGATCCGCCCTACGCCGACGACCCCTGGTGTGATCTGCTGACCACGCTCGACGCCGACCTGCTGGTCGGCCACGCCGAGACGCCGGTTCCGCTTACCGATCGGTGGGAGGAACTCCGCCGCCGCGCCTACGGAAAGGCCAACATCGTTGTCGCCCGTCGGGTGGAGGGGCCGTTGCCGTCGACGTGAGGGCGACCCCCGAACGGGTCGGAAACCGGCAAATATCGTTTGAAATCACGAGTTGACCGGTCCTGGAAACTACCGTGTAACAGGACAGCGTTACCACTAGTAAGGCGTTACCGAACCATGGCCGTGGCGATGTACCCGGGATCCTTCGATCCCATCCACAACGGACACCTGGCGATCATCGAGGCCGGGGCCCCGCTGTTCGCCGACTTTGTCGTTGCCGTCGGCCACAACCCGGCAAAGCAATCCGGGATGCTGTCCGGAGAGGAACGGGCCGAGCTGATCCGCCGGTCCGTGACCCACCTGCCGAACGTGCGGGTGGAGTTGTTCACCGGGCTGGTCACCGCCGCAGCGGCCGAGCACGGCGTCGACTGCCTGGTCAAGGGCATCCGCAGCGCCACGGATCTCGACGTCGAGATGCTCCAGGCCAACATGAACGCCGAGACCGGTGGCGGCCTGCGGACGATCTTCCTGCCGGGCATCGGACCACATGCCCTGGTCTCCTCCCGATACATACGGGAAATCGCTGCACGGGGCGGAGATGTCGGTTCGGTGGTGCCCGCCGCAGTCCGGGAATGGTTGGCGGCAGCGAGTTTCTCGGGGCCGGCGTGATGGGATTTGGTGTCAGGAATGTGCGCCTCGAGAAACTTGACGCAACCCGAAGGGTTGCCGCCGGTGAGGCTGCCGGGAACACGGCCGACGAAACAGCGCGGAAAGGTGCGGCGAATGGGTGACGACCGGTACGACGACGAGGACTTTGGCGATACCTATCACGGCGAGGACGATCGGGAATCCGAACGGCCCAGGGCGTCCGGAGACGGCCGGCGGGAGCGGCGGGCCGATCTGCCGAACCCGTACGCGGTCCCCGAGGTCGAGGAACTGCTTGAGGAGGCCATCGAGATGCTGGCCGAAGCCCGGCCGCTGCCGATGTCCACAACGGTCAAGGTCAACCGGGATGAACTGCTGCATCTTCTGGAACAGGCCCAGGAAAAGCTTCCCGAGGAGCTGCGGGCCGCCCGGTGGCTGCTCAAGGAGCGCGATGACTTTGTGGCCAAGGCCCGCCAGGAGCATCAGGACCTGATCGACGAGGGTCGGGCCCAGGTCGGCCGAATGGTCGAGCGCCAACAGGTGGTCAAGGCTGCGGAGTTGCGGGCTCGCCAGATCGTGACCGATGCCAAGGAAGAGGCGAACACCCTCAAGCGCCAGGTCGAGGACTACTGCGATCAGCGGCTGGCCAGCTTCGAGGTCATTCTGCATCGGACGTCGGCCACCGTTCAGAAGGGGCGCGAGCGGCTGATGGGCACGGCAAAGTCGACGACGGAAGAAATCCTCGGCACAAACGGTTCCACCAGTTCCCCCGATGCGGCCGAGATCGATCTGACCGCCGATTCCGGTCGGAACGGCGCAGAACCCGATCTTGTCGACGACCCCAACGCCAACTGAGGAGCTCTCTTTGACCAACGGCGGATCCGCCACCGAAACGGTGGACGACGGCACCCGGCCGCTCAAGCTGCTGATCAACGTTGCCGACCTTCGGCGTCGTCTCGGTCAACGGCGTGAGGAGGACGTGGAGATCCGCCTCGGCCCGCAGACCGTCGCGGGCTCCCGCACCACCTCGGAACCGGTCGTCGGCACGCTCATGGTCGAGTCGATCGAACGAGGCGTCTCGGCCTACGGGCAGGTCCGTTTCGGTTGGGAGGGGGACTGTCGCCGATGCCTGGAGGTCACCGGGGGTCATCTGGACGTCGACATCCACGAGATCTTCCAGATCGACGCCCCGGAGGACTCCGAGCTGATCGACTTCGACGGGATGCAGATCGACCTGGTCCCGATCGTCCGGGATGCGGTGCTGCTTTCTCTCCCGCTCGCGCCGCTGTGCCGTGAGGACTGTGCCGGTCCCGATCCGGATCGGTACCCCGCGGTGACCGAGGAGGAGCGGGAGCGGGAACGGGCCGAGGAGGCGGCGGCCACCCCGGACCCCCGCTGGGCGGCCCTCGAAGGGCTGGACCTTACCGAACCCGGTGGAGTCGGGGACTGAACTGGCTACAGTTTTCTGCTGCTAGTTCGCGCCCTACCTCCAGGTTGAAAGATGGCTGTTCCAAAGAAGAAGAAGTCAAAGTCCAAGACCCGCAGTCGGCGGGCGTCTGCCTGGAAGCTGTCCGCCCCGTCGCGCTCCACCTGTGACCGGTGCGGGGCAACCAAGCTGCCCCACCGGGTTTGCGGGGCATGCGGTTGGTACAAGGGTCGCCAGGCCATCGACGTCGCCTGACCAACCCGATCCCGATCGCCGCGTCGGATCGCTGATGGCGGGATGATTAAAACACGATGGTGAACGACGTTACGGCAGCCACGCCGGACCCCGAGCACACCGGCGACCGGCTTCCGGTTGCCGTCGATGCCATGGGCAACGATCGGGGCCCGTCCGTCGTGGTCGAAGGGGCTCGCATCGCCGCGGAGACCTTTGGAACCCCGGTGCTGCTTGTCGGCGACCCGGACCAACTCGGCGATGTGGGGGACCTGCCGGTCAGCCCGGCGTCCGAGGTGGTCGAGATGGGTGCCGACCCGGCAAAAGCCGTACGGAAACTGAAGGACTCATCCATCGTCCGGGCCGCCGAGGCGGTTCGCGACGGACGTGCCTCGTCCCTCCTGAGCGGGGGGAACACCGGTGCGGCGATGGCTGCATCGCTGTTGCGTATGGGCCGGATAAAGGGTGTGGCCCGGCCGGCGATCGCCGTTCCGTTCCCGGTGCTCGGCTCGACCCCGTCAACCCTGCTCGACTGCGGGGCGAATGCCGAATGTCAGCCGGAATGGCTTGTTCAGTTCGCCCGGCTCGGCACGGCCTACGCCCGTCAGCGGTTCGGGCTGGAGAAACCACGGGTTGGGACGCTGACGATCGGCGAAGAGGCGGGGAAGGGCAACACGCTGGTGAAGGCGGTTTGTGAACTGCTCGAACAACCGGAGTGGGCCGCCGAGTGTGGTGCAACCTACGTCGGCAACGTCGAAGGCGGTGACCTGATGAACGGGGCGGCCGATGTCATCGTGTGTGACGGCTTCACCGGCAATGTGGCGCTCAAGGCCCTCGAAGGCGGCATGGAGATCTTTAAAGGCGCCCTGCGGGAGTCGTTTAAAAACGCTCCGGAGTTGGAGCACGTTGCCGAGCCGATCGACAAAGCAATCGACCCCCTGTTCAAGATCTTTGATGCCGGTGCCACCGGTGCCGCCATGTTGTTGGGAACCCGTGGGGTGACCCTCATCGCCCATGGATCTTCTTCTGCGATGGTAATCGCGAATGCAATTCGCACAGCAGATGAATTGGCGGCCGCGGGTATCGTGAACCATCTGCGGGAATCAGTGGGAACGGCCCCAAAATAGTCTAAAAATAGACGGTCGCGGGGCCATCACCCCTAAGAACGACGGCAAGTTGGTAGACTCTGTCGGACGTTGGGCATTCCCGTAGCTTTCTTTTTGACTCGTCCATCGGACGTCGAAGAAACTGCGGCCATATAGGTGCCCGCGTTTTCAGCGCCAAGCCCGTACCTGGGGGTTTGGTGAAAGGAGCCCCTGGAAGAATGCCGGCCGAAACCCATATGGAGCAATCACCGATGACTCGCGCGGAAGTCTTTGAGCTGATCCGGGACCGGCTGGCCGACATTCTGGAGATCGAACCGGACCAGATCCGCGAAGGTGATTCGTTCGCCGATGACCTCGAAGCCGACTCGCTCGCCCTGATCGAGCTTGTCGAGGCCCTCGAGGAGGAGCTAGCGGACCGGACCGTCGGTTTTCGGATCGAGGACGAGGATCTGCAGGACCTGAAGAGCGTCCGAGACGCGGTTGACTACGTCCACTCACAGGTCGGGGCCGAATCCTGACTAGCCGCAGCGAGCTTGATGACTTCTGTAAACGGTTGGGACACCGTTTCAGCGACGAGAGCTTGCTGACGCTTGCACTGACACATAGAAGCTTCTGCGCGGAGAACCCCGAAACGTCATCCAACGAGCGGCTTGAGTTCCTGGGGGACTCCGTTCTCGGTCTGGTGGTGACGGACTACATCTTCACCTCATACGCCGACCTGCCGGAGGGCCAGCTGGCCAAGCTGCGCGCGTCGGTGGTCAACACCGTCACCCTGGCCGAACTTGGCGCGTCGATGGATGTCGGCCCGCTGCTCCGCCTCGGGAAGGGAGAGGACCAGTCCGGCGGACGGGAAAAGGAGTCCATACTTGCAGACGCCGTTGAGGCGCTGTTCGGGGCGGTCTACGTCGACGGCGGTTACCCGGCGGCCCGGGAAGTCATCCTGGAGCTGACCCACGGCGCCATCGTCGACGCGGCGGAAGAGCCCGGGCGGAAGGATTACAAGACACAACTACAGGAACTCACAGCCCGGATGTCGCTCGGCACCCCGGTCTATGAAATCAGCGGTTCGGGACCCGATCACGACAAGCGCTTCACCGCCATCACCATTGTCGACGGCGTTGCTCGAGGCCACGGAGCCGGTACGTCAAAGAAACGAGCGGAGCAAGTGGCCGCTCGTTCAGCCTATGCAGCGGTCTTGACCCTGCTGGGGAAGGGGGAATCCCGCGATGAGTATTCTTGAACTGCCGGAGATCGAGACGCTCCGCCGTGACCTGGAGCGGGAGACCGCAACCAGAAAGATCAAAGCGGTCGAAGTCAACGTGTTGAAGTCGTTCCCGGGCATCAGGCAGAAGAAGGACCTGGGAACCAACCTGGTCGGGGCAAAGGTGGTGACCGCGGAGCGGCACGGCCTGATCCTGCTACTCCGGCTGGACAACGAATACACCATGGTCATTACCCTCGGGGAGAACGGTCGCCTCGAGCGGGTCGCCTCCCGGGAGAAGCAGGCGGACGACATCGTCGGGGTCATCACATTCACCCAGGGTGGGGATCTGCGTTTCGCCGACAAGAAGGGCTCCAGTTCGCTACGGGTCGTCCATAACGACGACCTGCCCGAGATTCTTCCGTCCGAGGAGGAGATGGGTCTCGACCTCCTGGAACACCCGCTCTCGTGGGTTGACTTCGGCCGCATGATGAAGGCCAGGAAGACCCCGCTGAAGCTCCTGCTGACGGACCCGGAGGTCTTTGTCGGGATCGGGGACATCTACAGCAACGAGATCCTCTTCGACGCCGGGCTCCGCCACGACCGGGTCAGCGCAGAGCTGTCCACCCAGGAGATCCGCCGGTTGTACCGCTCGGTGGTCGGCATCATGCATGACGCCATCAAGTACCGGGGAACCTCGCTGGAGGAACGGCCCTTCGCCGATCTGACCGGCACACCGGGAGAGTTCGCCGATCATCTGGCGGTCTACGGCAAAGCCGGTGAGCTGAGCCCTCGCTCCCGGGAGCCCATCCAGAAGACCAGCTTCAAGCATCAGGTGGTCTTCTACTGCAACACCCAGGTGTAGGCGCCGCGCGCTTGGGCTGGTTGCCCGGCGCAACCGGCTGCGGTCAGCTAACGTAACAGTCTTCTGTTGGCGAGTTCTACGGCGGTCGGACCATGGGCAATCCAAGGGTGCTGTTTCTGGTTGGCGTGGCCTGCGCGGTCGGACTGATTGTCGGCGGGTTTGTGTTCTTCGGTGGAGGCTCGGCCAGCGAGACGGCCGGGGTCGGCGCCTCAGACGCTCCGGCGACAACGCCAAACGATGAGCGTCAACGCAACCCCCGGGGGATCACCACAACGACGATCCCCGGGGTGGACAACAGGACGCCGGAACAGCGGGCGATCGATCAGGAGATGTTTCAGAACGTCGTCGAGCAGATGGCGGAGCGTGAGGGCATCTCGGTGGAGCAGGCGGCGCAGGACCTGCACGACCAGGGCATCTACGGACAGTGGTTCCAGGACGTGCGAGACGATCCGGCGCTTGGGGACTTCATGACCGAGCGAGTGGACGGCGTGGTGCGGCCGATCGTCGCCGTGGTTGTCGGCCGGGAGCTGTCGATCCCGTTCCCCGACGGTTTCGACGAGGAATACGTCTCGGCGAGGTTCAGCAAGGCGGACTTTCGGGAGATCCTGGTGCCGCTCTCTGAGGCGCTGTCCGGCGAAGACGAGCGGCTTGGGGCGGCCCAGTACGACGCCTTTGCCGACCAATTGGTTGTCTCGCTTCTGCCGGACCAGACCATTGCGCCCGAGGATCGACCTGTCGTGGCGCGTAGCGTCCGTGACGTCCTGGAGCGGTTCTTGCCTGATCAGAGTGCCGATGAACTCGGTGAGCTGGAGGTCACGTTTGCCGAATCAGGCGGCGTGATGGTTCAGGGTGACGGCTGATCGCCCGGGTCTCGATGTGCTTTGCCCGCATCGAGAAACGTATACATCCGTAGCGGTTTCTCAAAAAGCGTTCACCGAGGGGATCTCCGGTCGAGACATCGCCTGCGGGTCGGGTCCCGGCCACTAGTATTGGTCCGTCGGGGTACTACGGCCCGTGCGGCCGACTCGTCACGAACAGTGGGACAACCGTAGGAACTGCCTGGTGTTTCTGAAATCGCTGAACATCAAGGGTTTCAAGTCCTTCGCCGACCCGGCGGACCTCACCCTTGAGCCGGGCATCACCGTTGTTGTCGGACCGAACGGATCCGGCAAGTCGAACGTCGTGGATGCCATGGCCTGGGTCCTCGGCGCTCAGGCCCCCTCTGCGGTCCGGTCCCAGAAGATGGAGGACGTCATCTTCGCCGGCACGGCGGCCAAGAAGGCACTCGGCCGGGCCGAGGTGTCACTCACCATCGACAACACCGACGGGGTCATCCCCATCGAGTTCACCGAGGTCACGATCACCAGGACCCTGTTCCGCTCCGGTGAGTCCGAGTACGCCATCAACGGCGTGTCGTGCCGCCTGCTGGACATCCAGGAACTGCTGTCGGACTCCGGCGTCGGCCGTCAGCAGCACATCATCGTCTCCCAGGGCCGAATCGATGCGGTGCTCAACGCCCGGCCGGAGGAGCGACGGGGCATCATCGAGGAAGCGGCCGGTGTCCTCAAATACCGCAAGCGGCGGGAGCGAGCGGAGCGGCGGCTCGAGTCGACGGCGGAGAACCTCAACCGGCTCCAGGATCTGGTCCGGGAGGTCAAACGGCAGATCCGGCCGCTGGAGAAGCAGGCCGACGCCGCCCGCCGTCACGGAGCAGTCGTTGAAGAGGTCACCGCGCTCAAGACCCACCTGGCCGGTCGGGAGCTGAAGGCCCTGACCGGACAGCTGGAGACCGGACGCCGGCTGCAGCTGGAGTACAACGACCGGGAGGCCGAGCTCTCGACCCTCCTCGCCGGCCTCGACGCTGCGGTTATGGCCGGTGAAGCGGAACTCACGGCGCTCGGCACCTCCGACGTCGCCGAGATCCTCAGCCGGGCCAAGAGCATGGCGGAACGGATCCGGGGCCAGCTGAACGTGGTGGGAGAGCGGCGGACCAGGCTGGAAGGTGAGCTGCAGTCCGCAGTGGACAACGGCCTGGTGGCCAACCTCGAAGCGGAGTCGGCCAGGATCACCGGTGAGTTGGTGATGGCCTCGGCGGAGTTGGACTCGCTGCAGCCGGAGTTCGCCGACCTGGAGGACTCCGAGGCCCAGCTGGTCAACCAACAGCTCACGTTCGACACCGAGTGGGGGGACACCATTGCACCCACTCCGACCCGGGCGGCGGAGATCCGAGCAAACATCGAGGCGCTCGGTGTCACCTCGGACCGCAACGAGCAGGAGCTCAACCGCCTCGGCAACCAGCTGACCGCGCTTGAGGAGCGGCTGGCGAAGGCAGAGGAGTCGCAGGGCCGGGCGGCCGAGCAGCTCGAGCGCAACCAGCGGCTTGAACCCAGCCTGACCGGTGCCCTCGATGCGGCGACCGTCGAGCGTCACGCCGCAGATGATGCGCTGGCCGACCTGCTTGAGGAGCAGCGGCGGATCGAAGCCGAGGCAAGCAAGTGGCAGGCCAGGGCCGAAGCCTTGAGCCAGGCCCTCGACGACGCCAGAAGTGCCGCCGGCGCCGACGCACTACAGGCCGGGGACGGCGTGCTCGGCACCCTGCTCGACCTCATCGACATTGACGAAGGCTGGGAGGCCGCGGTTGAGGCCGCGGTCGGCGACGCTCTGTTGGCCGTTGTGGTCGACGGCGGCGAGAACGCCCGCCAGGCGCTGAACACCCTCGACGGACAGCAGCTCGCCGGAGCGGTCCTGGCGCTTGGTGTACCGACCGTCGAGGACCGGGATACGACCGCCTCCGGGTTTGTGGCGGACGGTTCGCTGGTTCGCAGCCATGTCCGCCCGCTGCCCGGTCGGTCGCTGGAGGCGACCGTCGGGCCGTTGCTCGATGCCCTCATCGGCGACGCCGTCGTCCTCCAGGGTCGGTGGCAGGATTCGCTGACCACCATCGTCGACAACCCTGGCCGGGTCTTTGTCACCCGGCAGGGTGATCGGTTCAGCCAGCGCGGCTGGCGGCTGAATCAGGGGTCGGCCGGCGCAACCGGCGCCGCCCTTGAGGAAGCCACGACAAACGAGGAACGCACGGCCGTCCAGGTGGCCGATGTCGCCGAACGGGTGCGCGTCGGTCGCGCCCGATGCAGCGATGCGGCCCAGGAACAGGAGCGGATCGAAACCGAACTCCGCCAGTGCCGGGGAGAGATCGAACGGGCAACGCTCACCGGCGACCGGTCGGCCGCCGAGCTCACCTCGTTCGAAGAGGACCGGGCCCGGCTCACCGAGCAGCGGACCACGATCTTCACCCGCAAGCAGGCCGACGCCGCCGAGCTGGCCCAGTTGTTGGACGAACTCCCCGCGGTGGAGAACGAGGAGTCCGAGCATCGCAGCCGGACCGAGGCACTCACCCGCTCCCGCAGCACCCTTGAGGAACGCAGCCGGGAGGTCTCCACCAGGCGGACCGAGCTTGAGGTTCGTATCGCCGCCATCGAGGAACGACGGGAACTGCTCAGAACCCGCCAGTCCGAAACCGAAACCCGGCTCGAGCGCCTGGTTGCCGAGCGGGAGCAGGCGAGGGTCCGGCGGGTAAGGATCGAGCGGAACATCCGGGTGGTCGACTCGCTCAGCACCCGGCTGAACGACAACAAGACCCTCCTCTCCGAATGGATAGAGGTGCTGGAGGTTGAGCAGCACGCCCAGTCGGAGGCCGCCCGCCGGGTGTCGGCCGAGCTGTCGACAAAGCGGGGGGAGCGCGCAACTGCGGAGAAGGAGTTGACCGAACTTCGGGAGCGGCGAACAAGGCTGGAACTTTCCGAGACCGAGTACCGGGTCAAGCTCGAGGCGTTGACCGAGGCGGTCCGCCGGGAGTTGGACACCGACCCCCAGGTCGCCATGGACACCGAATGTCCGGAGCTGCCGGCCGGTGTGTCACCCGAGAATAGGGTGAGGGAGCTGGAGCGGGAGCTGAAGATCATGGGGGCCATCAACCCGCTCGCCCTCGAGGAGTTCGAAGAGCTCAAGACCCGGCACGAGTTCCTGCAGGGCCAGTTGGATGACATCAAGTCCAGCAGGCGGGATCTCCACAAACTGATCCGCTCCATCGACGACGAGATCGTCGGGGTGTTCAGTTCGGCGTACGCCGACGTGTCCACCAACTTCGTCGAGCTTTTTCAGACCCTCTTCCCCGGTGGCAAGGGCGCGGTGAAGATGACCAACCCCGACGACATTCTGAACTGCGGGATTGAGATCGAGGCGAAACCGTCCGGCAAAAACGTGAAGAAGCTTTCGCTGCTGTCCGGTGGTGAGCGATCCCTGGTCGCCCTGGCGTTCCTGTTTGCGGTCTTCCGCAGCCGGCCGTCGCCGTTCTACGTCATGGACGAGGTCGAGGCTGCGCTGGACGACATGAACCTGTCCCGGTTCCTGGCCCTTATCGAGGAGTTCCGCAAGGAAGCCCAGCTGATCATCGTCAGCCACCAGAAACGAACGATGGAAGCGGCGGATGTGCTCTACGGCGTGTCGATGAAGCCCGGTGGGTCGTCGAAGGTGGTGACCGAGAAGGTCGTCGACCGCAAAGCCGCCGTCGAACGGGCCATGATCGACCTGCGAAACTCGGCTCCCGGGGTCGGGCCGGACGGCGGAGACCCGGACATCGAGATCGACATCACCGACTGACGACTAGCTGCCGTTGATGGCGTCGGCCAGCGCCTCTGCCCACGCCATGTCGAAGTCGGAACGCAAAGATCCGCCGATGACGATCTGGTCCTTCTCGAACCGTTCGGCGTTGATCTGTGGGGCAGACACCAGCGAACCGTTGTTGACGATCGCCAGTCTCCCGGTGGCGCAGTCGTCCGTCATGGCGAAGCAGCGGGCGGCGATTTCGTTGAACGCCTCGATGCCTTCGTCGGTGAAATCCAACTGCACGGACGGTCCGAATGGACGGGCGCTCGCCCTCGCCCTTTCGATTGCGGACTGATTCACCCAGGATTGGCCCAACACCAGGCAGATCCCGGTGTCGCCATCGCCGTCGAGCACTGCATCCTCACCGCAGGGTGGCGGCAGCGCAGCGGACACCGGCACCATGATCAGCGACGTCGGCCGCTCGTCCCCGCTGCCGGTGACCGGCCCGGCCGGGTCATTTGGCGTCACGGACCCGCATGCCGCCAACCAGAGCACAAGGACCACTGCCGTCACCGGACCGAGGCCCGCCTTGACGGACCTCAGCGACATCACCGACGTCACCATTCCCACCATTCGACCCTGCGCCCCGACATGATCGGGCTAGCGGCCTGCCGGTCCGTGAGGTCGGCGATACTGCTTGACCTGCTCCATCTCCTGTTGCGGCGTGAGCTCGGCGTACTTGGACAGGTTCCGGTCCCGATCACGGAAGGCGATGTACGGCTTCTTGAGCAAACCGATGAGGCGGTTCATGAGAAGAAAGTTATCAGAGCGGGTGAGCGCAGCTACGGCAGGCGCTGGAACCAGAGCAGGCTGAAGCCGGTGGACAGCACCAACAGGGCAAGCCCGCCGGCCACGAACCAATCGGTGATTTCCCGGTTGATGTCCTCGTAGCCGATGGCAGATCCGATGTCGGCATAGACCGACTCCAGTTCCTCGAGCGACGAGGCGGCAAAAAATGCCCCGCCGGTCGACTCGGCGATGTCCCGCAGGTTGTCCTCCCGGACCGGCACCCGGATCTGCTCCTGCTCGACGAACGCAGTCTCGGGATCGTCGTAGACGATGGTTCCACCGATCGTGCCGAAGGCGATGGTCGACACCGGGATCTCGGCCTCGGTTGCGGCCCGCACAGCCGCGGCGTCCGGCCGACCGACCGTGGTCTCCCCGTCGGAGAGCAGCACAATCCTGGCCGGTGGCAGTTCACCGGTGCCGTCGGGCGGGGTGTTCAACAGTGCGTCCAGCGAGGTGAAGATCGCCTCGCCGATGGCGGTCGACTCGGCCAGCCGCAGGTTGTCGATTGCGGTGTAGGCCGGCAGCCGATCCCTGGTCGGGGTCACCAGGACCGACGCCGTCCCGGCAAACGACACAACCCCGACGTTGAGCGTCGCGGGCAGCTCCTCGATGAACCGCTTCGCCGCCTCCTGGGCCGCCCGGAGCCGATCGGGGTCGACGTCGTTGGCCTGCATGGACAGCGACACGTCGATGGCGACGATGACCGTGGCCCGCTCTCGGGGAACCCGGACCTGTCTGGCGGGTTGGGCGAACCCGGCGACCAGGACGGCAAGGGCCGCCAGGAAGACGGCGGCCGGCAGGTGGCGGCGCACCCCCGGTGATCCGGTGGTCACCGAGTCAAAGAGTTCAGAGGACGAAAACCGAAGGGCGTAGGTCCGCCGGCGACGCTGCAGCACCACGTAGATCACCGTCACCGCCAGAACGGCGAGCAGGAGCCACAGCCGCCACGGCGTGATGAACGTCATCGGCCAGCCCCGCTGTTTGCGCCGGCCTGGATGCGGTGGGACCGACCGGCGACGAACGAGATGAGGTCGTCAAGCCACGGCCGGTCGGTGGAAAGGACCAGATGGTCGACCCTGGCTCGCCGGAGCGACTCCGTCACCGCCTGTTGCCGAGCGGCGGCCGCTTCGGCGAAGGCCCGGCGGACCGACGCCTTGTTCGTCTGCAGCTCACGCTCCCGGCCGGTTGCGGGATCGCGAACCAGGACAACCCCGATGTTCGGCAACTCGAACTCCCTCGGGTCGGTGACCTGGATGGCCAGGACGTCATGGCGGCGTGCGGCGACGGCCATGGCGTCCTGCCAGCCGTCCTTGACCTGGAAATCCGAGATGACGGTCACCAGACCCCGGCGCCGGGCCAGGGACGCAACCCTGGCAAGCCCGGTTGCCAGGTCGGTCACCCCGCTGTTGTCCTCCCGCGGTGTCTCGGCCACCTGATGAAGCAGTCGCAGCAGGTGCTTCCGGGAACCCCTGGCCGGTACCACCTCCGGTTCGCCCCGCCCGGCGAGCACCGCCCCGATCTGGTTGCCGTCCCTGCTGGTGAGGAACCCGACGGCGGCCGCCCCGGCCAAAACCAGATCCCGCTTCTCGCAGCGGGCGGTTCCGAAATCGAGCCGGGACGAGCGGTCGATCAGCAGCCAGGTCTGCAGTTCGCGCTCCGCGATGGTCTGGCGGATGTGGGCCTCGGAAAGGCGGGCGGTGACGTTCCAGTCGATCCGCCTGACGTCGTCGCCCGGTGCGTATCGCCTGGTCTCGCCCAGTTCGGTCCCATGCCCCGGGACGAGGCCGCGGTGGTCGCCGTGCAGCAGACCGTCGAGCCTGCGGGTCACGTCCAGCTCGAGGCGCCGCAGTACCTCACGGGTGGAACCGTCGACGATGTCGAGCGGATCGTCGCTCACGGGTTGGTCGGCTCCCGGCCGTCGGCGGACTCAGTGACCGGTGCGGTCGTCGAGCCGGTTTCGAACTGCGGTGGGGGAGGGGGCGGCGCCGCAGATGCCAGGGCGTCGCCCGTATCGCCGTTGGCCGCCGGCGTTGGCGACGCATCCGATCCGAACAGTCGCCCCCCGGCCGGTGGCGGATCCGGGGTTGGTGACGGAAGCAGCTCGGGGACCGGCGTGGTTGTCGGGTCCGGCACTTCGTCGCTCGACGAGCTTGGACCCAGGTCGGCCATGGGAGCGGGACTGGGGTTCGGCGTCGGCGACGGGCTCGGGTTTGGCGTGCCGGTCGCAACCGGATCTGCGCTGACCGGGGAGACGCTGGCCGCCGGTACAACGGCCAGGACCCGGTTCAGGATGTCGTCGGCGGTCAGCCCCTTGGCCAACGCTTCGTAGCTGAGCATCACCCGGTGCCGCAGTACGTCACGGGCGACGTCGAAGGTGTCCTGCGGTACGACGTAGGACCGGCCCCGGAGCACGGCAAGCGCCCGGGAGGCGGAAACAAGCCCGAGCGTCGCCCGGGGGCTGACACCGAAGTCCAGCAGCGGTTCCAGCTCCGGCATCCCCCGTAGAGCCGGCTCCCTGGTGGCCATCACCAAATCGACCGCGTACTGGGCGACCGCATTGTCCACGTACACCCGGTCGGCCACGACCTGCAGCTCCTCCAGCTTGGTCAGCGTCATCGCCTGGTCGGCCTCCGGCAGGGAGACCCCGACCCGCCGGACGATCTCCAGCTCCTCGGTGGGGGAGGGGTACGGGACACTTACCTTCATGAGGAAGCGGTCACGCTGGGCCTCGGGGAGCGTGTAGACCCCCTCGGACTCGACCGGGTTCTGGGTGGCCAGGACCAGGAAGGGCCTGGGCAGCGGCCTGGTCTGACCGCCGATCGACACCTGCCGTTCCGCCATCACTTCCAACAGTGCGGACTGAACCTTGGCCGGGGCCCGGTTGATCTCGTCGGTGAGCAACAGGTTGGCGAACACCGGTCCCCACTCGATGTCGAACCGCTCGTCACCGGCCCGCCAGATCCGGGTACCGACCAGGTCGGAGGGGAGCAGGTCCGGGGTGAACTGCAACCGGACGAAGCTGCCGCCGATGGCCTGGGCCAGGGTGGAGACGGCAAGCGTCTTTGCAACACCCGGCAGGCCTTCGAGCAGGATGTGGCCCCTGGCCAGCAGGGCGACCAGCAGCCGCTCGACCATGTGGTCCTGGCCGACGATGACCTTCTTGATCTCGAACAGGACCCGTTCGAGTTCTGCGGCGGCGTTGGTGTTGTCGTCCATGGATCTCCATTGTGGCCCGGCGCGGACGCGCTTCGTTCGGACGGGTTGCCCAATTCTCGGCCGTGATACCGAAAAGTGGTGCAAAACCCGCAAAGCATGCGTCCTGCGGCCCTCGGGGTGAGGAGAAACGGGCCTGTTTCCGCTGTGGAAGACCGCACTGGCTAACGTGTAGCGGTGCGCATATTGGTTGTAGACGACGAGCCGGACCTGGCGGATGCGATCGCCGGGTCCCTGCGGCGTGAGGGGTACGCGGTCGACGTGGCCAACACCGGGCAGGAGGCGCTCGAGCGATTGACGATCAACCCGTATGACCTGGTCCTGCTTGATCTCACCCTTCCTGACCTGGACGGTTTGGAGGTCTGTCGGACGATTCGGACCGACCCGCTGTTCGATCCCACCACCCGCATCCTTATGGTCACGGCGCGGGATTCGATCGAGGAGCGGGTCCAGGGGCTGGACGACGGGGCGGACGACTACCTGGTGAAGCCGTTCGCTTTACCGGAGCTTTCGGCCCGGGTTCGTACATTGCTGAGAAGGGAAACGACTGGCGGTGATGCCGTGTTGCTCGCTGGAGAGCTCGCCCTAGACACGGCCCGCCAGCTCGTTTCCTGGCACGCCGAACCGATCGAGCTGACCACCAAGGAATTCTCTCTCTTGCGCTACTTCATGACTCACGAGGGTGAAGTGCTCAGCCAGGAGCGGCTGCTGGAGCACGTGTGGGACGAAATGCTCGATCCGTTCACCAACACCGCACGGGTCACGGTCGGCACACTGCGGCGGAAGCTGTCGGCGGTCACCGGACTAACCCTGATCGAGACCGTCATCGGGGCGGGCTACAAGTTCGTCCCGCCGCCCGGGGCGTAACCGCGGTCATGGTCGCCGCCCGCTCCCTCCAGCTCCCCCGGTGGACCCAGTCGATCCGGTTCCGGCTTTCGTTGGTGTATGCGCTTGCGGTGTTTGTCGCCGGGTCGATGCTGATCGGCGGTGTCTATGCCTGGCAGGTCCGCCAGCTCGACGAGCCGGTGCTGTACCGGGGCACGGTGGCCATGATCGACCCGAGCACCGGTCTGCCCGTCACCGAGGTGTTCCTGATCGCCGAGGGCAGCCCGGAGGCCAAGCTGCGGGAGATCCTGGAGTACAACGCCTACCTGCTGGCCATCGACAACCTCAAGAACGCCTCGCTCGCCGCCGTTGGTGTGCTGTTCTTTGTTGCGTTCGGTGTTGGCTGGTTGCTGGCCGGGTCGGCGCTCCGGCCGATCCAGCGGATGACGTTGGTGGCCCGCGACATCACGGCCACGGACTTCTCCAGACGAATCGGCCTGCCCGGTCCGGAGGACGAGATGAAAGGCCTCGCCGACACGTTCGACGCCATGCTCGACCGGTTGCAGGCGGCGTTCGAGGACCAGCGGCGATTCATCCAGGATGCCTCGCACGAGTTACGGAACCCGTTGGCCGTCGCCAGGACCAACCTTGAGCTGACCCTCTCCGATCCCGATGCGTCGGTGGCCGACCTTCGGGGCTCCGCCGACGTGGCCATGCGCTCCACCGAGCGAATGTCGGTCCTGGTCGACGATCTGCTCACCCAGGCGAGGACCGGGGTGCCCGAGGTCGTCCGGAGCGACGTCGATCTGCTCGCCATGTGCGACGGCATCGTTGAGGAGTTCACCGCCGCCGCCAGGGCCCGCAACCTCACCCTGACGATGGTTGCGCCCCGGGCCGAGCTGATCCTGCGAGCGGACGGGCAGGCCATCCGCCGGGCCGTCAGCAACCTGGTGTCCAACGCGGTCAAGCTGGCGCCTGTGGGCACAACCGTCACGATCACGGTCGGTCGCCACGAACAGCATGCGGTGATCGCCGTCGCCGACGAGGGGCCTGGCTTGAGCGAAGAGGATCAGATCAACGTCTTCCGCCGGTTCTGGCAGGCCGACCCGGACGCGATGGGTACCGGCCTGGGTCTCAGCATCGTGAAGCAGATCGCCGAGCGTCACGGTGGGGCGGTCGTGGTCGACTCCGCCGTCGGCAGTGGCTCAACGTTTGCCATCAAGCTGCCGATCGTGGAACAGCGGACCGCCTGAGCGCGTTCGACTTTTGCACACGAACCTCCCGCCCGCTTGGACATCGGCGCCCGGTTGTTCGGTAGTGTGAATGGCAATCGACGGAGGCCCTTGGCGATGACCTATGACGCATGGAAAGCGGAGGAGCCTCCGTCTCCGATAACCGGTGACCCCGCTCCAACGCCGTCCGTCGGCGTCGCCAACACACCGTCGTCGGTCCCCGCGCCCGTGACGCCGGGTCGACCGGACGCACCGACGCAGCCCTACCCGCAGGCCCAGTTCCAGCCGCAACCGTCCCCGCCGGGGGACCCCCGGCCCCCGCTCGGCACCCGGTCGCCGGTGACGGCCCTGCCGCCGCCCCAGTCGCCTTCCCCATCGCAGTACACGACACAACCACTGCCGGGCGCCCCATCACCGGCCCCTACCCAGCCGCTGCCGGCCCAGGTCCCGGCGCCACCGTCGGTGCGACGGGAAGGTTGGTCTTCGTTCGGCGCAACCCCGTCACGGCCACCGACCGCCGGCCCCGTCGGTTCCGGCCCCGGTCAGTACCTGCCGCCCGTTTCACCGCCGACCGAGGCGCCGACCACCCCGGAGCCCGCTCGGGACCGTGGTCCCCGCTGGGGTTGGCGGGCGTTTGTCTCCTTCGTCGCCGGTGGCCTGGTCGCCGCCGCCGGATTCGGGGTCGCCCAACTGAACCAGCCAGAACCGGCAACGGTCGAGGCCACCGCCCAGACCACGGTCCCCCAGACAACGCTTCCCCCGATCAGGGATCTCGGCCCGGTCCCCACCGTCCCTCAGGACGCGGCGGAACCCGCCGAATTCGTGGCCACCACGCTCGGCCCGTCCGTCGTCCAGATCGACACGGACTTCGGTGTGGGGTCCGGCGTGATCTTCGGCGACGGTCTCATCCTCACCAACAACCACGTCATCGAAGGGGCCACCAGCATTTTCGTCCGGCTGTCCGACGGCCGGGAGTTCCCCGGCGAACTGCTCGGCAGCGATGAGAACACCGACGTGGCGGTTGTGTCCGTCGGGCCCGACCTCGGCCTTCCGATCGCCCAACTGGCAACGGGGGAGAAGGCCCGGGTGGGTCAGATCGCCGTGGCCATCGGCTCCCCGTTCGATCTGCAGCAGTCGGTGACCGCCGGCATCGTGTCCGCCGTGGACCGGCCCATCCCGAGCAGCGAAACCAGCGTTGTCGCCATGATCCAGACCGACGCACCGATCAACCCCGGCAACTCCGGTGGCGCCCTCGCCGACCGGTTCGGCCGGGTCATCGGCATCAACACGTCCATCCAGACGGACGGGCTGACCTCGGCCAACGTCGGTGTCGGGTTTGCAATCCCCATCGACACCGCCATCCGCATCGCCGACATCCTGGTTGCCGGCAACCCGATCCAGCCCGGCTTCCTCGGCGTCCGAGGTGAACAGACCGACCAGGCCGGGGTTGTCCTGACCGAGGTCACGGCCGACTCCGCGGCGGAAGAGGCCGGCCTGCTGGTCGGCGATCGTGTGCTCACGTTCAACGGTGCTCCAATCACCGAGTTCCTCGAACTCGCCGGCCTTGTCCTGGCCAACCAGGCCGGTGACGTGGTGACGATGGGGGTCATCCGGGACGGTGAGCTGATAGAGATCCAGGTCACGCTGGGCGTCCGCGAGAACTGATCTGATCGTGGCCGGTCGGCCACCTCGGTCCGGGTAAGTGCTCGGTACCTCCCAGTAGAATCCGCTTGTGTCTACTGAGCTGCTGATCGTTCTTGCGGTCGTCGTTGTTGTACTGGTCATCGCCGGGCTGGCTTTTTTGCTGGCCGGCCGTCGAGGCGGCGGGCCCGGTTCCGGGCAGTCGGTGCTGGAGGACGGCGCCGGTGACCTCGACCTCGGTTCCCGACCCGCCACATCGGTGGACACCGTCGAGCGTGACGCCGGGCTGGCCGATCAGGTCGACCTCGAAGTTCCGGCAGACGCGGCCGTGCTCGACGACGGCCCGACGGTTGACGTTCGTGAACCGGAAATCATCGAAACCCCCGACGAGCCGGCCAAGCGGCCGTCCTTCTTCGAGCGCCTCGGCAAGGCCAGAAGTGCCTTCACCGGTTACCTGGGTGATCTGGTCGGCCTCAGCCGCGTCGACGACGAGGCCTGGGAGGAGCTCGAAGAGGCGCTGATCCGGGCCGACGTCGGGGTCAAGACCTCCATGACGCTGATCCATGACGTGCAGGAGCGGGCCAGGGAGGCGAAGGCCGAGGACGGCAAGCAGGTGCTTGCGCTGCTCAAGGAACGGATGCACGAGGAGTTGGCGGACCGGGACCGTTCGCTGCAGATCGATGAGGGGAAGACCAACGTCTGGTTGGTCGTCGGGGTGAACGGGGTTGGGAAGACCACCACCATCGGCAAGCTCGGTAAGCGGCTCATCGACGAGGGCCACCGCCCGCTCATGGCCGCCGGTGACACGTTCCGGGCCGCCGCGGCGGAGCAGCTCACGATGTGGGCGGAACGATCAGGGGCGGAGATCGTCCGGGGCAACGAGGGCGGTGACCCCTCCTCGGTCATCTTCGACGGTGTTGCCGCCGCTGCGGCCAGGGATTGCAACGTCGTCCTGGCCGACACCGCAGGCCGGCTCCAGAACAAGTCGAATCTCATGGACGAGCTGTCGAAGGTTCGCCGGGTCGCCTCCAAGGAACCAGGTCACGTCAGCGAGGTACTCCTGGTCATCGACGCAACGACCGGCCAGAACGGCATGTCCCAGGCCAAGGTCTTCACCGAGGCGGTCGAGGTGACGGGGGTGGTGTTGACCAAGCTGGACGGCTCGGCAAAGGGTGGCATCGTGTTCGCCATCGAGTCCGAGCTCGGGCTCCCGGTGAAGCTGGTCGGCCTCGGCGAAGGCGTCGCCGACCTGGTCGATTTCGAACCCGCTGATTTCGTGGATGCGCTGTTCGAGTAGCTCGCACCGCGCCCCGAATTTTGGGCACTCAGCCCACAAATCCTGGGGCCTACCCGCCCAAATTTCGCAGCGTGGGGTGACCGAGTTTCGCGGGGCGGGGTAGATCGGCGGCGGGCCTATGCTGGAACGGCCATGTTTGAATCGCTGACAGACAGATTTGAGGGCATTTTCAGCCGCCTTGGCCGAAAGGGAGCCCTCACCGAGGCCGACGTCGAAGAGGTACTGCGAGAGATTCGGGTCGCGCTCCTCGAGGCCGACGTCAACCTCTCGGTGGTCAAGAACCTCCGGAATCGCATCAAGGTCCGGGCGGTCGGTGAAGAGGTCCACGGAGCTCTCAACCCGGCCCAACAGGTCATCAAGATCGTCAATGAGGAGCTGACGGCCAGCCTCGGCGGCGAGACCATCAAGATCACCTACGCCTCCAAGCCACCAACCGTTGTCATGATGGCGGGCCTCCAGGGGTCCGGTAAGACCACCAGCTCCGCAAAGCTGGCCCGGTGGTTCAAGAGCCAGGGCCGGAACCCGCTCCTGGTCGGCGCGGACCTCCAGCGGCCCGCCGCGGTCGAACAGCTGCGGACCCTCGGCAACCAGATCGACGTGCCGGTCTACAGCGACCCGTCCGATCCGGTCAGCGTCGCCCGCAAGGCCGTGGAAGAAGCCCGCAGCACCGGTCGGGACGTTGTCATCGTTGACACCGCCGGTCGTCTGGCCATCGATGAGGAGTTGATGGAGGAGGTCCGTCAGATCTCCCAGGCGACATCACCGGACTACACGTTCCTGGTGGTCGACGCCATGACCGGCCAGGACGCGGTCAACGTCGCGGAGGCCTTCCACGAGAAGCTGGAGCTCGACGGTGTCATCCTGACCAAGCTGGACGGCGACGCCCGCGGTGGCGCGGCCCTCTCGGTCAAGGAGGTCGTTGGCCGGCCGATCGCCTTCGCCGCAACCGGCGAGAAGATCGAGGACTTCGATCTGTTCCATCCGGACCGGATGGCCAGCCGGATCCTCGGTATGGGTGACGTGCTCACCCTCATCGAAAAAGCCGAGGAAACCTTCGAAGCCGAGGAGGCCGAAGCGGCCGCAGCTCGGATGTTGGAGGGCCAGTTCACCCTGGACGATTTCCTCGAGCAGATGCAGCAGCTCAAGAAGATGGGCCCGCTGAACAACCTGGTCGGGATGTTGCCCGGCATGCCAAAAGAGGTCCGGGACGTCGAGATCGATGACAAAGAGGTCGGTCGTATCGAGGCCATCATCAAGTCGATGACGATGGAGGAGCGGAACGACCCGGACATTATCGACACCTCCCGTCGGACCAGGATCGCCAACGGTTCCGGGAAGAACCCGAACCAGGTGGCTGGGCTGATCAACCAGTTCTCCGAGATGCGCAAGATGATGAAGCGCTTCGGAGGGATGGGGACGAAGAAGGCAAAGAAGAACCGGCGCAAGGACAAGAAGGGCCGCGGCAAGGCAAAAGGTGGCGGTCGGGTCACCCCCAAGGGCGGCGGCAGGGTGACACCAAAGGGTGGTGCCGGCCGCGTCACCCCCAAAGGCACCAAGTCGACAAACGCGCCGCTGATGCTGCCAGGCCTTGATCGCCTTGATGATTCGGATCTGGAGCGCATGGCCGAAGAGCTCGACGGTTTCAAAGGCTGAGCGGTCAGACCGGCATTGGGGGCGACCCGCAAGGGTTGCCACCAGGCCAAAACCGACGCAACTCGAAGGGTTGCCGGTAGCCTCAAACGTTGCTCGAATGTCGCGAACCCGGTCGGTCGAAGTCCGGGAACCGCTCGTAGCACACCAGTTTCGATACACACCCGAGAACCAGAGAAGAGAACAGACGTGGCAGTTCGACTGCGGCTCATGAGGATGGGCAAGAAAAAGCAACCGACGTACCGAGTTGTCGCCGCCGATGCGCGGTCGCCTCGTGACGGTCGATTCATCGAGATCGTCGGCACCTACAACCCCCGGACCGAGCCGTCGGAGATCAAGATCGACAACGCAAAGGCCGTCCACTGGCTGCGGGAGGGCGCCCAGCCGTCCGATCGGGTGAAGAAACTGCTGACGGTTTCCGGCGCCTGGGAGGCGTTCGAAGCCGGCACCTCGGTTGAGGAGCTGCAGGCCAAGGCCGCAGCAGAGGCAGAGGCCGCAGCGGCGGATGCCGCCGACGAGCCGGTTGCCGCCGGGGCCGATTCATGAGCGATGATTCGCCGGCACCAAGTGCCGAAGCGGTCCTGATGTTCGTCTGTCGCTACGTCGTGAGCGAACCGGACGACGTCTCCATCGAAGCATCGGCAGACGGTGATCGGGTCCGTCTCGACGTTTCGGTCAACCCTGACGACATGGGTCGGGTCATCGGTCGCCGCGGTCGGGTCGCCTCCGCGATTCGCACCGTTGTCGGCGCCGCCGCCGCAAAAGACGGCGTGGTGACCGAGGTTGAGTTCGTCGAATAGTCCTGGGTCCCCCGATCTCCTCGAGGTCGGACGGATCGAAAAGGTGCACGGCCTCCGCGGTGAGGTCGTTGTTGGCCTTGTCACGAACATGGTCGAGGCCCGCACTGCGGCCGGTGCCGAGTTCCGGGCCGACGGGCAGCCGCTCACGGTTGTGTCCGCCAGGCGCCACAAGAACAAGTGGCTGGTCTCCTTCGACGGCATAACGTCCCGGGAGGCGGCGGAAGGATTGCGAGGCCGCACGTTGCTTGCCGAGCCGCTACCGTCGTCGGCCGCGGGCGAGGGGCAGGCCGAGGGGTTCGCCACGGAGGTGGTGGCGTTTGTCCACGAGCTGATCGGCCTTCATCTGGTCGACCAGCACGGAACCGATCATGGCGAGGTCGTCTCGGTCCTGGACAACCCGGCGGCCGATCTGCTGGAGCTGACGGACGGCCGGCTGGTACCGCTGAGCTTCTACCGTGCTCACGACTCGGCCACGGTGACCGTTGAGGTCCCGCTCGGCCTGCTCGACGACGGGGCGATCGACGAACGGGTCGACGATCCGGAGGACGGGTAGGCCGGTATGCGGATCGACGTCCTGACCATTCTCCCCGAGGTGATCGAGGGGTTCGCCTCGGCCAGTCTGCTCGGCAAGGCCCGACATGACGCTGTGCTGGACATCCGGGTCCACGACATCCGCGATGCCGCGACCGACGTGCACCGATCGGTCGACGACAGCCCGTTCGGTGGCGGGGCGGGCATGGTCCTGACCCCGCAGCCGATCTTCGACACCGTTGAACGGGTCGAGCCGATGCGGCCGCTGATCTACCTGACCCCGGCCGGTCGAACGTTCACCCAGGCCGACGCCGAGCGACTGGCCGACGGACCGGGCTTCTCCATGCTGTGCGGCCGATTCGAGGGGGTCGACGAGCGGGTCAGGACCCATCTGGTCGACGAGGAGATGTCCATCGGTGACTACGTCCTGGCCGGCGGCGAGGTGGCTGCGTCCGTGGTACTCGAAGCGGTGGGGCGGCTGGTGCCGGGGGTGCTCGGCAACGCCCAGTCGGTGGCCGACGAATCGTTCTCCGATGGTCTCCTGGAATATCCGCACTACACGAGGCCGGCGGAGTACCGGGGCATGGAGATCCCTTCGGTCCTGCGGTCGGGCAACCATGCACTGGTCGCCCGGTGGCGGCGGGCCCAGTCCCTGGCCAGGACCATGGCCGTCAGGCCGGATCTGATCGAAGCCAGGGGTGGGCTGACCGACGACGATCGCCGGGTCCTGATCGAGTTCGGACTCCCGACCGAGCCGGTGACCTGACCGGAACCGGTTCCGGGCCCGATAGGCTTGATAAGTCCTATGGAGCGCCCGCACGGTGCTCCAGGCGACGGCCTCTGGCACCCCTCCGGTACGCGGTTACCGCCGTACCGGTACCACATCGTTACCGCCGTCGTAATCTGATCGAGTGAACTAGGAATCGACCAATGAACCTGACCGAAATCGTTGAGCAGGACCAGCTACGGAACGACGTGCCGGACTTCGGTGCCGGGGACAATGTCAAAGTCCACGTGAAGGTCATCGAGGGAAACCGGGAACGTGTTCAGGTGTTCCAGGGCGTTGTCATCGCCCGCAAGGGCGAAGGCGTCCGGGAGACGTTTACCGTTCGCAAAGTCAGCTTCGGGGTCGGGGTGGAGCGCATCTTCCCGATCCACTCGCCGATCATCGAAAAGATCGAGCGGGTCAGCCGCGGCGACGTCCGCCGGGCCAAGCTCTACTACCTTCGCGATCGGGTCGGTAAGTCGGCCAAGATCAAAGAGAAGCGGGACCGCTAGGCTCTCCGCCCGGAACCGTGATCTTCGGCCACCACCGATCATGAGTACCGAGGACCTCGAACGGTTCGAGGCGGAAAGTGAGCTGGCGCTCTACCGGGAGTACCGCGACGTCATCGGCATGTTCCGGTACGTCGTCGACACCGACCGGCGCTCCTACCTGGCCAACAAGGTCGAGAAGCTGTCCACCGGCGAAGATGGTTCGGTCGAGTACCTGCTGACCGATGCCTGGGTCTGGGACATGTACCGCCAATCCCGGTTCCTCACCAAGGTGACGATCAACGCCAAGCGGGGCATCACCATCGAGGAGCTCCCCGAGCGGGAGATCTGAACCGGGCCGCGCCTCGGGACCCCGGACGCCGCTCGGCGCCGAAGCGCAAAGAGAGACTGTCACCGGTCGGCTCTAGGGTCTGTTCATGGCGAACAAATGGACGGGAAGACGGCCGAATCGCGCGGAGGCCGTCGTCGTGAACACCGCGCTCGTCGGCCCGGCGCCCGTCGACACCGAGTCCGTCGATATGGCGCCCGTCGACAGCGAGTCCGTCGACACCGCGCCCGTGGACACACAGCGGGGCGGTTCGCGGCGCCGTTTTGGCCGTCTCGGTGAGGAGGCGGCCGCCGCCTGGTACCGGCACAGTGGGTATGCGGTCCTCGCGGCGAACTGGCGGTGCCCGGAGGGTGAGATCGATCTGATCGTGTCCGCCGCGGGGACCGTGGCATTCGTTGAGGTCAAAGCCAGGACCACCGGCCGGTACGGGACCGGGGCGGAGGCGGTCGACTGGCGGAAACAGCAGAAGGTCCGCTCGGTGGCCCGGCATTGGTTGGCCCAGCAGGATCAGCACTACCCGGATCTACGGTTCGACGTTGTGGACGTCGACGGTCGAGGCACCCTCCAGGTCCACACCGGTTGTTTCTGAACGGTGCTTACGGCGATCGCTCCCGAGGCGGTGACCGCGGCCGGTCAGCGGCGGCTGGCCCGGTTGTTCCAGCAGCCCCGATGCCAATGCCGGCGGAGGTCCGGGGCGTCCGGCGGGATGGCCACCATGTGACCCTGCCCCGGCGGTATGTCACGGTTGCAGCCGGGACAGAGATAGGTCTTCACGGCCTCGTACGGCTGCACGTAGCGGGTCTCGGTGTCCGCCGTGTCGGACGGGTCCACCACTCGAACCGGGCGCCGCTTCTTCGCCTTCGAGGCCTTCTTCTTCCCCTTCGAACCCTTGGGACCGCGGGTTCGCCCGCCGCTGCGGCCGCTCACCCGAAGGCCGCCCAGACCAGGAGACCGATGACCACAACAAAGGCCGCGCCGACGAACCAGTAGTCGAACGGCGAACTCCTATGCTGACGGTTCGGATCGAAACCCATAGGAGCAGTATGGCCAGAAATCGTCTGATCTCGGCCCCGTCGGGGCCCAGAACCAGACGGGCGGTGATGACGCTGGCGGCAGCGGTCGCCGTCGCCGCATTCGTGACCGGCTGTGCTGCTCCGCCGCCCGAAGTAACGGGCGATGATCCCGAGTTGGTGCTCGGCCGTGACGTGTTCGCCAGAAACTGCGCCTCCTGTCACGGCTCTGCAGGCGGCGGCGGTGTTGGTTCGCAACTGAGCGAGGGTGTCGTGATCGAGGCCTTCCCCACGATCGAAGCCCAGATCGCGATGGTGGCCGAGGGCCGCAACAACATGCCCGCGTTCGGCGATCGCCTCACCGAGGAGGAACAGCGGGCGGTCGCCCGTTACATCCGGGAGATCCTGTAGCGGAGGACTGCGGGGTCCTTCGCGCCTGGCAGGCATCGGTGTCCCGGTGGCCGGACGTTCGGCGGGATCGACGTGACCGTTTGCCTGCCGTCGGTGGTTGCGATAGGAAGCGCTGAAGCAGCACCGACGCCCGTCGATCGTCGACGGGTCGGGAAGGGGAGCGATGCGAGTTGAGAATCGGGTGTGTGTGGTGACCGGCGGCGGGAGCGGTATCGGGAAGGCGCTGTGCGAGCGTTTTGCCACCGACGGGGCCAGAACGGTCGTCGTGGTCGACCGAGCCGCCGACGCCGCACGTGCGGTGGCCGAGCAGATCGGCGGCCAGGCCGAGGTCATCGACGTGGGCGCCGGCGACGAGGTTACCGAAATGCTTGAGCGGGTCGAGACCGATCACGGCCCGATCGACGTCCTGTGCAACAACGCCGGGATCGCCTCCGGGGGTGACCCGCTGACCACCCCGATCGACGAGTGGCAACGGCAGTGGGACGTCAACGTCATGAGCCATGTCCATGCGGTGCGGGCGGTGCTCCCCGGCATGTTGGCCAGAGGCGAGGGCCACATCCAACACACCGCGTCGATGGCCGGCATCCTCACCAGCCACGGCAACGCCCCGTACGCCACCAGCAAACACG
>JBCCGJ010000032.1:0-29718 GCA_039029335.1 Actinomycetota bacterium | reverse complement strand
GGCCGACGCCGACCTTGTTGTCCTGGCCCTGGCGCTGACCCCCGAAACCGAGGGAGTGATCGGTGAAGCCGAGCTGGCCGCCATGCCGTCCCACGCCTGGCTGGTGAACGTGGCGCGAGGCGGGCACGTGGACAACGATGCGCTCCTGGCGGCCCTCGACCGGGGTGACATCGGTGGCGCCTGCCTGGACGTCACCGAACCGGAGCCGCTCCCAGACGGGCATCCGCTCTGGAGCCACGACCGGGTCATCATCACCCCCCATATCGCCAACACCCCGGAGATGGGTGTCCCGCTGCTGGCCGACCACATCAGGGGGAACGTGGCCCGATTCTGCGCCGGTGAGCCGCTGGACGGTGTGGTCGACGTCGACGCCGGGTACTGAGTCCACCGTCGCCGGTGCCGGCAGGCGGCGTCGGCTCGCCGGGTCTTCGTCGATGGATTAGCGTTTTGCCATGACCGCGTTGACCGATCCGATCGATTCGCCGGGAGCGGTGGTTGCCGCAACCATCAGCCAGGAGCAGAAGGACGCCTACCGGCGCGACGGCTACCTTGCGTTCGAGCGCTACGTCGACGAGCAGTGGCTGGCTGAGTTGCGGGCGGTCTCCGCCGAATTCATCGAGTTGAGCAGACAGCTGGAGCACTCCAACAAGGTGCTGGACGTCGAGCCGGGCCACACGGCGGCCGAACCACGGCTCCGTCGGTTGATTTCCCCGGTCGACCAGCACGAGACCTTCCGTCGGTTCACCCTCGAGGGACCCCCGGCTCAGCTGGCCATGGCCCTGCTGGGCGGCCCGGTCCGCTATCACCACTCCAAGCTCAACTACAAGTGGTCGGACGGCGGTGAGGAGGTCAAGTGGCACCAGGACATTCAGTTCTGGCCCCACACCGACTTCACGCCGTTGACCATCGGTGTCTACCTCGAGAACGTCGACGACGAGATGGGCCCGATGGGGGTCCTACCCGGCAGCCACACCGGTGAGCTCTACAACCTCTATGGCCGTGACGGAGCCTGGGCCGGAGCGCTCGACGAGGAAGACGCGGCCACCCTGGATCTGGACCGTATGGTGTGGCTCGGTGGGCCCGCCGGATCGGTGACGATCCACAACTGCTGCATGGTCCACGGTTCGATGCCGAACCGGTCGCCGCGGCCCCGGCCGCTGTTGCTGCAGACCTATTCGGCCCTCGATTCCTATCCGGTGGCCGGCATCGGGGCGAACGGAGCCACCGGCCGGCTCAGCGGTGCGATCGTCGGCGGTGCGCCGAGTCAAATGCTGGAGATCGACGGCCGGGTCATTCAGGGCGCGCCTGATTGGTCCCGCAAAGGCCCACCGACCATCTTCGGGTCCCAGCAGAAGGACGCCTGAAAAGCGCCGAGCCCTCGGGGCGGAGCCTGTCACCGGTCCTCGGGGCACGGCCCCGGCCGGTCGGTCCCTGCCGCGCCCGGTCGGCCGGTGAACCGTCAGCCGTCCCGCTGTGGGTCGGGTAGGTGTTGACCGTCGATCAGCCTGGTCCGGCCTCGGAAGAGGGCGATTGTTGTGCCGGTCTCATCGGTCACCACCGCATCGGCGACCGCGAGGCGACCCCGGGCGAAGCGCTCCTCGGCGGTTGCGGTCAACGTTGCGCCGAGCCGGCCCGGATTGACCCAGTCGATCTCGGCGTTGGTGGCGATGGCGTAGCGGTTGCCCGCATTGGACAGAAAGGCCATGGCCGAGTCCGCAAGGCTGAAGATCAGCCCGCCGTGGCAGACGTTCAGCCCGTTGACCATGTCCGGTCCGACCACCATTCGCACGACCGCCCGCCCGGTCTCGATCGAGACGATCTCCATCCCCAGCGCCTGCGACGCTGCGTCGTTGCGGTACATCTCGGCAGCCACGTCGGCCGGTGAGTGGGGCGCCGCGGGCGGTTCCTGGGTCCGGTCCTCATCTCGCTCGTCGGTCATGGAGGCACAGGTTAGGGTCCGGGAGCCGCTTCACAACGCTCCGGCCTGCGCCGCGACGCCACGCCCGGTTCACAAAGTTGGGGACCGGTGGCCACGGTCGGATACGCTGCTCTCCGATTCCCTATTGATCATGCGCGACGCAGGGCCCCGGGGGTTCTGTGGCCAGGAGGACTTGATGAAGATCACCACACGTTTGCTTCGCACCATCGACGCCGTTCGCCCGGCTCCCGTTGCGTCGGCCCACTGCGACGGTCCCTGCGGCGTCTACGACCCGGCCAGCGCCCGGATCGCCGGCGAGGCCGTTCTGTCGATGACCAAGAAGCTGCTCGACATCGACATGTCGGCCGACGGGGCCCACAACACCTACATCCGTTTTGTGGCCATCAAGGAAGAGGAGGCCGAGAAGGTCAAGCGGGAGCTCAACATCCTCTGGCACGACTACTTCAAGCCGGAGCACCTCGACGCAAACCCGGACCTGCACACCACCTTCTGGAACGCGGCCAAGCAGGCCTCGGCGTGCAAGACCTCCGTCAGCCTCGATGCGGCGAACGAGCTCATGGCCCAGATCGAGGCCATCCACAACATGTTCTGGGCCTCGAAGGGCCGTGACATCCCCTGGTACACCGCCAGCTGAGTCGGCACCGACATCACCGCGGCTCGGCCGACACCGGTCGATGAACCAACCGTCCGGCGTTGAGACCCGGTCGACGGTGACCGGGAAAAAGCTGTTTCGACGGACCCGCGTCGATGGCAACGCGCCATCGGGGCGGGTTTTTGTCGTTTTTCGGTCATCGGCGGTCCGTCGGTGACCGATCGCGACCGTCCGCAGGCCGGGCTGGTCCGGGAGACCCTGGCCTGGGCGTTCGGCCGCCGGAAGCGGGTCCGGGTGGTCGGCGATTCGATGCTGCCGACGCTGCGGCCGGGACAGTTCGTGCTGGTCAACGCCGAACTGCGGCCTGCTCCCGGAGATCTGGTTCTGGCTCGGCACCCCGATCGTGACGAGCTACTGGTGGTGAAACGGTTGGCGTCGATCACGACCGAGGGGTCGTACGAGCTGGCCAGCGACAACCCGGCCGCCGGAACGGACAGCCGGACGTGGGGGCCGCTTCCCGCCGATCTGATCGAAGGGACGATCACCCGCCTGCTCGATTAGTGCCCGCAGCCCGTGCGCGGGCATGAAATTCGACTGAGGGACACCGGCTGGTCGGTAGCCTAGGGCGGTGCTGACCGTTTCCGGGCTGTCGAAATCCCATGGGGCCCGAACCCTTTTCCGCGAGGTCACGTTTCGGCTGTCGCCCGGTCGGCGGATAGCGCTCGTCGGGGCGAACGGGGTCGGGAAGACCACGATCCTGGAGATCGTGCTCGGGCTGCAGGACTCGGACACCGGCGAGGTCTCGAAACCGAAGGACTACCGGGTCGGGTACCTCCCCCAGGAACTGGTCGAGGCGTGGACCGGCTCGGTGCTGCACGAGGTGATGCGCGGGGCGGGCGACATCATCGATCTCGAAGCCGAACTTCGCTCCCTCGAACAGCAGATGATCGACACGTCCGGGGCGGAACACGAACAGGTGGTCGCCCGCTACGGGGAACTGCAGAGCCGGTTCGAGACACTGGGCGGCTATCAAATCGAGGCCGAGGCCCGCCGCATCCTCGGTGGCCTCGGCTTTACCGCCGCGGACATGGACCGGCCGCTGCGCGAGATGTCCGGTGGCTGGCAAATGCGAGCGGTGCTGGCCAGACTGCTCCTGCAGAAGCCGGATGTGCTGGTACTCGACGAGCCGACGAACCATCTCGACGTCGACTCGGTCGCATGGCTCGAACAGCAGCTGGTGACGTGGCCGGGTTCGATCCTGTTCGTCTCTCACGACCGGGATTTCATCGACGCCGTCGCGGAACGGGTCATCGAGATCGCCTTCGGCACCTCACACGAGTACATCGGCGGTTTTGCCGAGTTCGTCGTCGCCCGGGAGGAACGGTTGGCCTCCATCGAGGCCGAGGCGGCCCGCCAGGCGAAGGAGATCGAGCGGGTCGAGCGGTTCGTCGAGCGATTCCGCTACAAGGCCACAAAGGCCCGCCAGGTCCAGTCCCGCATCAAGACCCTGGAGAAGCTGGAGCGCATCGAAGTCCCCAAGGTCGCAGACCTGAAGCTGAAGTTCTCCTTTCCCGATCCGCCGCGCTCGTCCCGGCTGGTCATCGAGATCGAGGACGCCGCCGTCGGTTACGACAACACCCCGGTCCTGGAGAAGGTTGATCTGGTTGTCGAGCGGGGTCAGAAACTGGCCCTCGTCGGCCCGAACGGGGCCGGCAAGTCCACCATGCTGAAGCTGATCATGGGGGACATCCAACCGCTCTCCGGATCGGCGAAGCTGGGGGCGAACGTCGACATCGCCTACTTCGCCCAGCATCAGGTTGATGCCCTCGATCTGAACCGCACCGTCGAGCAGGAGTTCCGCCACAAGGTGGGGGAGCAGCCGAAGAACCGGAACATGCGAACCGTCCTCGGTTCGTTCGGATTCTCCGGCGACGCCGTCGACCGGTTGGTCGGCGACCTTTCCGGTGGTGAGCGGACCAGGCTGGCGCTGGCCGAGATCATGTGTAACCCGGTCAACCTGCTGATCCTCGACGAGCCGACGAACCACCTCGATCTGCCGAGCTGTGACGTCCTTGAGGACGCGATCCGGGCCTATCCGGGAACGGTTCTGCTGGTCAGCCACGACCGCTACCTGATTCGCAACACCATGGAGGAGTTGGTCACCGTCCGCGACGGGAACGTGGTGCATCACGGAGACGTCGACGAGGCGGTGTTGTCGCCGGGCTCGGCGGCCATGGTGGCCCGCTCCAGCGCATCCCCGGCCGCCGGTGCTGCTGCCGACCGGGGGGAGCGGGCGGCGGCCAAACAGAAGAAGTCGACCCAAAACGGCACCGCGGGCGCCGGTGGTGGCGGCCCGAAGGACAAGGCTCGCCGCAGACGGGAGGCGGAGGACCGCAACCGGAAGAGCCGAGACACCCGGGACCTCCGCAAGAACGTCAGCAGGTTGGAGCGCAAGGCCGGTCAGGCCGAGACGCTGGTCAAGGAGCTGGAGGTCAAGCTCGCCGATCCGGAGGTCTACGCCGACAAGGATCTCATGAACGATCTGATCGATCAGCACGAGACGGCAAAACGTCGGGCTGACCGGTTGCTCGCCGAATGGGAGCAGGCCTCCACCGCGCTCGAAGCGGCCGAGGCCGGCTGATCCCGAAGCACCTCCGTCCAAAAGCAGGATCACCGCGGCCCGGTACGCCGCCTGGTGGCGGCGGTCTTTGTCATCGCGCCGACGTCGTCCGGATGGTCGGGAAATTGTCGGGTTGTGTCAGGGGGCCGACAGACCGAAGCCCGGCCCGGTCCTAGGTTGAGGGTTGCTAGGGGGATCGGGGTTCGGCCCGGTTCAGATGAGAAGGAACGATCACATGTCCGTTCAGCGGCTCTCTGACAGGAAAACCAAGGACCACAACGAACTGCTCCGGCGGGCGATCGACGGTGACCAGGCCAGCTGGAACGCACTGATCACCCATCACAGCCCGATGGTGCGGGCGGTTGTCGCCGGCTACCGCCTCGACCACGACACGGCGGCTGACGTCTGTCAGACGGTGTGGCTGCGGCTGTACGAGTACGCTCCCCGGATTCGCAAGCCGGAGGCTCTCGGTGGCTGGTTGGCCACCACCGCCCGCAACGAAGCGCTGCGGTGTATCCGTGGCCTCCAGCGGTCCCGGCCGGTGGGTGAGATGGCCGACGAGGCCGACCTGAACGCCCCGTCGCCGGACGAGCGGGCCATCGACGATGAGACCCTGGCCGACGTGCTGGGTGCCTTCCGTCGCCTCTCCGAAGAGTCGAAGCAGCTGATGCGGTTGCTGGTCGCCTCACCACCGCTTCCCTACCAGGACATCGCCGAGCGGGTCGGCAGGCCGGTCGGCAGCATCGGGCCGACCCGCAGCCGGTGTATCGAGGCGCTCAAGTCCCACATGGTCGAGCCGGTCCCGGCTCTCGCGGCGTAAACTCCCCCGCCGACGAGAAGCCGGGCCGGCTGTAAGTCGCAGGCCCCACGGGGGCCCGGCGGCTGCCTGTCGGTTCAGTGCGCCCGATCGATGGAAAGGGCGTTGCCGATCAGCCCGAGGTGGGAGTACGCCTGCGGGACGTTGCCGAGCGACCGCCCGGTCTCCGGGTCGTACTCCTCGGCCATGAGCCCCGTTCTGCCGACCAGGCCGCACAGATCCTTGAACAGCGCCTCGGCGTCGGCCTGTCGGCCGATCAGACACATGGCGTCGATCAGCCACGAGGTCATCAGGTTGAAGCCGCCCTCCTTGCCGGGCAGCCCGTCGTCCTCCAGGTACCGGTAGACGGTCGGGCCGTTGCGGAGTTCCCGCTCGACCGTTGCCACCGTGGACACGAACCGCTCGTCGTCGGGGTGCACCATGCCCCACAGACCGACGGCCAGTACCGACGCGTCGAGGTCCGGCTCGCCGTAGGCGGCGCTGAACGAACCGATCTCGGCGTTCCAGCCCTGGTCGAGCACCTCGGCGGCGATCTGATCCCGCAGCTCGACCCAGGCCTCCGGCTCCCGGTCGAGGAACTGGTCGGCGATGGAGATCGCACGGTCGACCGTCACCCAGCACATCACCTTGGAGTACACGTGATGCCGTGGCGGTTTGCGGATCTCCCAGATCCCGTGGTCCGGTTCGTGCCACCGGCGGGACACCGCCAGCACCATCGCCTCGACGAGCCGCCAGTGTTCGGCGGACAGGGCTTCGCCCCGCTCCAGCAGGCAGTGGACCAGATCGACCACCGGCCCAAAGACGTCCAGCTGGACCTGGCTGTCGGCCGCGTTACCCACCCGCACCGGGCGGCTGCCGCCGTAGCCGGGCAGGTTGGCGATCTCCGCTTCCGGCGGCAGGTGCCGGCCGGTGACGTTGTACAGCGGCGCCAACCGCTCCGGATCGCTCCGGGTCTCCAGCAGGTTGAGCACCCAGTCCAGAAATGCCATCCCCTCGGCGTGGGAGTTCAGCCGGGCCAGCGCCGTTGCCGACAGGGCCGCGTCCCGCAGCCAGCAGTATCGGTAGTCCCAGTTCCGGATGCCGCCGATGGTCTCCGGGAGGCTGGTGGTGGCGGCGGCCAGAATGGCCCCGGTTGGGCCGTGGCACAGCGACTTCAGCACCAGCGCGCTGCGGGTGACCAACTCCTTCTCCACCGGGGGAAGCTCCAGCTTGCTGGCCCAGTTCGACCAGAAGTGGCTGGTGTCCCCGAGGCGCTCCGCCTCCGGCCGGGGATCCGGTCTGACGGTCCCGGTTCCGCTTCGCAGCTCGAGAGCGACGGGCGAGCCCGCCTCGAGCGTCACGGTGCCGACCGCCGTCTGGTGCTCGCCGTCCTGCACGATCTCCCAGGTCACGCCGGGAGCCCGCAGCACCATGAGATCGGAGGTGCCCTGGACAACGATGCCGTCCTCCTTCACCTCCAGCAGTGTTGCCACCCTGCCGAAGTTCAAGCGCGGGGCGAACTCGACCCGGGCGGTTCCCGAACCCTCCAGGATGCGGATGAGGTCGGAACGTCCCGCCAACCGCCGTGTCCGGCCGCTTGAGGAATCGAGGAAGTCGGTTGCGGTGAAGTCGGCAAAGGTCGATTCGAGGACCAGGGTGTTTGGTAGGTATTGCTGGCCGATCGGCCCGGCCCCGTCGGGCCCACGGACCGTGAAGTGCCCGGCTGACGGGCCGCCGAGCAGCATCGCAAAAACCGCACCGGAATCGATACGTGGCACACAGAGCCAGGACACGGATGCGTCCGGGGTGACGATGGCCGCGGTGCGCAGATCCGAGAGGATCGAATGGTCGGCGATCGGGGTCAACCCTTCCCCGCGGAGCCACTGACCCCGCAGTTCGGCCAGCAGGGCCAGGATCTGGGCGACCTTCTTCGGGTCGGGGACCCGGAACTCCGCCGCGGTCTTGCCGTCACCGACCTTGACCCCGACGTCCGGTCCGGTGAGCGTGCGGAAGCCGTCCTCGTCGGTGACGTCGTCCCCGAAAAACACAACGGCCGACGCGCCGACCTGATGGCGGATGGTTTCCAGCGCCGTGCCCTTGTTGGTGTCGACGACGGAGAACTCCAGGATGTCGTGCCCGTTGCGAACGTGGACACCCTCAAGCGCCGCCGGACCGCGGACCAGTTCCTCCCTGGCGGCCTCAACCTGCTCCTCGGTCATACCCCGGAAGTGGAATGTGACCCCCGCCGGCTTCTCCTCGACGATGGCCTGGTGCTTTCGGCCCAAGTCTCTGACCTGGGTCACGAGTGTGCTCAGCAGTTCGGTCAGGGACGGTTCCAGCTGGGAGGAGAAACCCAGATCGAACTCGCTGCCGTGGCTGCCGACCAGCCGGATCTCCTCCGGCAGCCGGGAGAGGGTTGCCAGATCCCGCAGGCTTCTCCCGGATACCACGGTGACGTGCGTGTTGGCCTGTTCGGCCAGTGAGCGCATGGCGGCCACCGAGTCGCGGTCCGCCTTGGCGTCCATCGGGTTGTCAACCAGTGGGGCGAGCGTCCCGTCGTAGTCACAGGCCACCAGAAGGGTGGGAACTCTGGCCAGATGACGAATGCGGTCCGCCAGCTCGCCCAGATTGTCGGTTGTCATGTGCCCCCTTGATCCGAATCTCGGATCAACTCGATCCCTTGTCCGATGCCACCGACCGTGAGGTGGGGCCTAGAGTTGGTGTCATATTCTGCCGATGGGTCTCTGATGAGAGAACGTAGCTGAATGGTATCGATTGCCCTGGAGATTGTATTGCCATCTCCTCCTGACGGCGGAGCAATCCGACATTCGATCGCTGGTAGGAGCGAAGGAACCCGATGACGTTACAACGACCGGACTGGGATCCGGCGACACTGCCGCCGGGTATGCACCCGGCGATGCTTCCCGAGGAACCGCCGAGCGGTCGGAACGGGCGGCGAGAAGGTGCCCTGATGACGGTGGCGGCCGTTGTCGGCGCCGTTGTTGTCCTCGCCGGGTTGCTCGGTTTCCAGCAGTGGCGGTCCGATGACGAACCGGTGGCGGCCGGTACGTCCGATGCGGCGCCGGACCTCGATGAATCGGAGCCTGAGGCGGAGACATCGGCCGCCGGCACCGACGCGGAGGACACCGACACCGACATCGAGACCGACGATGGAGCGGACCGGGATGCGGACCCGGTCCCGGACCCGATCCCGGACGTGGAGGACTCCCCGGACGCCGCACCATCGGACAGCGGCTCTGATGTGGTGCCGGTGGCCTGCCCCGCCCAGTACGACCAGGTGATCTGCGACGCCGCGGCGTATGTGCAGCAGGAGCGAGGGCGTCCGTTCAAGGAGTTCCCCACCATCGAGCTCCTGGATGACGCCGAGTTCGATCAGGCTGTGCTCTCCGACTTCGACGAGTACCAGGAGGACCTCGTCGAGGACGAGCGGGTGCTCAAGGCGCTCGGCCTCATCCCCACCGACCTCAACCTGGTTGAGGCGTTCCGGTCGCTGCTGGAATCCGGGGTGCTCGGTTTCTACGACCCGGAGACCAAACGTCTGGTGGTCCGGGGCGGGGAGTTCGACCTCTTCGGCCAATCGATCCTGGTCCACGAGCTCGTCCACGCCTTCGACGATCAGTGGTTCGACCTCAACCGCCCGGACTATGAGAACGACGATCAGGAGTACGCCTTTATCGCCGTGGTGGAAGGAAACGCCAGCAGGCTGGAGGACCGCTGGCGGGACCGGCTCAGCCCTGAGGATCAGGCGACGCTGAACGCCCAGGAGTTCAGCTCGCTGTCCGTCGATGACCTGAACCGGCTGCGGAGCCTCCCCGAGGTGATCATCCAGCTGCAGGTGTCGCCGTACGTGGACGGCCAGCGCTACGTCGAGCGGCTCGAGGAGGTCGGCGGGGAGGACGCCATCGACGACAGCCTGACCGTCGCCCCGGTGTCCAGCGAGGAGATCCTGCACGAAGGGAACCTGTTCGAGGACGACCTGGTCATCGCCGACCTGTCCGTCCCCCCGGCCGACGGGCCCACGCTCAGCCAGGGGGCACTCGGTGAGCTGATGTTGCAGTTCTGGCTCGGCGAGCAGGCCGCTGCCGGATGGGGCGGCGATCAGTACGTGGTCTGGGACGACGGCGGCCGGACCTGCCTGACCGCCGACCTGGCGGCGGACACCGCAACCGACCTGCTGGAGATGGAGACCGCAATCGGGCGGTGGCAGCAAGGTGAACCGACCCTTCGGTCGGTGACCACCGTCGCCACTGCGGACCGGACCATCGTCCGGGCCACCGGCTGCTACTGAGCGCCTGCGCTGCGGTCAGACGGCGGCGCAGGGCCGCAGGATCTTCTCGGCCATCGCCTCCGCATGCTCCGCAACGTCGCCCCGCATCATGAGGAACGCCGGCACGATGCTTCGGGAGACGCCGATGGATGCCAGCTCCTCGGCGGCGCCGACCGGGTCGTCACCGAACAGCCCGGGGTGCCCCGCGGTCATCTCCACCGCCTCCGGGTCCCGACCGCTGTCCGCCGCCGTCTGCCGGGCGACGTCGATCAGCTCGGCCAGTTCCGCGATCGATCCCTTGCCGGGGAAGAACCCGTCGCCGAGGCGACCGGCCCGCCGCGCTGCGGCCTTCGAGTGACCGCCGACCACGATGGGGACCGTACCGTTTGCCGGTTTCGGGTTGCTGGTCACGTCGGCGAAGTTGGCGAACCGGCCCTCGTAGCTGGCCCCGTCCGACGCCCACAGGGCCTGCATGGCTGCTATGTAGTCATCGGTTCTGGCTCCCCGATCGGCGAACGGCACACCCAGTGCGTCGAACTCCTCCTCGAGCCACCCAACGCCGATGCCGAGATCAAGACGTCCACCGGAGAGCGAATCCAGGGTGGCAACGGTCTTGGCCAGCACAAGCGGGTTGCGCTGGGGCACGATGAGGATGCCGGTGGCCAGCCGGATCGTCGAGGTGTTGGCCGCGGCAAAGGCCAACCAGATCAGCGGATCGGGTAGCGGGGCGGAGTAGTCACCCGGCATCTTGCCGTCCGCCGAGTATGGATAGGTCGAGGAGTACGCCGTCGGCCAGATGACGTGCTCGACGGTCCAGATCGACTCAAACCCCGCACCCTCGGCCGCGGTGGCCAGCTGCACCACGCCATCCGCGGTGGCAAAGGTGCCGGTGTTGGCAAACATCAGTCCGAACTTCATCGGCCTCTCCAATCCGGTTTACGCTTTTCGGCCCAGGCTCTGCGGCCCTCCGTCGCGTCCTCGGTGGCCCCCGCCACCTTGCGCATGGTCTCGCCGAACCGGACCGCTTCGGTCCAGCCGAGTTCACGGCTTCGCCATGCCACCTCTTTTGTCGCCCGCTGGGCCAGCGGTGCGGCCTCGGTCAGCGTCCTGGCCCAGGCCATGGCCTCGGTCATCAGGTCCTCCGGTTCGGTGATCCGCCACACCAGTCCGGTCTCCTTCGCCCGCTCGACCCCGACCGGCTTGCCGGTCAACAGCAACTCCATGGCGTTCGCCCAACCGATCCGTTGGGGCAGCCGGATCGACCCGACGATGGTCGGGATGCCGATGGCCACTTCCGGGTAGGAGAACGTGGCGTTGCTGGCGGCGATGACAAAGTCGCAGAAGAGGACGCCGGTCAGGCCATACCCGACGCACGGCCCGTTCACCGCGGCGATGGTCGGCTTAAAGAGCTCAAGCCCACTCTCGAACGAATTGATCGTTGGTTTCTCCCAGAACGTGCCACCAAAGGTGCCGACAGACCCGGCCCCGTCCTTGAGGTCGGCACCGGCGCAGTAGACGTCGCCGCTGGCGGTCAGGATCGCCACCCAGGCGTCCTCGTCCTCCAGGAAGTTGGTCCAGGCCTCGTTGAGGCCGTCCCGCATGGCGCCGTTTATGGCGTTTCGGGCGTCCGGGCGGTTCATCGTTATGGTGGCGATGTGGTCGCGCACCTCGTACAGGACGGGGGACATGGCGCCGACCTTAGATGCCCGGCCCGCCTCCCGTCATCTCCCGGCCGTTGCCCGCCACAGGTTGGCCACCGTGATGCCGGAGGCCGCAGGGTTCGTCCGGTCCGGACCGAGAAGCAGGGCGGAGCGGTCCGGCGGGACCGGGAACCGAACGGGAAGCTGCTCGTGGTTCAGCAGTGCCGCATCGGCCGGAAGACTCGTCAAGGCCCTCGGCACCAGGGATCCGACAACCTCGGGCGGCAGGAAAAGGAAGACCAGGTTTGCATCGGACAGGTCTGCGGTTGCCGCGTCACCGTGGACGATGGTGACCTGATCCTCGAGGCCGGCTTCGGCAACGGCGGCTCTGGCCAGTCGGACCAGCTCCGGGTTGGTTTCGTACCCGGTGGCCCTGCCGTTGAATGATCGGGTCGCTTCGATAAGCACCCGACCGTCTCCGCAGCCCAGGTCGACCAGATGCTGTCCGTCGGCGAACCCGGCGAAGTCCAGCAGCGGCCGGATGAGCCCAAGGGGGGTCCCGAGGAAGATGCCCAGGTCGGCGTCGTCGCCCGGGTTGTCGCCGGGCCGGGGCGTCGTGAACGGGACACGGCGGAGCGCTCGTCTGGTGGCCCGGTGGGTGAGTCCGTCGGTGGCGGCGGGCTCACCGGGCAGGATGATTCTGACGCGGGTGGTGGCATCCTGCCTGCGCACGTAGTTCACCACGGTCTCAGCCGAACCGGTACGCCGGTCGTCTCCCGGTGCCGGCTGACCGACCTGATGGAAGCCCAGCTCGCGGAGCACCGTGGTTGCGGTGGACAACAGTCCGCCCCGCCCAACGGAATCGCCCGGGCCGGCGCTCAGCCGGACCGAGGCGGTGGCGTGCTGGATATGGCGGGGGAGCGGCTCCAAGTCGGCGGAGAGGCCTGCGGCGACAAGTCGGGCGGTCACGTCCCGGCCAAGGTCGGCGGTTGCCGTCGCCAGGGTCCGTAGCAACTCTTCGGTATCGGCCACCAGCTGCTTCGAACGGGGGCCGAGGTCGTTCCGCCGTTCCAGTGGTGGGATCGTGGCCGCCAACCGACCGGCGAGCAGGCCGGCGGTAAGTTGCCGCTCGGTCCTGGTGAGGTCGTCCCCGGCGGCCGCGTCGGTCTCCGCGGTGCGGAGCGCTTCCCGGAAGGCGTCGGCCACCGTTGTGACGTTCGGTGGCTCCATCATCGACAGGTGTCCGCCGGGCGCCTCGGCCACCGTGAGGGAACCGCAGGCCACCGACGACCAGCCCATGCCGGCAGCCAGCTGCATGGCGGCGAACGGGTCGTCGCCGGCCTTCACGACCAGCAGATCACCCGGGTAGGGATCAAAGACGTAGGCCGACTGGGCGCTCACGTTCTCCTCGATGAAGCGGCGCACTTCCAGCTGATGACCGGAGCGGAGGTTCAACCGGTTGCGGATCGCCAGGTTGGCCCGTTCGCTGGCCCGCTGCATCCGCTTCGACTGGTGTTCCGCCTGCTCGGAGAGGTACCGGCCCGGGTCGGCTTTCGCACGATCGAAGTGGGCGAGCAACCGCTCCTGCACCGACGGGAGGTAAGCCTGGGAGTCGGGTCCGAGGGCGTCGAAGAGCGCGAGCAGCGTGACATCCCGTCCTGCGGCCAGTAGCTGCTGGGCAAGCTCGAAGGCGACAACACCACCGAGCGAGATCGCGGCCAGCGAGATCGGCCCGGTCGGCGCAACCTGCTGGATCGCCTCGGCGTAGCCTGCGGCAACCTCGGAGACGTCCGTCGGACCGACCGTGTCAAGGTCGTCCGTCGGCTGGCCGAGGCCGTACATCGGTTGATCGGGGCCCAGTTCCGCCGAGAGCGGGCGGAAGAACGCACAGTCGATGCCGAGAACGTGGACGGCGAAGATCGGCGGTTTTGTGCCCGTCGACTGGATCGGTACCAGGAACCCACGGGTTGATGTGGTTGTGCGGTCGGTCAGCCGTTCGGCCAGCAATGCGGGGGTCGGCGCATCGTAGAGGGCGCCGGTGGACAACCGAACGTTGAAGCGGTCCTCGATGTCCAGCAGCAGTTCCATGGCCAGCAGCGAATGGCCGCCGTTGTCGAAAAACGAGTCGTCCGGCCCGAACGAGGCGATGCGCAACGTCCGACCGAAGACCGTGGTCAGCTCGGCGACAAGCTCCGGCGACGGCGCGGTCCCGGCCGTCGAACCGTCCGGGCGAGCGGCATCGGGCTTGTTGCCGTCCGCTCCGTCCGCTCCATCCGACTCGGGCGAGGTTCCGGCCGTCCGATCGGTACCCGGCGCGGTGATGGGCAGCGCGGCACCGGCGGTCCGGTCCAGCTTCCCGTTCGGGGTGCGGGGAAGGAGGTGGTGTACCGCGTAGCGGGTGGGTCGAAGCGCGGCAGGGAGTCCGGCTGCGGCCCGCGCCCGGACCGCGGCCACCAGGGCGTCGACCTCCCGATCGTCGGTAACCGCCGCCTCGAGGTGGGCGACGATACGGAGGTCCGGGGTTCCGGCTCGAAGCAGCAAAACCCGAAGTGCGGCGGCCGGATCCTCGGCGGTTGCGGCGGCGGCCATGGCCGGTCCGGTCACCTCGGCCGGCAGCGTGTCGAGCAGATCCTCCGTCCGGCGGACATCCACCGCGGTCACCAACACCTCGGTGAGTGCGGCGGCCGGGTTCGGCGTCCCGGCGGAGGTGTGGTCGGTGAGGAGGGCGTTTTCGAGGTCCTCCGGCTCGGCCCGGAGCCCGCCGACGTTGAGCTGGGTGTCCCGACGGCCGAGGAACCAGACCGTTCCATCGATCACGGCGGCCCGATCACCGGTGCGGAAGTACCGGCGGCCGTAGCGGTCGACCGTCGCCGGATCCACACCGGCCCGGGCCGCGTCGGCCTGCTCGAGAACCCCGAACCGGTCGGCCGTGGTGTCCGGGTCGTCCAGGTAGCCGTCCACCACGTTCCGGCCGCCGATGATCAGCTCGCCGACGACCCCCGGGGGCCGGATGACTCCCCGGTCGTCGACAACGGCGATCCAGATGCCGGGAATCGGCGGTCCGATCGGAACGGTTTGGTCTCCGGCCAGGCAGTGGTGGGCGGTGGCCCAGACGGTTGCCTCGGTCGGTCCGTACTCGTTGGTGAGTCTGGAGGACGGTACGGCCCGGTGGTGGGCTGCAACAAGGGACGGCGGGCAGGCCTCGCCGGCAACGATCACGCGGTCCGCCCAGCCCGGCACCGCGGACCCGGACCGGGCGTCGGCGTCGCGAAGCGTCAGCAAACCCCGGTAGAGCGTCGGCACCATCAGGGTGTGGGACGGTCCGGCGTTCAGCAGCCCGTTGATGGCCCGTAGGTCGTGGGACTCGGCCTCGGTCGGCAGGACAACCGTGCCGCCGGCGGCCAGCGTCCAGAACAGTCCGACGATGCTGCTGTCGAACGCCGGGCTGGAGAGCATGAGGAAGCTGGTGGGTGGCTTGTCGTAGACATCGGCCCTGGCGTCGGTGCTGGCCGAGAGTTGCCCGTGGGTGACCGGCACCCCCCTTGGGCGACCGGTCGAGCCGGAGGTGAAAATCACATAGGCCCGATCGTCCGGGGCGAACGTCGAGACGGCGGAGGGCCCATCGAGGTCGGCCCACGGTTGTCCGTCGATACCCGCCTCATCGATGACCAGCGGGATGGCGAAGGGGGACTCGGCGTTCCGATCGACGATCCCGATCGATGCACCGGCGGCCTCGGCGATGAGCTCCCGCCTGGCGGCGGGGTAGCCCGGGTCGATCGGCACGTAGGCCCCGCCGGCAAGGTGGATACCCAGCATGGCGGCCACGAGGTTCACCGAGCGGTCCAACGAGACCACAACCGGCGACCCGGGGGTGATGCCGGCACGGTGCAGCGCTGCAGCCACGGCGCCGGACCGCCGGGCCAGTTCGGCCCAGGTGATGGTGCTGCCACCACAGGCCACCGCAACGGCACCGTCGTCCGCCCGCTTGAGGTGATCCCGGATTCGATCGAGTACCAATGGCCCGTCGGTCGGCTCCGGACCGATGAGCAGGCCGCTTGGTGTGGTGCCGGGCCGAGCATCGTCCGGCTCTTCCGCAGGCACCCCGGCCAGCCGGAGCAGCCATCGGTCAAGGGACTCGAGCAGGTCTGCGGCCACCGATGCGGGAATCACCGCTCCCTGGTGTTCCAGGCTGATATCGATGGACTCACCGCGGACCTCGACAAAAAACGTGAGCGGCGATACGGCGGTGCCGTTGTGGAGCACCCACTGGTTGGTTGCGGCCCCGCCGAGCGTCAGAGTCTCGACCTGGTCGAACGCCATGAGGACGTCGAGGTTGGGTGTCGGCCGTCCGGCGGCCCGCCGATCCGAGACGATCCTGGCCGTCGGGTAGACCCGGTTGGCCAGGGCCTCGCCCATCGCCACCGACGCCCGCTCGGTTCGCTCCCCGTCGGTGAGGTCGGGGGACTGGGGCAGCCGGACCGGGACCGTGTTCAGGAAGTAGCCGAACAGATCCTTTGCCGCAGGGTGGTTGCGAGTCGAGGTGATGAGGCCGACCTCGACCTCGTCGCTTGTGCTGTACGCACCGACGGTGGCCCCGACCGCGGCCAGCGCCAACGCCGCCGGGCCGGTTGAGGCGCCGGCCCGCAGCTGGCTCCAGGTGATCGATGCGGTTCTGAACAGGTACCCGTCCGGTTCGATATGCGGTTCGGCGGGCGGGGCGATGGCCAGCTCCGCCCCCGGTTCGGTGCCTGACGCCTGCAGCCAGTAGTCGGCCTGCTGTTGGCCGATGTGTTCCTGCTGCCAGCGGTTGAAGCCGGCGTAGTCGATCGCCGGTTCGGCCGAGCGGTCCGACCGGTCGGTGGCCGCATCGTCTGGTCCCGGGTGCAGCTCGGCGTCGAGTTGGGTCCACAGGGTGGTAAAGCTCGCGGCGTCGCCGGACGCATGGTGGATGGCCAGGACCACCGCGGTGGTGTCGTCGTCCAGCGGCTGGATCAGGCAGCGGAGCAGCGGCCCGTTCTCCAGGTCGAACGGACGCCGGTGCACGGACGCCGCGGCGTCGCCGAGGTCCGCCACCGGCACCGGGTCCACCGCGGTGGTCACCGCGACGGCCCGATGAGGATCAAGCCGACGGCGGGGGTTGCCATGGGACCAGATCAGCGTCTGCTGTCGGGCGGCGACGGTTCGGAGCGCCTGTTCGAAGGCATCGGCGTCCACCCGGCCCTCGACCTGGAAGACCCGACCGACGTTGTACATCACCTCGCCCGGTCGTTCCGCCTGGTCGAACAGAATGGCCAGCTCGCCGACGGACCGGGCCGGAATCTCGTCCGGGCCGGTTACAAACTCGGCCGGCGGCCGTGCGGGCGTCCCGGCGTCATCTGCCGCTGCCGACTCCGCGGACCGAAGTTCGATCGCCTGGCCGAGGCTCCGAGGTGAGGTGTGGGTGAATGCCAGATCCTCGCCGAGGGTGTGATCGTCCAGCTGTTCACCCAGCGCAACGATCATCTCCAGGGCGGCGAGGGAGTCACCACCGAGGGCAAAGAAGTCGTCCTCCGGACCGACCGGTTCGATCTTGAGGATCCGCTCCCAGATGTTGATGATCGTCCGTTCCAGCGGCGTCGCGACAACGAGCTGAACGATCGGGCCGGGGCGGTGGACCCGGTCCGGGGCGGGCAGAGACGCCGCGTCCAATTTGCCGTTCCCGGTCAGCGGCAGGCCGTCCACGGTCACAAAGGCGGCGGGGATCGCATGGGCCGGCAGTGACTCGGCCAGGAAACTCCGGAGCTCGGTGGGACTTGGCGTGGTGGGTGCACCGTCCGGCTGTTCGATCCACGCCGTCAGGATCTGCCGCGGTCGGGGCTGGTAGTCCACCTCCGTCAGCATCCGGTTCACATCAACCAGGTCCAGCTGGTCGTCCAGCTCCTCGATGGCCTCGTTGCGGGTCTTGTGACCGAGGCGGACGTCCCAGGCGTAGGGAACCGCGTAGTTGTGGTAGCCACGCTCGGTCTGGTGGGTGTGAATGCCTGCGGCGTTGATCAGGCAATTGGTCGACCGGCCGGTGTCCGACGGCCGGACCCAGGGCGCTCGTTCGGTCAGGAAGTCGAGCATGTCGGCCAGTTCGACGTCAACGTAGCGGTAGAAGTCCAGATACTCGATCTGCTCGAAGATCCGGTCGTCCTGGAAGACCTCGGTGTCCAGCAGCCGGTTCGGTCCGTCGTCGGCCCGGTGGTACACCTTTCTGGCCTCGATGACCGCCCGATCGATCGCTTCGGGGTCGAACCGGTCGTCGGTGAACTGCTGCGGGATCAGCCGGGTTTCAAACAGCTGCCCTCGGGAGAGGCCGGTGACGATGAGCGGTGCCCCCAATTCGGCGGCCCGGTTGGTGGCCAGCGTGTAGATGGTCTTGTAGCACCCGTGGCAGACGTTCGAGTGGCGTTCCAGGGAGTCCCGGAAGATCTCGTTCATGACGTCCGAGGTGGCGAACTCGTGGGGGATCCCCAGCTCCGCCACCGACCGTCGGACGTTCTCCTTGGCCCCCTCCGAGATGAAGCCGTTGTCGAGCGTCAACGCATACGGCCGAAACCCCAGCTCCACCAGTTGGTACAGCGCATAGGTGGAGTCCTTGCCGCCGCTGAGCAGGTGGACACAGTCGTAGTCACCGGTGGCCCGCGCTCGGACCTCGGCCAGTTTGGCGACCAGATCGTCAGGGGTCTTGAACCAGCTGGTGGTGATCGGTTCGACCCGGTCGAAGTCGTGACAGGTCCGACAGACCCCGTCCGCGTCGAAGTCGATGCCGGGGATGTTGTCCGGCAGGCCGCAGCGGACGCAGTGCCGCGTCGGTGCGGCGGGCGTCGGGGACCACAACCGGACCGCGGATCGTTCGATGAGCGGGTGGGCGTCAAGCGCCGCTTCCACCTCGACGGGTTCCAAGCGAATGCCGCCGACCTTGACCTGCTCGTCACGTCGGCCCAGGTAGACCAACCGGGTCTCGTCCTGGAGCCGGACCAGGTCTCCGGAACGGTAGAACCGGGTGCCGTCGATCGTGACGAAGGGCCCGTCGCCGGCGGTAGTCCCCTGGGTTGCCGGGTCGTCGAGGTAGCCGGTGGTGAGGCCTTCGTGGGCGATCAGCAGCTCACCGGGGGCACCCATCGGGACCCGCTGCAGGTGGCGGTCGACGATGCGAAGCGTCACGCCGGGGGCCGGACCGCCGATCGGCACGTCCGGCTGGGGGGGGAGCAGCTCCGGTTCGACCCGGTAGTCCATACAGCCGACAACCGCCTCGGTCGGGCCGTACTCGTTGAAGATGGCCAGGTCCGGATTGGCGGCCAGGAGCCGGGCGGCCAAGGGCGTGCCGAACGCCTCACCGCCGACGATCAGCGTCCGCAGCTGGTGGCCCTCCGGCAGCAGCCTGGCCAGGATCTCCAGGTGGGACGGGGTGGCCTTGCACCAGGTGATCTCCGGCCGGGCGGCGATGGCCGACAGTCCGGCCGCGCCGTTCGGTTCGATCACGATCAATCGCCCGCCGACCAGCAGCGGAACAAAGAGGGTGGTGATCGTCAGGTCGAACGTGAGGGCGCTGAACAGCGGGGCGACCGGCGGGGCTATGTCCTGGTCGACGTAGGTCTGCTCCGCAAAACGGAGATACCGAGCGAGCCCGAGATCCGAGATGGGCACACCCTTCGGTTCGCCGGTGGAGCCGGAGGTGTAGAGCAGGTACGCCTCGTCTTCGGGACGGCGTTGGCCGAGGTTGGTCTCGTTCGCGCCGGCGCCGGCGTCCGCCAGGCCACGGAGGTCTTCCGCGGAGGACACGGTGAGCAGGCAGGACGCCCGGTCGCGCAGCCGCTGCCGCTTCTCGCTCGGCAGGTTTTGATCGAGTGGGACGAACGAACCTCCGGCGAGGTGGACACCGAGGATGGCCGCCACCGCTTCGACCGATCGGGGCAGGTCGATCCCGACCCGAACCCCGGCCCCGACGCCGCGGTCCTGCAGGCCGACGGCGATGTCGGTGGCCCACGCCAGCAGCTCCGACCCGGTGAGCGAACGGGTGCGGTCCTCGATTGCCGGGTCGGCGCGGTTCGACAGGGCCGGTCCGATCCGATCACCGACAAGCGGGGTCTCATCCGGGAAATCCGCTGCGGTCTCCCATCGGCCGATCAGGCCCTGCTCCGCCGGTCCGCAGAGGTCAGCCGCCGTGATCAGGCCGTCCGGGTCGGCGACCATCGCCGCGATGATGGCGGTGAAATGGCCTGCGGCCCGTTCCCGGTGGACCGGATCGGCACCGCCGTTGCCGATGTCCAGGGCGAGCTCGAACCCGGCGAGCGGGCCCTCACCGGCCGTTACCCGGGGATAGACGGTCCGTTGGATTCTCACCAGGTGGCCGGCGTCGATGGCGCCGGAATGAAGGCGGGTGGTGGTGATGTCGAGCGGGCCGAAACCCTGATCGGTCAGGGGCGGGATCACGTTGACCACCGCCTCGTAGTCGGCGGACGGACTGGTACCGGGGATGGCGTTTGTCAAGGTGGCGACGATCGACTCGGCCACCCGCTCATGGAGGGTGCGGTTCGTGTCCCCGTCCTCGATCGAGATGTCGACCGGGAAGACCTCCATGGTCGGACCGATCAGCTCGGCGGTCTCCTTGCCCGCCCGGTGATGGACCGGCAGGCCGATCGAGAACCGGTCGGCACCGCCGACCCGATGCAGATAGAGCGCCATGGCGGTGGTCAGCAGGGCGGACCAGGCCAGATCATCGGTGAGGAGGCGATAGTCGGTGGTCAACCGCTCCTCGATGTCGGCCTGAAGGGTTTGATCGAGGGCCAGCGGGACCTTCACCGCGTCCGGTGTTGACCCGTCGTTGGCCCGGTACAGGCGACCGATCCGGGGCGCCGGTTGGCGGCTCTGCCAGTGGTTGATCGCCCGGATGATGCGCTTCTTTGTCGGGTTGTCGAGCGAGCGTGTCACCTGTCGTGCCCAGGCGTAGTACGAGCGACCGGGGTCAACGGTGCGGGTGCTCGGGGTGTCTTCGTGGTCCGCGTCGGCCGGCCCCGTCCCGGACCGGACCGTCCCGGTGGTGACGCTGTCGCCGTTGGTCCGGTTGTCCGGCGCGCTGAAGTAGGCCTCGGCCGTTGCCTGCAGGACAAGCGAAGCGGACTTGGCGTCGGTGATGACGTGGTGCATGGACAGGAACCAGCTCACCGTTCCGTCCGGATGTCGGGCGATGGCGCTGTCGTAGCCGCAGACCGACAGGTCAATGGTTCGTCCGGCCCGCTCCTCCGCCCAATCGAGAACCGCGTCGGCCGCAAGCTCGATGATCTCGGTGCCGGGGAGCTCGTCGACGGGTATCACCGAGATCTCGGCCCCCGGCCCGCCGACCCTGGTGCGAAGCACGTCGGATGCCGTCACCACCTGCAGAAAGGCGCCTGCCAGGCGATCCGGGTCGATCGTGCCGTGGATCTGGGTGAGCCGGGCCATGTTCTGGACCGGTGCATTCGGGGTGTTGAGCTGGGACGCCCACAGCGCCCGCTGCATCGGTGACAGGACGCGACCGGACCCGAAGCTCACCGGGACGCCGATTGACGAGGTGCCGGTCACCGTCTGCTTCCGTCTCTTGTAGCCATCCCCACCGAGCTGTTGCGACGGACCCGGCAGTCGATTGCCGATTGCCAGGTCACGTTCGTCGAAATCCGTTCATCGATCCTGCCGGCCGAACCTGCTGACAGGGCACTGCATAGATGACTTCGGGTTGCCAGCTCGGTTGGATGCGAGGCGCCGTATCCGCCGGGACGTTCCGGCACCAATCGATGATTCGGCCCGCCGCCGAACGCACCTCATGATAGCCCCACAAAAAGCTACTGTTCGTAACGTCCCACCACGATGCGTCTGGCCGTGTCCAGGTGGGCGATCACGCCGGCGGCCGCCTCATCGGCCCGACCTGCCACCAGATCATCGACGATCTGTCGATGGGCCTCAACGCCCTGGATGTCGGAGTCAAGTCGGCTCAAACCGATCAGCATCAGGAGGGTCTGGTCGGCGAGGTGTTCCCACGCCTCCAGCAGCCTGCGGTTCCGGGCCGCCGCCACGATGCCGCGGTGGAGCGCCATGTCGGCGGCGCCGATCCTGGTGCCCTCCCCGGTCCGGTTGGCCGCCGCCAGATCGTCGAGCAGGCCGGCCATCGCCGCCGCGTCGACCCCGGTCGTTGCGGCCTGCCGGGCGGCCAGTGCCTCCAATGCACTGCGGAGGCTGTAAATCTCGGCGACGTCGGACGCGGTGAAGGACGCAACAAAACTGCCCTTCCTGGCCCGGAGCTCCACCAGACCGGTGTGCTGCAACTCGACGAGGGCGTCCCGGATCGGGCCGCGACTGACACCGAACTGGGCGGCGAGGTCGGTCTCCACCAGACGGGTGCCCGCGGCCAACTCACCGGAGACGATCGCCTCCCGAAGCGACTGGGTGACCGCGGTGGCCAGATCGGTGTGTTGCAGGCTGAGCACCACGGCTACCAGACTAGCGCACGACGGGTTTTGTTGACTGTTAACAACCCAACACCGTTACAGTGAGCCGAGCCCAGCGACGGCGATTTCGAGTGAGAGCGGAGCAGATGAGCCCAGAACCTTCCGAAACCAGAGTCACCGAGCACGGTCTGGCCTACGGGGCCGCACTCCATGCGTTTCTTGTAAACGAGGCGCTGCCCGGCTCCGGCATCGATTCGGACCGCTTCTTTGCCGACTTTGCCGTTCTGGTGACCCGATTCGGTCACCAGAACGCCGAGCTCCTGGCCCGCCGCGAGGAACTGCAGACCGCAATAGACGGCTGGCACCGGGAACACGCCGGCCAACCGAACGACCCTGCCGCATACCGGGCGTTTCTCGAGGAACTCGGATATCTGGTACCCGAAGGACCGGACTTCACCATCGACGCAACCGGCGTCGATCCGGAGATCGCGTCGGTGCCGGGCCCACAGCTGGTGGTGCCGGTGACCAACGCCCGGTACGTCCTGAACGCGGCAAACGCCCGCTGGGGCTCGCTGTACGACGCGCTGTACGGCACGGACGCCCTCGGCGATCTGCCGGAACCCGGCCCCTACAGCCCGGCCCGCGGCGCGCGGGTGATCGCCTGGGGCCGGCGGTTCCTGGACGACACCGTGCCGCTGGCGTCCGGATCCCACGCCGACGCCACCGCCTACCGGGTGGTCGACGGTGCAGTGGTGGTGGAGCTCGGTGACGGCGGAACCGCGGCGCTTGCCGAACCGGCGTGTTTTGCCGGTTACACCGGTGACCCGGCCGCGCCGTCCAGCGTGTTGCTCGAGCACAACGGCCTCGGCATCGAAATCGTGGTCGATCCGGAGAACAACGTCGGTTCGGACGACGCAGCCGGCGTGGCCGACCTGGTCATCGAGTCGGCCCTCACCGCCATCATCGACTGTGAGGACTCGGTTGCTGCGGTCGACAGCGAGGACAAGGCGCTGGCGTACCACAACTGGCTTGGGCTGATGACCGGGAACCTGACCGAAGAGGTGACGAAGGGCGACCGTACCTTCACCCGAAGCCTCGCCGAGGACAGGACGTTCACCGCCCCGGACGGCACAAGCGTGGTCCGGTCCGGTCGCGCGGTCCTGCTGACCAGGAACGTCGGCCATCTGATGATGACGCCTGCCGTTCTGGACGGGAACGGCAGTCAGATCCCCGAGGGGCTGCTCGACGCCGCCGTGACCGTGCTGTGTGCAAAACACGATCTGGCCAAGACCGGCGGGGAGCGGAACTCCCGAACCGGCTCGGTCTACGTGGTCAAACCCAAGATGCACGGACCGGATGAGGTGGCCTTCACCGACGAGATCTTCACCAGGGTCGAGGAGATGCTCGACCTGGAGCCCAACACGGTCAAGATCGGCATCATGGACGAGGAGCGCCGAACCACCCTGAACCTCAAGGAGTGCATCCGGGCTGCGAAGTCCCGGGTCTGTTTCATAAACACCGGGTTCCTCGACCGGACCGGGGACGAGATCCACACTTCGATGCTGGCCGGTCCCATGGTCCGCAAGGCGGACATGAAGGCGCAGCGCTGGATCGGGGCCTACGAGGACTGGAACGTCGATGTCGGGTTGGCCTGCGGCCTGCGGGGCACGGCCCAGATCGGCAAGGGTATGTGGGCCGCCCCCGATCTGATGGGCGACATGCTGGACCAGAAGATCGGCCACCCGGCCGCCGGTGCCAACTGCGCCTGGGTACCGTCGCCGACCGCCGCCACCCTCCACGCGACCCACTATCACCGGGTCGATGTCCACGCCAGGCAGCGGGAGCTGTTGGACACCCTGACGGCGGACGGGCCGCGGGCGTCCATCGACGATCTGCTGGCCATCCCGCTCGCACCGTCCACCGAGTGGTCGGCGGATGAGGTGCAGGCCGAGCTGGACAACAACGCCCAGGGCATTCTCGGTTATGTGGTCCGATGGGTCGATCACGGGGTCGGCTGTTCGAAGGTGCCGGACATCAACGACGTCGGTCTCATGGAGGACCGGGCGACGTGCCGGATCTCGTCCCAGCACATGGCCAACTGGCTCCACCACGGCGTCGTCGACGACACCCAGGTCGTGGAGACCATGAAAAAAATGGCGGCGGTCGTCGATCGACAGAACGCCGACGACCCGCTGTATCAGCCGATGAGCCCGGACTTCTCCGGCCCGGCGTTCCGGGCCGCCTGCGACCTGGTTCTCTCCGGGGTCGAGCAACCGTCGGGGTACACCGAGCCGATTCTTCACGCCAGGCGGCTGGAGGCCAAGGCCCGCTGACTCCCGGGCCCGGCCATCGGGCCGCTGGTGCCATCGCCGGTTGACCGGCAGCGGTCGATGGCCGGCCCTACGATCGAGCCATGGAGCAAAACTGGGCGGGCAACGTTCGGTTTCCTCCCGGTGCGGTCGTCCGGCCCACCACCGAGGGGGAACTCAGGGAGTTGGTGACCGCGGCAACGGACGGCGGCGTCACGGTCCGGTCCGTCGGTTCCGGCCACTCGTTCAACCCGATCGCCGTCGCGGAGACGATCGTGGACACCGGTGGTCTTCCCGAGCGGTTTGTCGTCTCCGAGGACCGCTCGACCGTGACGATCAACGGAGCCATGACCTACGGCCGGTTGGCCCGGCTGCTCGAGCAGGAGGGGCTTGCGCTGCACAACCTGGCGTCCCTTCCCCACATCTCCGTTGCCGGTGCGGTCAGCACCGGCACCCACGGCTCCGGAACCGGCAACGGCAACCTGGCCACCGCCGTCGCCGCACTCACCCTCATCACGGCTGACGGCACGTCGCAGGCGTTCCGGCGTGGCGATCCGGACTTCGCAGGAGCGGTGGTGTCCCTGGGAGCGCTCGGCGTTGTGACCACCGTGACGCTCGATGTCGTCCCGGCCTTCCAGGTTGCCCAGCGGATCACCCTCGACGTGCCGCTGGAGCAGCTGGCCGTCGACCTGGAGACCATCTTTGCCGCCGGCTACAGCGTCAGCGCATTCACCGGATGGCAGGCGACGGCCGAGCAGCTCTGGTTCAAGTACCGGGCCGGGCAGGAGCCCGTGACGATCCCCGGCAGACCGGCGGAGACCAAGCTGCATCCGATCGCCGCCATCGATCCGGAACCCTGCACCGACCAGCTCGGGGTGCCGGGCTCCTGGGCCGATCGCCTACCCCACTTCCGGATGGACTTCACCCCGAGTGCCGGTGAGGAGATCCAGACCGAGTACTTCGTCGACCTCGCAGACGGCGCCGCGGCCATCCGGGCGATGTCCCGCATCGGCGACCGGTTGAAGGACGTGCTGCTGGTGAGTGAGCTCCGGACCGTCGCCGCAGATGATCTGTGGCTGAGTCAAAGCCACGGCAGGCCGTCGCTGGCGCTCCACTTCACCTGGATCCCCGATGTCGATGCGGCCAACGCCGCGGCCAGGACGGTCGCAGATGCGCTGTCCGGTCTGTCGCCACGGCCGCACTGGGGCAAGGTCTTTGATCCTCGACAGTTCGACTTGGGTGGATTCGATCGCCTGGACGACTTCCTCGGGCTCATGGCCCGTACCGACCCGTGGCGGACGTTCACCAACGGGTGGCTCTCCGAGGTCTTTGCCGGGTACCGATGACCAACCGTCCGTAGCCGTCAGCCCCGGGTCCCGTCGGTTCGCACAACCGGTCCGTCATCGGGCAGGCTGGTGGCTATGAAAATCAGGATCGGCTACGGGCTGGGAACCAGAAACGCTACGAACGAACGGGACAGGTTCGTCCAGCTGGTCGACGCGCTGGAACGAAACCGGTTCGACTCCCTGTGGTTGTCCGAGCGCCTCAGCGGCGACTGCCCGGATCCGCTGGTGGGCATGGCCTTCGCCGTCGCACGGACCACCAAACTCAAGGTCGGCATGTCGGTGATGGTCCTGCCCGGTCGGAACCCGGTGGTCCTGGCCAAATCCCTGGCCAGCCTGGATCAGCTGTCGGGGGGACGGTTGCTCCCGGCGTTCGGCCTCGGGGTCGCCGACTCGGCGGAGCACCAGGCGTTCGGGGTCGACCGACGGGAACGGGGGGCGTGGTTCAACGAGGCGTTACCGCTGATGAAGCGGCTGTGGCTGGAGGACGGGGTCACACACGAGGGCAAGCGGTTCCAGGTGTCCGACGTGACGATCAAACCGAAACCCAAGCAGACCCCGCTCGAGGTGTGGCTCGGCGGCATCGCCCCGCTTGAGCTGAAGCGGGTCGGCCGGCATGCCGACGGTTGGTTGCCGTCGTTCTGCACCGCCGGTCAGGTCGCAGAAGCCCGGACCGTGATCGAGCAGGTCGCCGACGAGAACGATCGGGAGATCGAGGACGGCCACTTCGGTGCGCTGATCCCGTACCGGGCGACTGCGGACCCGCTGCCCAACACGATGCGGGCCATCCTGGACAAACGAAACCCCGACGCAGATCCGGATGAGATCATCCCGACGAAGGACCAGATCGAGAAGGCGATCGGCCGATTCGTTGACGTCGGTTTCTCCAAGTTCGTGATGATTCCCACCATCGAACCGGACGACTGGGACACCGAACTGGACGAGATCGCCTCGATCGTCAAACCGCTCGAGAACTGACGGCTTCCGGACTTGGCCGGCTCAGGTGAGGTCCGGTGATGGTTCCCACACCGAGGTCATGACCGCCGGGTAGACGGCAACCGGCCATCCGGTCCTGCGGTTGACGTCCGCGACGACCAGCCGGTGGTGGCCGGTGTCGACAACAAGCACCCGGCCGTCCGCCAGCCCGGCTACGGCGGTCGGTTGCTCAAGTCCGGCGAGTCCAAGGGTGGTGACCTTACGGCCGGCCAGTCGGCGAAGGCGGTTGTTGCCGGAGTCGGCGACGATCAACGAGCCGTCGTCCATCGCGCAGACCCCGGTCGGCCGTTGCAGCCTGGCTCGACGGGCGGGCCCGTCGACGAGCCCCCAGTCGTAGAAGCTGTTGCCGGTGACGGTCACCACCTCGCCGGCGTCGCTCAGCAGACGGAGGTTGCTGGACGCCGCATCGCAGAACGCAAGACCGCTGTCGGTCCTGGCGAGGCCGGCGGGTTGCGCCAGATCGGCCCGCACCGCGGGCCCGTCAGCGGTTCCGGAACGCCCCGATCCGGCAATGGCCCCGATCGTGACCCGGCCGTCGCCGTCGCCGCTGATCCTGATCAGCTGCTCGCGGCCGGCGTCGGCAACCACCAGGCTGCCATCCCGGTCAACGGCAAGTGCCGTCGGTACCGTCAGCTCGTCATCAGCCAGGACGTCGAGCGTGCCGTGTTCCAAGTCAACCTGCATCACCGAGCCGGTGCCCCGCTCGATCGCGTAGATGATCGTGTCGGACGCACAGGCCACCGCGCCGGGGTCCTCGATGTCGGTGATCTCGATGGTGGGACGCAGGGTCCGGAGATCCGAGTCCAGGTCACCGATGATCAAGCGATCGTTGCCACTATCGGAAACCACAACCCGAGCGGATTCGGTGACCGCCACACCGGACGGGAAACACAGGGTCGAGTCCGCGACGGCCTGCCTGGCCGGGAGTGTCGGCTGGGGCAGGGGACCGGTCGAACCGGTGATCGGTCGTTCGGCCCGCCGGCGTTCCTGGGCCAGCTCGGTGGCCACGACTTCGGAAACCTGACGAAGCGAACCGGCGCCGGCACCGATGCCGACCACCCGGCCCTTTCGGTTCACGACGGCGGCGGCCGGCCAACCCTCGGGGTTGTAGCGGTTCCACGTGCGGTACTCCGGGTCGTGAACGACGATCTGCTCGATCCGATGTCGAAGCAGCGCGCTGCGAACCAGGGTCTGATCGTCCTCGTACGGAAATCGGGGGGTGTGGACGGCGATGGCGGCAACCTCGTCGTCGGTTCCCGCCTCCCGCCATGTCTCCTGCAGCACGGCGAGCTCCCGGAGCGCCAGCAGAGACGCCTCGCACCCAAATGACCAGAACAGGACAACAACGACGCGACCCTTCAGGTCGGACCAGTTGATCGGTGGTGTCGTCAGCCAGTCCTTACCCTCGACGGGGGGTGCCACGGGAAACATGGATCACGTATCGGTTGCGGTGGTGCCAAGTTGACGACTCTGCGGCAGCTACTCGGCCGGTGAGGTCCGGGGATGGAACTCGATGGGCCCCGGCCGCTAGATTTACCGGGCAACGGAACAACATGAGCCGGTGAAACGGCTCCGTAGGGGAGAAGCCCATGAAGGTCCCATTGACGATCAACGACTTTCTGGATCGAGCGGTGGCCGTGTACCCGGATCGGGTTGCCATCGTCGACGAGCCGGACCAGGTCGCCCCGCCCCTGCCGGACATAACCTATGCCGAACTGGGTGACATCCGCCGCCAGATGGGCGTGGCCATGGACGAGCTCGGTATCCCGATGGGGGGCCGGGTGGCCATGGTGTCGCACAATTCCGCCCGGTTGCTGACGTCGTTCTACGGGGTGAGCGGGAACGGGCGGGTCTTTGTTCCGATCAACTTCCGGCTCAGTGCGGACGAGGTGGCGTACATCGTCGAGCACTGCGGTGCCGAGGCGCTCCTCATCGACCCGGAGCTGGCCGACGCGCTTGCTGACGTGGACTGCAAGCACAAATGGGTGATGGGGGCCGAGAGCGACGGATACTGGTACGGCCGGGACGGTCAGCCGGAACCGTGGACACCGGATGAGGATGCAACCGCCTCGATCAACTACACCTCGGGAACCACGGCCCGGCCGAAGGGGGTCGAACAGACCCATCGGGCAAGGTGGACAAACGCCGTGACGTTCGGGTGGCACACCAGCGTCACCGACCGGGACGTCTACCTCCACACCCTTCCGATGTTCCACTGCGACGGGTGGGGCATGCTCTACACCGTCACCGGCATGGGTGTGAAGCATGTGGTGCTTCGCAAGGTCGACGGGGCGGAGATCCTTCGCCGGGTCGAGGAGCACGGGGTCACCCTGATGTGCGGCGCCCCCGCGGTGTGTGCCGCGGTGCTGGACGCCGCCGCGGACTGGGACGGCGAGATCCCCGGCCGGGGCAAGGTTCGGATGGTGGTGGCCGGTGCCCCGCCGCCGACCGCCACGATCGAGCGGATGGAGACCGAGCTCGGCTGGGAGTTCATCCAGATCTACGGCTTGACCGAGACCGCGCCGCTGCTGACCATCAGCCGCTCCCGGGACGAGTGGGATGACCTCACGCCGGGGGACCGGGCCCGCAGGCTCGGCCGGGCGGGTGCCCCGGCCATCGGCATCACCATGACCACCAGCGAGTCGGGTGAGCTGCTGGCCAAGGGCAACCACGTGCTTGAGGCGTACTGGGAGAATCCCGACGCAACCGCCGAGGCCCTCGAGGGGGGCTGGTTCCACACCGGTGACGGC